>CAYREW010000001.1:0-24074 GCA_964423535.1 uncultured Candidatus Saccharibacteria bacterium
TATTTTTTCTTTGTATTTTTGTTTCAGTTCATTGAGGATTTCTTCATAGTCTGCTTTGTCCCTTTTTACAATCATTTTGGCCACACCTTCTAATCTGTCATTTATAACCTTCTCCAACTCTTCTTTAGAAGGAAGCTGGTTGGAAACAATACCTTTTCTTGCCAATTCATTCATTTTAAAAAACTTATCTTGTTTCCAGGCAGAGTTGTTATACCAGGCGATAGGTTCTACAAGCATTCTGCGCGGGTTGATGTAAATTGTTCTTTCCACACGCGCTATTTTGCCGCCGTACTTATTAATTTCATCGCTCATGTAGGTATCTTCGCTTGTTTTCTTATTTTTGGGTGTACCGCCTATTTTAAGATACGCTTGCTGGGTAAACCCGCAGGCGGCTCCGGGAGTATGCATTACAGCGTCTGCCCTGTCTTTGTTTGTGAATCCGTATTCTTTAGCTACTTCTTCCAGTCCTTGTTTCATTTCGTAAAGCAATCCTACAGTTTGGTGTCTTTTACTGAGGTTTTCGTAGTCGAAGGAGATTCTGGCAGCGGTTGCATGTGCTCCAGTTTCTTTAAAAACTTTTAAAACCTCTGCCACGTAGTCGTGGGGAATTCTCCAGTTGTCGGCGTCAAGCCAAAGCAGATAAAAAGGTCTTTTGGGCTTTTTTCGGTGGATATTTCTGTAAATTGCTAAATCACAGCCCAGTTTTCTCGCCGGTCCCACCCCCGCTGATTGCGGAGGGAAATTTTTTTCGACAATAATGTACTTTAATCTTCTATTTCCTCCTATAAATTTATTAAGCTCTTCCACTGTCTTGTCAGTAGTATTGTTAACTACAACAATTACTTCTACTGCTTCCGGTTCAATATTTGTTTGATTTTCCAGTGATTTTAAAGTTTTAATAATTGTTTCTTCCTCGTTGTATGCAGGAATGATGATAGAAGCTACACACTCTTTGTGCATCGGTTTGTCAATGCGGGTAAACTCGCTTGTATCAGCTTTTCGGTCTAGGTACTTTTGGGCGTTCATTGTAATGATTTTATCAGGCAACAGTTCCGTATTCAATTTTACGCACAGCTTGGACGTTCGTCCAGCTTCTACGTAAAATTGGCAGGGTGCGCCAATGCGCGCACTAAAGTGCGCTACTCTAAAAAAGAAATGCCGAGGTGCCGTAACTCCGTAATGCCGAACAGCGTAATGCCGAGATGCCGTAATGCCGTAATGCCGTAACGCCGAATTCTGTTTTCGTTTTTCAGTTTCTCAGTTGCTTGGTTCCTCAGTCCCCTCCTAATATCCCAATATCTTACTATCTTTTGATTCTTATTATCTCAATTACACAATCTTCTTCACTCATGTATAATAAAACTGTATGAGCGACAATAATACTTCCAAAAAAGATAAACAGGAAGCTTTGGAAACTGCCATGGATGCGATTGAAAAAGATTTCGGCAGCGGCGCAATTATGAAGCTTGGTAAACAGCAGGTTGCGGAAGGAATAAAAGTTATTCCTACCGGTGCAATTGCTTTAGACCTTGCTCTCGGTGTCGGCGGTGTTCCTAAAGGCAGAGTTATTGAAATTTACGGTCCAGAGGGCAGCGGCAAAACCACCCTTGCTCTTCATATTTTAGCTGAGTCGCAGAAGCAGGGCGGTAATGCTGCTTTTGTTGATGCTGAGCACGCTTTAGATCCTCTTTACGCGCAGAAAATAGGTGTTGATGTTGATGACCTTTTAGTTTCCCAGCCGGATACAGGTGAGCAGGCTTTGGAAATTACAGAACGGTTAGTCCGTTCCGGCGCTTTGGATATTGTGGTTATTGATTCTGTTGCTGCTTTGACTCCCCGCGCAGAAATTGAAGGTGAAATGGGGGATGCCCATGTTGGTCTGCAAGCCCGTTTAATGTCGCAAGCTCTCCGCAAATTAGCCGGCGCAATTTCCAAGTCAAATACCTGCGTTATCTTTATTAACCAGGTGCGGATGAAAATTGGGGTAATGTTTGGCAATCCGGAAACTACTTCCGGCGGATTAGCACTTAAATTTTATTCTACTGTGAGGATGGATATTCGCGGACGGCAAAAAATTTCCGAAGGTGATAAGGATTTGGGTAGAAGAGTTAAAGTTAAAGTGGTTAAAAATAAGGTTGCGCCCCCGTTCAGGGTGGCTGAGTTTGACATTATGTACGGCGAGGGAATTTCCCGCGAAGGTAATTTAATTGATGTTGGTGTGGATATGGATATTGTTGAAAAAAAAGGTTCCTGGTACGCCTATGATGGTGATAACATTGCGCAGGGTCGGGAAGCAGCAAAAGAGTTTTTAAAAGAAAATCCGGATATGGCGGATGAGATTGAGGTTAAAATTAAAAAGCAAGCGCGGGAAGAAGGTTTGCCAATTGCTCTTGGAGTTGAGGAAGAAGAAACAGACAGCGATGAAAAAGAAAAAAGCGAATAGTATATTTAGCAACTCACCCTCTTTATTTTCTAATCAAATTTTCTAAGTAACTTAGGTTACCTAAGTATCCAAAGAATCTTTTTTGTTAGCAAACACCCCAAAATCTGCTATACTATAGTACCTGACGTTGGTTCCGGACAGCTTGGAATCAAAGAGGTAAAGGAGGAGACTGTGGCACGTACTAACAAAAAAGTTGCCGGAGTCCCTCCTCATTTAGTTGGGGAGGTTGCAAAACATTTAAGTAAAAGAGATTTTGAGATTGGAGAAAGTATGCCCTGCCCTCCGCCACGGCTGGCCTGCAATAGGGGCTCGGCTAGCGGAAACCTTAGGTGGCGCTGTACAGACTGCGGTAAAATCTATTATTCCAGTTGGTCCAGATGTCCGGATTGTGGTTCAGTTGGGCGTAGGCCAAGAAGGCATTAGTTTGAAAGGAGGGGAGATGGGAAAACAGAATCGTACAGTTTCGGTAGAAAACGGTTCTTTGGAAAAGGTAGCTGCGCGTGTTTGGAGGAGCGGGCGGTGGGATGATTGGCTAGTTTACAAGCACATTAGCAGGCAGGGACAGCGAGTGCGCTATCTCTGCCCTGTTTGTTACAGCAACCACAATCGTAAGCCGATACTCCACCGGTTGCGGAAAATGGATAACCAGGCTGAGAAGGCTGCTGTTAGTTTGGGTTTTGATGGCAGTGTTGTTGTTCATAAGCCTGCTGCCAGCGAACAGGCACGTCCCACACACTGGTGTTGGAAATGCGGCAAGTTTTTCCGTGTGCTTAACACTTCTTTAGGACCGGTGGAGGATATGAATGAGGAAGCTCTGTTTTCTGTGCATGTGTAATTTTTAACCCCGAATTGTTCTATCCACAGTTCGGGGCTTTTTTTACGTGTTAAAATAACCTTTGTTATGCTTGGAATTCTTAATAATTTATTTAATTCAAACCAGCGCGAGTTGAATACTCTTCAGCCAACTGTGGAAGAAATTAATTCTTTGGAACCGGGGATTAAAAAACTTTCCGATAAACAATTAGCTGACAAAACCCCGCAGTTTAAATCCCGCCTAGAAAAAGGCGAGACTCTCGAAGATATTCTCCCTGAAGCGTTTGCAGTTATCCGCGAGGCAATCCGCCGCACTGTTGGCGAGCGGGCTTATGATGTTCAGTTAATTGCCGGAATTGCTCTTCACCAGGGTAAGATTGCGGAGCAAAAGACTGGAGAAGGTAAAACTCTTTCTGCTGCGCTAGCTTTGTATTTGCACGGGCTTACAAGTCGTGGTTGTCATTTAGTGACAGTTAACGATTACCTTGCCCGCCGTGATACAGGCTGGTACGGTAAAGCTCTTGATTTTTTAGGTTTAACTGTTGCTTGTATTTGCCAGGAACAAAAGTCGTATATTTTGGATATGGATTATACAGATGACAGCCAGGACGACCCCCGCCTTTCCCACCTTCGCCCTATTGAAAGAAAGGAAGCTTACCAGGTAGATGTTACTTACGGAACTAACAATGAATTCGGTTTTGATTACCTTCGCGACAACATGGTGCATGACCTTTCTCAAAGAGCTCAGCGTGGACATGTTTACGCAATTGTTGATGAGGTGGATTCAATTTTAATTGATGAAGCAAGGACTCCCCTTATTATTTCCTCACCTGCTGAAAAAGCTACTGACCTTTATTATAAATTCACAGAGCTGGTGCAGAAGCTGGTTAGGGGTACGGATTATGAAATTGATGAGAAATTAAGGACAGCACATTTGACAGAAATTGGTATTAGTAAGGTAGAAAGGATGCTTGGAGTTGATAATTTGTACGAAGCTGATTTTGCTACTTTGCATCATGTGGAAGAGGCATTAAGAGCAAGGACTTTATTTCACCGCGACAAAGATTATGTAGTAAAAGACGGTCAGGTAATTATTGTTGATGAATTTACCGGTAGATTAATGTTCGGCCGCAGGTACAGCGGCGGGTTGCACCAGGCTATTGAAGCAAAAGAGGGTGTAGAAATACAGCAGGAGACGCGGACACTGGCTACTATTTCCTTCCAGAACTATTTTAGGATGTATGAAACATTGGCTGGAATGACAGCAACTGCAGCAACTGAGGCAGAAGAGTTTTACGAAATATACGGATTGGATACTTTGGTTGTGCCTACTAACGAGCCGGTAGTGCGTAAAGATTATCCTGATGTTATTTATAAAACAGAAGCATCTAAATATCAGGCTGTAGTTGAGGAAATTGAGGAATACAACAACCGCGGTCAGCCTGTTCTTGTTGGTACAACTTCTATTGAAAAAAATGAGCTGCTGCATAAGTTTTTGCAAAGAAAAAGTATTTCTCATGAAATTTTAAATGCAAAAAATCACGAAAGGGAGGCATATATTATTGCGCAGGCCGGTGCTAAAAATTCCGTTACTGTAGCAACTAATATGGCAGGACGCGGTGTTGATATTAAGCTTGGGGGAGACCCCAAGCAAATTCGAAATCCGAAATCCGAAGCTCCAAATGAAAAGATTGATTGGGAACAGCGTTATAAAGAAGTTAAAAGATTGGGAGGTTTGCATGTTATTGGTACGGAACGGCATGATTCCCGCCGTATTGATAACCAGCTTCGCGGCCGCGCAGGGCGTCAAGGTGATCCAGGCTCGTCAAGATTTTTTGTTTCTCTTCAGGACGATTTAATGAGGCTTTTTGGTGGTGCGCGTGTTGAGCAATTAATGGACAGGCTCGGTTTGGAAGAAAATGTGCCGATTAAGCATCCAATGATAAGTAAGTCTTTGGAACAGGCGCAAAAAAGGGTTGAGGGATTTAATTTTGATAATCGTAAACGTGTTTTGGAATATGATAATGTTTTAAACCGCCACCGTGAAATTATTTACAGCTTGCGGGAAAGAATACTTTCGTTTGAAGATAATATTGACAGTAAGGAGTGGATTTTAAAAAAGATTAGTAAATATCTTCCAGACGCGGACCAGATTTGGAAGGAGAAGGAAGAGATGTTTGGAGAGAATGATTGGCCTAAAGTTGTTCGTGCAATTAGTCTTCCTGTAGTAGATACTTTGTGGATGGAGCACCTTGATAGTTTGGACAGTTTACGTCAGGGCATTGGTTTACGTGGTTACGGAGGTACAAAGCCTTTGGTAGCTTACAAGCAGGAAGCGCACTCTTTGTTTGAACGTTTGAACGACCAAATCTGGCAGGCAGTTTCAGAACGTATTTCTGCTGTAGAGCAGACGCCTGTAGAAAAGCAGAAAGCACGCAAACTTATATATAGAAAACCAACATTAGAATCAGGTGTAAAGGAAGAAGCTGCCGCTTTGGGTAAGCCTGTTGAGGAGAAAAAAACATTCCAACCTTATGAAAGGGAAGGTGAAAAAGTCGGGCGCAACGATCCCTGCCCTTGCGGGAGTGGAAAAAAATACAAAAAGTGCTGCGGCCGTTAACCGTGCTTGTTTTTGGAAGTCCGCCTATCGGCGGACTCCATCGTAAGAAATTTAAGATTCTTAAGAATTCTATTAATTTGTATGAAACTAAAGTATTTATGGAACACCATCGGCAATATCACCGGCCTCCGCGCTTCTGTTGTTCAAGATGACAGCGCAGTGCTGTCTGCTGTTAAAGATACTCTTAAAGAAGCAGGGTATTTACAAAATGTCGGGGGATGTATCTCCTCTTCCGGTTGGCAGCATTCTGTCCGCCGGTTGGGAGACGGTTATGTGATTAAAATATCACCGCCTTTTGAAAAAGAAAAAGTTGAAAAATTTGTCAATTATCTACGTCGGCAGCGCAATGTATTGGAAAAATACTGTGCACCTTATTTAACTGAAGATAGATATTACCTGGTAGATTTGGGCAACGGCGAAGCCTGTTATTTAATAGTTAAACCTTGGATAAAAGGTAGGCCTCTTAATAAAGTTCGCAAGAATGAACTGATACAGAAACGCGAGTTGTCAGAAAAGTTGATTGATTTGCTTGACCGCGGTGAACAAATGTATAAGGAAACCGGTTATGCTTTAGATGTTGCTGAGCCGGGTATGTTTCTTTCCCACTTTTTATCTCCGGAAAAAACCGGAAATATTATTGTAGATAAAGAAAATAAGCTTTTTTATATTGACACCGTTCTTGTTCCTCCGGAGTACAAATCCGATTTTATGCCTAAAATTTACCGCTATTCGCCTCTTTGGTACTTTATTTATAAATACGGTGTGCAACCAAGAGCGCGTGCGTTTAAAAACAGATTAAGCAGACTTATCCTTTCTAACCGGGATGACGAATAGCGTAACGCCGAGGTGCCGAGACGCCGAATAGCGTAACGCCGTAATGTCGAATAGCGTAATGCCGAGATGCAGAGGTGTCGAGATGCCGTAACGCCGTAATGCTGAATTCTGTTTTCGTTTTTCAGTTGCTTAGTTTCTCAGTTCTTTAGTTTTTCAGTTTCTCAGTTTTTCAGTTCTTTAGTTCCTCCCTCACCTCGGCTTATTTATTTATTTTGAAATCCTGTTATCTTATCGAGTTTAACTCTGCTATGGTAATATTACTTCTATACTATGTTCCTGTCCTTTTGGTATCAAAAACTGCCCAGACGCTTCTTTACCTTTTTTAAACGGTTTGCTCTTTACCTTCTAGACCGATTATCTGTAGTAATTACCCTGCGTAATTTTTTCAAACCTCTTTACCACGATTACACAAAAACAGGCCGTTTTTTAGGTATTATATTTCGCAGTTTTTATTTAATTGCTGCAGTTTGTATGTATTTATGCGCGCTGTGCGGTCTTTTATTTCTTTTTATATATGTGTTTGTGTTTCCACCTGTTTTTGCCTTTCTAATTTTTGGTAATTTAGCTAATGCCAGTTTATGGTTTATATTTATTACTTCTACAACTGCTCTTTTTTGCACATATGTGCTTTCTTTGCGGCTTCCCTCCCAGACTATAAAGCAGCAGGATAAGCAGGGGCAGAGGGATTTAAGTACAGTTCTAACACCGCAGGCTTTAGGTTTGAAAAAAGCTAGTGATGCTGATTACTTATTGTTTGCCTTGCTTGGAAAAAAACAGGCGAAGGAACTAATTTCAAGGTTGGGCGCACAGCCGGAGGAGTTTATTTCCTATATTCAAAAGCAGCTTAAGTTTGATTTGGAATGCTCTGTTAGCGATGTTTATGAAGAAGCGTACGATATTGCAAAAAGCCTGAATGCGGATTTTGTTTCTTTGGAGCATTTATTTGCTGCATTATTTTCTAAATATCAGCTGCGGAAAGCGTTTTCCCGTTTTGAAATTAAGTTGGAGTATTTAAATCCGGCTGTTTTTTGGCAGCAGCGTCTTCGCAGGTGGAGGCACCCGGCAAAAATTTGGGAACCCCATTACGAGTTAAAGATTGGTGGCGGGTTTAACCGCAGTTGGATAGGTGCGGCTACTCCTACTTTGGACAGGTTTGGTATTGATTTGACAGCCAGAGCCCAGAAAGGCAGACTGCGCCGCTTTCTTGGTAACAGGGAAGTGTTAAATGATTTAAATACTGTGCTTTCCCGTAGCCATAATAATAGTGCGATTTTAATTGGTCCGCCGGGCTGTGGTAAGACAAGTTTAGTTTACGGCGTAGCCTACCGGATAGTTACCGGCGGTGTAGCGGAGTCTATTGCTGATAAGCGTTTAGTCAAATTGGATATTTTAGGTTCTAAAGAGGTTAGGGAGCATCTGGACCAAATAGTGAAAGAGGTTCTGCGTTCTGAAAATATTATTTTATTTATTGATGAAATACACACTTTGCCTCCGCATGCTTTTGGTGTTTTAGAACCGCCCCTTTCTGATTCCCGTTTCCAACTTGTTGCTGCCTGCAGTTTGCAGGATTACCGCAATTTTATTGAAAAGCACAGTGCTTTTGCCCGGGTTCTGCAGGTGGTGGAAATGCCGGAGGCGAACGAGGAGATTACTATGCGTATTTTGCAGTATATAGCACTTAATTTAGAGCTGGACAACAAGGTTATTGTAACTTATCCTGCATTGCGCGGTGCTTATAATTTAGCTGATAGATTTGTAATGGATAGGGTTATGCCTGATAAAGCTGTGGATTTGCTGGATGAGGCAACCGCGCTTGCTAGCAGTAAGGAGAGTGATTTTGTTACTTATGATGATGTTGCGGATGTTGTACAAAAAAACACCCACATTCCTGTAGAAACAGCTACGGAAGAGGAAGCGGATAAACTGCTTAATTTGGAAAGACATATCCACAAGCGTTTGATTGACCAGGAGCCGGCAGTTAAGGCTGTTTCCGACGCAATTCGAAGGGTTAGATCTGGTTTGGTTGATGAGGATCGCCCGATAGCTTCGTTTTTGTTTATTGGTCCTACCGGGGTTGGCAAAACAGAAACAGCCAAGGCGTTGGCGGAAAATTATTACGGTGCTGAGGAAAGGATGCTTAGGTTTGATATGTCGGAATACCAACAGCACGGTTCTGCAGAAAGGTTGCTGGACAGGTTAACTGATGCTGTAAGGACAAGACCTTTTAGTTTGATTTTATTGGATGAATTTGAAAAAGCGGATAGGGATATTTTGAACCTTTTTTTGCAGGTAATGGAAGACGGCAGGTTAACAAATACAGAAGGACGGACAGTAAAATTTACGCAAGCAATGATTATTGCTACATCTAATGCAGGGACAGCTGTAATTTTTGAAGGTCTTAATCAAGGGAAAAGAATTGAAGAACTGCACGATTTTGTATTTGAATCACTGCGGGAGAGTTTCCGTCCCGAGCTTTTGAACCGTTTTGATGATGTTATATTATTCAAGCCGTTGTCCAAGAAAGATATGCTTAAAATAGCGGAGTTGAAAATTAAGCAGTTGGAAAAGAAGCTGGCAGAGAAAAAAATAAAATTAAAGTTTGGTCACGATGTTTTGAGCAAACTTGCAGAAAAGGGATACAACCCTTCTTTAGGGGCAAGGCCTTTACGGCGGTTAATACAAGATGAACTTGAAGCAGAGCTGGCTAAAAAATTGCTTAGCGGGGAAATAGAGAAAGGGGATGAGGTGGAGTTGGGAGATCTTTTGTAGAATTGCAAGTAAAAATTCCTAATTTCTAATAACTAATTTCTAATTTGCGATTAGTAGTTACTGGTTAGTAATCCCTACAATACAATGCAAAAAGAAGAGCTACTACAACGAATTGAAGAATTAAAAAACAACCTAAACATCGCTGAAAAAAGGGCGCGTCTTCAAGAACTGCAAAAAAAATTGGAAGACCCGGACCTTTGGTCTGATTGGAAAAAGGGGCAGAAAATATCTAAAAAGGTAGCTGATTTGGAAAGAGATTTGGAACTTTTTGAGCAAGTTGAGAAGTTGAAGAAGAGCAAGAAGTGGAGTAGGCTGGAAGAAGTTTTGGAAGAGTTGGAGATGGTGGTTTACCTTTCTGGTAAGCATGATGAGGATAGTGCTATTTTGTCAATTCATGCTGGACAAGGAGGTACTGAAGCAATGGATTGGGCGCAAATGCTTAAGCGTATGTACCAGAGGTATGCTGAAAATCAAGGTTGGTCAGTTACTGTTTTAGATGAAAGTTTGGGAGAGGAAGCAGGGATAAAATCAACTACTACGCAAATTGAAGGCGACTATGCTTACGGTTATTTAAAAGGCGAGTCGGGTGTGCACCGGCTGGTGCGCCAGTCACCTTTTAATGCAGATAATTTGAGACACACGTCTTTTGCACTGGTTGAGGTTATTCCTGTTTTGGACAAAGATATAGATGTGGAGATTATTGAATCCGATTTGGAGGTGGAAACTTTCGGAGCTTCGGGCCCGGGAGGTCAGCATATGCAGAAAAGCGAGACAGCAGTACGGGTAAAACACAAACCTACAGGGCTGACTGCTGTTTCGCAGGCTTCCCGTTCTCAGAGCAAAAACAGGGAATCGGCAATGTCTCTATTGCGCTCGAAGTTGTATAATCTGGAAAGAAAGAAGAGACAGGAAAAGGAAGAAGAACTGCGGGGAGGATATAAAGTTCCCGGCTGGGGCAATCAGATTCGTTCTTACGTCCTGCATCCTTATAAATTAGTAAAAGATTTAAGAACAGATGTGGAGTCCCACCAACCGGAAGATGTTCTTGATGGTAAATTACAAAAATTTGTTGAGGCAGAATTAAAACAACATGTTACAATTTAAGATATAAATTAAAAAATGATAGATCAGTTGCGAACTTTTTATAGACAGTTGGAGATGCTGCCAATACGTAAACGGATAATTTTATATATTGCCTGCTCGCTTTTAGCAGCTTTAGTGGGATTTATGGTTGGTTTTAGTGTACTTCCCGTACCTGAATTAGGAAGTAAAGAGAATGATACGGGGGACAACGGTAATAATGGGGAGCAGCAGGTTGAAGCACTGGACTTTGCGGAGGAGGGCTATATTCAGCAGGAGAAAAGTAGTGTTTATGCTGAAGGCACGCATAAGTTGTTTGATCGGGAAGGACGTTTGCTAGCTGTTCTAATTAACAATCGCGCATTGTTAGATTTAAGGTTTTTTGAAAACAGATGGGTAGCAGTAGAGGGTGAAATTGAAATGGAAGAAGAAGGGGAAGTACCTTTAGTTCGTTTAAAAAACGTTATTGTTAGATGATATGCTTAAATTTGATTCAGTTACCAAAGAGTATAAAGACGGAACCAAAGCTTTAGAGGAAGTTAGTTTTGCTGTTTCCGAGGGGGAATTTTTATTTATTACAGGACCTTCAGGTGCTGGCAAGACAACTTTAATTAAGCTCCTTATTAGGGAGGAGCTGCTTACTGAGGGGGAAATTATTTTTAATGATTTAGAGATAAGCAGTGTTGCTCCGGGTAAATTGCCTGATTTAAGAAGACAGATAGGAGTGGTTTACCAGGATTTTAAGCTGATTCCTAACAAAACTGTCTATGAGAATGTAGCTTTTGCTCTTGAAGTTTTGGGTAAGTCTGATGAGGAGGTTGAGGAGAAAGTTGAGGAAGTTCTGGATACTGTGGATCTTTCCGACCGCTATGACCTGTTCCCTCATAACTTGTCCGGTGGGGAGAAACAGCGCGCTGCTTTGGCCCGTGCTATTTCTTTAGATCCAAAAGTATTAATTGCTGACGAAGCAACTGGAAATATAGATAAAGTGCTTGCTTGGGGGATTCTGGATTTGATGGATAAATTTAATAAATCAGGGACAACTGTTATTATGACAACCCACGAGACAGATTTTGTAAAGTCTTTGAAAAAAAGAGAAGTGAGACTTGAAGGTGGGAGGGTTGTTAAAGACCAGAAAGCATAGCTAACTTTCAATTGGAGCTATGTACCTTACTTAGAAAATATGACAACTGCCTTAAAGCGCATACTAAAAAACACCTGGACACAAATAAGCCGCTCAAAGTGGATGACTGCGGCAACTATTGTAACAATGACATCAACTTTTCTTGTTATTTCTGTATTTGCTGTTGTTGCTTACGGTTCGGACAGAGTTCTTAATTATTTTGAATCAAAAGCACAGGTAACTGCCTTTTTTGTTGATGATGTGGGAGAGGATGAAATTTTGGATATAAAAGCGGAACTTGAAGCTACCGGTCTGACAGCAGATGTGCGTTATATTTCAAAAGAAGATGCGCTCCAGTTGTATTTGGGTCAGCACGAGGATGAGCCTATTTTATTAGAATCTATTACTGCAAATATTTTTCCTGCCAGCTTGGATGTGCGTGCTAAAAATGTTGATGACCTTCCTGCTTTGGTTTCTATTCTCGAGAAAAAAGAAGTGGTTGAAGAGATTCTTTATTACCAGGATGTGGTTCAAAGCTTAAAAAGTTGGACACGGACTGTGCGTTTGGTAGGTTTGGGATTAATAGCTGTTCTTTTATTAGTTTCTATTACTATTATTTTAGTTACTGTTCACAGCAGTGTTGCGCGCTGTCGGGGAGAAATTGAAGTAATGCGTTTAGTTGGGGCTTCTAATTGGTATATCCGGTGGCCGTTTGTTCTTCAGGGAGCATTTGCAGGACTAATTTCAGCAGTTTTGGCTGTTGGTATATTAGCTGCAGCTACACCTCTTTTAGTAACAAAGGCTGATCAGCTTTTACGCGGTATGGATTTAGTTATACTGACCCCCCGTTTGTTTTTTATTCTTTTAGGTGCGGAAGCGGTTTTGGGTTTTTTCCTCGGTGCTTTTGGAAGCCTGGTTGCTGTTTGGCGATATCTTAAATACTAAATAGGTGTGCTTCTAAATAATTATGCTAAAAAAATTTGCTATCCTCACTTTAATATTAGCAATGCTATTACCCCAACCTGCCTTAGCGCAGGACGGTAACTCTGTTAATGATGCCGACGCGGCAGTTAGTGAAGGTGCAGATGTGGCAGACCATGATTTGGCTGATGAGGAGGTTTCTTGGGAAAAAAGAAAAAGAGAGATTGAGGAGAAGCTTGCTGAGATTGTAGATCGGAGTGCAACACTAGAAAGTCAAATATCCTACCTCAACAACCAAATTTATTTAACAACACTGAATATCCAGGAAACAGAAAGAAGAATACAGGGGAAGCAGACTGAACTTGCAGAGTTGGTTGTTGATATTCAAGATTTGCAGGAGAGATTGAATCGTTTAGAAAGCTCTCTGGATCACCATCAGGAAGTTTACGAAGCGCGTGTTTCCGAGTTTTACAAATCAAACCGCCTTTCCACTTGGGAATTAATTTTTGGTTCAAAAAATATTACTGATGCATTTTTAAAAATAAAATATTTAAAAGTTTTGGAAAAAGCGGATAGGAAACTTATGGAGCAGATGAGTAGAACTGTACAGAGCTACGAAGAACAGAAAGCTATTTTAAAAAATAAAAAAGCGCAGGTGGAAGATGTTAAGGCTGCAATTGAGGACCAGAAGGCAGAGTTAGAAAGCAGACGGGAACAGCTTAGTAACCAAAAAGCGGCTAAAGATGCGCTTTTGAAAGAAACGCAGAGTGATGAGCAAAAATATCAAGAACTTTTATCTGAGGCCAAAGCGCAGTTGGCTACTATTCGTGCTTTAGTGCTTTCCAGAGGCGGAGCGAGTTTACTTTCTGATCAGACAGTTTGTAATGATTGGGGTTGTTACTACAATCAACGGGATTCTGCCTGGGGTGCTTATATGTTGGGGGATTCAGAATATTCTGTTGCTGGTTACGGATGTTTGGTTTCTTCCGTGGCAATGGTGGCTACCCATTATGGGTATACTATTAATCCTGCGGATATTGCTGTTGTCCATTCTGCTTTCGTTCCTGGATGGGGATATTTGTATTTCGGTACAAGTGCCAACTCCATTGCTGTTGGGGAGGTCCAGTTTTACAGACAAGTTACTTCCCTTGCCGCATTAAATGAAGGACCGCTGGTAGCAAGACTTTCCCTGCCTGAGGGAACACACTTTATTGTAATTAAAGAAAAAACAGAAAACGGGGATTACTTAATTCACGATCCCTGGTACGAAGGTGCCCATGACGTACTGCTCAGCGACTACTATAGCGTGGGGGATATAAGCAGAGTTGACCGCGTTAGTTTCCAGTAACCGGTTTGTGAAGGTGTGGAGTAGCGGCCTTTAGGCCGCGCAGACGAGGCAAAACTCAAATTATTAAATGTTTTAAACTTTTAACCTCGAACTGTGGAGTTTTTGGTAATCCAAAAACTCCCAAAACCAAAGTCGCAGACTTTGGTTAGTTTAGTATTTAGGGTTTCGTGCTTCGAATTTATTTGGATCTTAGAATTTAGTATTTAGGATTTACAAGTAATGAATGTAAAACTCCTTCTTCTTTTATACTTATTTATACCACTGTTAATCCTTCCCCCTTCTGCTCGCGCCAATAACCTCCTCCGCAACCCTTCTTTTGAACAACTCAAAGATTCTGTTCCCGCTTATTGGGAAGCAAAGCATTCCACAACTTTTTTTACAGCAACGGATTCCGCCTCTAAGCAAGGGAGCAGGTCGGCAGTAATTTCTAAAAAGAATAATAAATCCGGCTGGACTTACGCTTATCAGGATGTGGAAGCAACACCCTCCGCTGTTTACAAGCTGTCCGGTTGGATTAAATGGCTTGTCGGAGCTGTATCTAAAGCAGCCTTGAAAATTGATTGGTTAGGGATTGAGGGTAAAAGGGTTGCTTCTAAATCTTCTACTGACGAAGTTATCTTGAGTTTGGAATCAGCGGATTTTCAGTATTTGGAGATGGTGAAAGAAGCGCCGGTGGAAACAAAGTCAGCCCGGATTGAACTTTTTGTTAATTTAAAAGAGGGGGAGGCGGTTCCTTCTGTTTATTTTGATGACCTTTCCTTTTCCGAATTTTACGGTCAGGCTGATGATGATGATGCACCGCAGATTAGTTTTGAATTAGTGGATGAAGTTACAGCTGGTGAAGAGTTTACTGTTAACTTGATGCTAAAAAATTATTCAGCGGATGCGGAATACAAAGTTAAATTTTTAGCAGGCCGGGAAGGTGATTTTTACAGCGGACGGACTAAAGGTGCGGAGGAGGAATTTCTTGCCTGGAATGCAAGCTGGTTGTCTTTTCCAATTGTTAAAACTGACGGTGAGGGGAATTGTAATACAGAGATAACTGCGCAAATTGATTCTGATGCAGAAAGTGGGGAGTACAGTGCAAAAATTCGTTTGCGGGATGCAGAAGATAGTAATTTGGATTCGGAAGAAAAAGCGTTAACAGTACTTTCTGCTGTCGAAAGTGGTGTTGGTGAAGGTGAGGAGACAGAATTGAGTTTGATTTCAATTGCTGCTGCCCGCAGTTTGGATCTTGGTAGTGAGGTTAGATTGCGGGGGTTTGTAACTGCTCCGCCTGGTGTCTTTGCTGACAACCAATTTTACTTTGCAGATGAGAGCGGTGGGATTTTGGTTAAGGGCAGTTTGGTGGAAAATAATGAACTTGTTTTGGGAGATGAGGTAGAAGTTGGTTGCAGTGTGGAAGAGGCTTGGAATGAAAAGTATATTAAGTTGTGTCAGAATAATCATCTTGCCGTAGTTGGTTCCGGTGCAGATGCGCCTGCTCCAACAGATATTTCTACCGGAGATGTTAGCGAAGATTATGAAGGACAGCTTGTTTCAGTTGCCGGTAAGATTGCAGAAACTTCCGGTTCTACTTTTTACCTGGATGACGGCAGCGGAAAGGCGAAAATTTATGTCAAATCCTCAACAGCAATAGAACTGCCCGGTAAAAAAGTTGGTGATAAAGTTACTGTGGTCGGGATAGTTTCCCAGTGGGGGATGCTTAAAGACGGCAGTGCAAACTACCGTATTATGCCGCGGTTTGATAGTGACTTAACCTTTTCTACCGCAAATAAGGTTGAGGGGGAAGTTTTGGGTGTAGAAAGGTTGCCGGTGACGGGTGTTGGTCTGGTCAGTGCTGTTTTAGATATCTCTGCCGCATTTTTGCTTTTAGGTGTTGGACTGCGTTTGCTAATTCCTAAAACCTCTCTTATTACGTAGGGCTTGGACGAACGTCCAAGCTGTTCGTAAGCGATTCTTGTTTTATATAGTAAAAATTTTATATAGAAAAAATGTTGATTAGGCTTGTATAATTTTTGTGTTATTTAGTGGGCGGCCGCCTTTCTGGTAACACAAATTTTTTATAGGAAAGTATACCAAGTAGCGCACCGGTGGTGTCGAAGATTAAGTCAGCAGGTTTGCCTGTGCGGTTAATAACAAAGTGCTGGTGGATTTCGTCGGAGATTGCGTAGAGAAAAGTGAAAATGAATGCGGCGATGATAAGCTTTTTTAATTTTGTTGTTTTACTAAGCGCACGGTAGATCAAAGCGGAGAGTAGCGCGTATTCTGCAATATGGGCAGGTTTTCTTGTCCAGAAGTCGGCAGGACCGGTAGCAATGCTCAAACCCGGTTGTGCAGAAAGATAGTAAATTACCCCTGCCCAGGCGATAACGGGGAGCCAGTTGGTTATGTAGGTCTTTAATTGCATACGACAATTTTATCATGTGCAATTAACAACTCAGTTTTATAAATACCAAATTTCAAATTTCAAATACCAAATAAATGACAAAAATCCAAATCCCAAATTTTTAAATGGTAGTGTTGATTTTCCGGTTGAAGCTTATTATTTGGAATTTAATTGTGTATGATTTCAATAAATTCTCAAACTGGGGGTCGGTATCAGCCTGTACTTTACCCTATCCTTTGTGCTACAAATATATTGTGATCCTTAACCTGCTCTTATTCATTTTTTCTATAATTGTACTAACCCGTTCAGCTACTTGGCTGGTAACTTCTTTAACCCGTATTGCTTCTTTTTTGCATTTAACTGAATTTACAGTTAGTTTTGTTTTAATGAGTCTTGCTACATCACTTCCTGAATTGTTTATTGCTATTAGTGCAGCATGGCAGGATTCGGAAGCACTTACTCTAGGAAATGTTGTTGGCTCAAATATTGCAAATTTAACTCTTGCTTTAGGTGTTGCTGCCTTATTGTCTCGCGGTATCAGGGTGCGGAGAATAACCCAAAGGAAGGATGCGGTGCTTATGTCAATTATTGGACTTATGCCTATGATTCTTCTTTATGATGGTGTTCTTTCCCGCTACGACGGGCTGGTGCTTATAATAGCCTACATGGTTTATCTGTTTCGCCTTATCCGCCAAAAGCCGGGTAGTGAGGAAAGAGTGAACAGTTATGGTGGCAGTGTGCTCAAACCTGTTTTGGAGTTTGTTTTAGGTACAGGTCTTCTTATAGCCAGTGCTTATCTTTTAGTTTATTCATCTGCAGAAGTAGCAACTTCATTTAATATCTCTATGCTGTTGGTGGGTTTTTCCCTTGTTGCGCTTGGAACATCACTTCCTGAAATATCGTTTGCTAGTAAAGCTATTCTCAGCCACCACCGCGGTATGGTTTTCGGCGGTACTATAGGAAGTGTAGTTACTAATTCTTCTTTAGTGCTGGGTACTGCTGCCTTAATTAGGCCTATTTATACAGGTTATCCGCCTCAGCTTTTAGTCAGCGCTGCGTTTTTAACAGTTACAATTTTTATTTTTAATATGTTTATCCGTACCCGCATGCGGCTTTCCTGGGGCGAAGGATTCACCCTTTTCCTTCTTTATATTGCTTTCCTTGTGGTTGAATTCTCGCTGTAATCCCAGCCTGAAGGCTGCTACTCCAAAGTGAGGTAGCGACCTTTTCCGCCAGAGGCGGATGGGCCTGTGGCCCAAGGTCGCGCAGGCGCTGCCTACGCAAGCGTGGAGTAGCGACGTTCACGTCGCGCAGGCGCCGATTTGGGTCATAGGCTCACTCTCCGACTAAAAAAACTTGCTGCTTCAATGAAGCACTTCCTTCCAAACCAGACCGATATGAAATAATTGTGAATTTTCCAACTCCTTGCTATCCGCTAGCTATTTTGCTAACATACACAGCGTCTAAAAATGGTAGAAAATAAGAAGTACCCACTGGAAAGAATAAGAAATATAGGAGTTATTGCTCATATTGATGCAGGCAAGACTACTACTACGGAAACAGTCCTTTATTACACAGGACGTATTCACCGTATTGGTGAGATTGATGAGGGTGATACTCAGATGGACTGGATGGATCAGGAAAGAGAAAGAGGTATTACAATCCAGTCTGCTGCAACAACTTGTTTTTGGAACGATTGCAGAATTAATATTATTGACACACCGGGCCATGTTGATTTTACTGCTGAGGTGGAACGCTCACTGCGTGTCCTCGATGGTGCTGTTGTTGTTTTTGATGGTAAGCAGGGTGTTGAACCGCAGTCGGAAACAGTTTGGCGCCAGGCAGACCGCTACAACGTTCCTCGAATTTGTTTTATTAACAAGCTTAATCTTATTGGCGGCGACTTTTACAAAAGTTTGGAATCTATCCGCACTCGTCTTTATGCTAATGCAGCACCTGTCCAGCTGCCGATTGGTAAGGAGCATGGTTACAAAGGGTGGATCGATTTAGTAGGTAAAAAAGCATATGTATATGCGGATGAAGAGGGAATGGAAGAAAAAGAAGTAGAAATACCTGAGGATAAAAAAGATTTGGTTAGAAAATACAGGGGCGAGTTAATTGAAGCTGTTGCTGAGTACAGTGATAATATTTTGGAAAAATTTGTTGAAGGCGAAGATGTTGGTGAGGAGGAGCTGAAAAAAGCAATTCGTAAAGCAACCTTGTCTAGTAACTTTTTCCCTGTCTTTGGCGGGGATGGGAGAAAAGTGGTTGTTAAATCTATTTTAGATGCTGTTACTCGTTATTTACCAAGCCCGCTAGATATGCCTCCCGTGGAAGGTGTTAATCCGGAAACTGGGGAAACAGAAACAAGGAAGACAGATTACGATTCCCCTTTTGCAGCTTTAGCTTTTAAGGTACAGACAGATCCGTATGTTGGCAGGTTGACGTATTTCCGTGTTTATTCCGGTGAGCTTGAAGCCGGTTCGTATGTAATGAATGCGAGTAAAGGCGAGCGGGAACGTTTAGGTCGAATTATTTTAATGCACGCTAACACCCGCGAAGAAATCGACAAAATTTCCGCCGGTGAAATTGGCGCTAGTGTCGGGCTTAAAAATACATTTACTGGTGATACTTTGGCAGATTCAGAACAACCTGTTATTTTGGAAGATATTGATTTTCCCGAACCGGTTATATCTGTTGCAATAGAACCGAAGACAAAAGCGGATCAGGAAAAGCTGTCCCAGGCATTGCAAAAGCTGTCGGAAGAGGATCCTACTTTCCAAATTAAAGTAAACCATGAGACAGGGGAAACAATTATTTCCGGAATGGGAGAGCTGCATTTGGAAATTTTGGTGGAGAGGATGAAGCGGGAATTTAAGGTAGAAGCTAATGTTGGAAGGCCTCAAGTAGCTTACAGAGAAACTATAAGGAGAGAAGTTGAGCAGGAAGGAAAGTATATTAGGCAGACAGGGGGTCACGGTCAGTACGGCCATGTATTTATTCGTGTCAATCCTTTAGAGCGTGGTGGGGGTTATGAGTTTGTAGATGAGATTAAAGGAGGAGCAATTCCGCGAGAATTTATTCCTTCTGTTGAAAAAGGTATTAAAGAGGCAATGGAGTCAGGTGTTTTGGCAGGGTATCCTGTGACAGATGTAGAAGTTGCGTTGTTTGACGGCTCTTACCACGATGTGGATTCTTCTGATATTGCTTATAAAATTGCTGCTTCCGGTGCTTTTAAAGAAGCAATGCGTAAAGCAAACCCAGTTCTGCTTGAACCAATGATGAGAGTTGTTGTTACTGTTCCGGACAAGTATGTTGGTGAAGTTAGCGGCGATTTATCTTCGCGCAGGGCGCAGATTGAGGCAATGGAACAGGAGGAGCATGTCAGATTGATAAAAGCAGTAGCACCTTTGGCAGATATGTTTGGCTATTCTACTGCGCTTCGTTCCTTGACACAAGGGCGGGCCTCTTTTAATATGGAGCCAAGCCATTATGAAGAAGTTCCGCAGAATTTGGTGGATAAGATGACTGGGACGGGAGAGTAGCTGCAGCCCTTGCTGTCGCACGTTTTACGTTGTGGCTGGCACAAAAAGAGAGGTGGCAGAAGGCTCTATTTTATAGACAATCAGCAATTAGCAATAGACAATTCCCGCCAGAGGCGCCGTGCCGGTCCTCTGGCCGGGGTCGGCCTATGGCCGAAACAATGAACAATGAATTCTCGAAAGGGGGTGTAAATATTTAAACAATAAATGGCAAAAGAAACATTTGAACGAACAAAACCCCATATGAATATTGGTGGTATTGGTCACGTAGATCACGGTAAGACCACTTTGGCTTCAGCAATAACCAGGTGTTTGTCAACAGCAGGTTTGGCTGAATACCAAGAGTTTGAAAGTATTGACGCAGCTCCGGAAGAAAAGGAGCGCGGTATTACTATTTCTATTACTCACTTAGAGTATGAGACAGAAAAGCGCCACTATGCGCACATTGACTGTCCCGGACATCGTGACTACATCAAAAACATGATTACCGGCGCTGCGCAGATGGACGGCACTGTTTTGGTTGTCTCTGCTGCAGACGGTCCTATGCCTCAGACCCGCGAGCATATTCTCCTTGCTCGTCAGGTAAACGTTCCTGCTATTGTTGTCTTCTTAAACAAGACTGACTTAGTGGACGATCCTGAACTGATTGAGCTTGTCGAAGTTGAGCTTCGCGAACTCCTTTCCAAGTATGAGTTTCCTGGTGATGAGATTCCTATTATTAAAGGATCAGCACTGAAGGCTTTGGAATGTGGTTGCGGTAAGCGGGACTGTGAGCACTGCGGGTCTATTTGGGAACTTCTGGATGCTATTGACAGCTATATTCCCACTCCGGAACGTGATTTGGACAAGCCATTCCTTATGCCTGTGGAAGACGTCTTCTCTATTGAGGGACGCGGCACTGTTGTAACCGGTCGTATTGAGCGCGGTTCTATTAAAGTTAACGATGAGGTAGAAATTGTTGGTATCAAAGATACTGAATCAACAATAGTTACCGGAATTGAAATGTTTAGAAAAACATTGGATCAGGGACAAGCTGGCGACAACGTTGGTATTCTACTCCGCGGTATGGGCAGGGACGATGTTGAACGCGGCCAGGTGTTGGCTGAACCGGGAACTGTTGAACCGCACACAGAATTTGAAGCAGAAGTTTATATTCTTACCAAAGAAGAGGGTGGACGACACACACCGTTCTTTACTGGTTATAAACCACAGTTCTATATGCGGACAACAGATGTTACTGGTGAAGTTACTCTGCCGGAAGGTGTGGAAATGGTTATGCCCGGAGACAATGTTACTTTTACAGCAAAACTAATTACTCCAGTTGCTTTGGAGGAAGGTTTGCGTTTCGCTATCCGCGAAGGGGGTAACACTGTCGGTGCAGGAGTCGTAAGTAAGGTTATTAACTAAGAGAGGCCCCCAATTAACTTTGGAATAATTTATATTCTAATGCAACGGGGGCTTCCCCTGCGCTTTGCGTTTTGCGTATAGTTTATTATTAAATTACTGAAAATGGCAGATAAAGTAGAGCACAAAATTAGAGTTAGGTTAAAATCATTTGACTCCCGGGTAATAGACCGGGCCTGTGAACATATTATTGATACAGCAGTAAGAACAGGTGCGAATGTAAGCGGTCCTGTACCGTTACCCACCCATATTGAACGGATTGATGTTGTCCGCAGCCCTCATGTTGACAAGCGGTCGCATGAACAGTTTGAGATTCGTACGCACAAACGGCTTATTGATATTCTCGAGCCGACAGCAACCACAATTGAAGAACTTTCCCACCTCGACCTCCCCGCAGGCGTCGGTATTGAAATCAAGATGTAGACATCTTTCATTTATAGAAACAGTGAAGTTTTCGGTAATCCGAATTTGCGCTGATTGGAAGCGGATTCCCACGGATGAGCAGGGCAGGTGTGTGCGTCAAACTGCATTTGCAGTTTTTTTTGAGTTGTATGCTTTAGGGGTAGAGTAGCGCAGTTTACTGCGCGCTAGGGTTCTATCTGTGTTATTATAATCCCAATGCAAGAAGAGGAACTTAAATCACCCCCACCGCAAGAAAAAGAGCAATCTTCTGAACCTGTTAATTCATCAACCCCAACAGAATCAAAACAAACTAACTGGACAAAAATATTTTTTCTAGTTTTTGTAGTTATTCTTTTAGTAATTGGGGGTTTTTATGTGTGGGATAAATATATAGACAGATGGTCTACACCGGTGGATGATTTAAAACCAAATAAATCTACACAGCTGCAGAAAGAAGCGACTCCGTCGGGGTTGCCGCTTGACTCAACACCTTCTGCGCACCCGTCTTTAGAGGTTTCAAATACTAAAAACTGGGAATTGTATAAAAATGAGCAGTACGGTTATCAAATAGATTATCCCCCAAGTTGGTATGTGCGGGAGATTCCTGAGGAAACTTTAAGTAATGTAACGTGGTACGGTAGTTTGGTGATAAGTAATTATAAAGAATTGGAGGAGAAACAGCCGGAAAAATGGGCAAAAATAGAAATAGATATTTATGATAATAGAGATGAGTTGGGACCTGAAGAATGGGTTTCTAAGCAAAGAGAAGATGCGCAAGAACCCGAGTATGTTATCAAAGAGGAATTACTGACAATAAACGGTCAAAGTGTTTTGAGGAAACAGTACGAGTCTCCGGGCAATGTAGTTTACACTGTTTATATATCAAGAGGGGACAAAATGTATGAAATTTGGTTAGGAGGGCACGGAGTATTTGATGCTGTCCTTAATGATATGCTCCAAACCTTCCGCTTTACGGAATAACCAAGTTATTGATAAACAGGATGTGTACCAATATCAATAAAAGTTGCTGTGTTTCCTCTCTCGAAAGCAAAAACAACCCTGTATCTGTAATCTACGGAAAACGAACAGAAATTTTGTAGTGGTCCTTTTAGTTTGTGTGTTTTTAGTTTTGGGTGGAAAGCATCTGCCCTGAATAGCTTCTCTCTTTTAATAGTTTTATTTTGTATTCCGAGAGGCAGTTTGGAAAAGTTTTTTTGAAATTTGGAAGTGTAGTAGATTTTATTTATCTTCATCCGCAATTAGATTTTCTAGAGAATCTAATTTTTTTAGACTTCCTTTTGCTTTCTCACTTCTGTAAGTGTGTATGGAATCTAAAGCATCGGCAATCTCCCAGCGTTTTATATATTCAACTACCTGGTCAAATGTTTCCAAAGAGAGAAGGACTCCCTGAGGTTTGTTAAATTCTGTAACAAGGACAGGTTGCCCTTTTTCTTTTGCCAATTTAAAGGCTTTTTGCGGGTTTCTTCGCAATTCTGTTACTCCGAGAATAGTCCGTGGTATTTTAGTTATATTCTTTAATGTTTCTTTGATTATTATTTTATATTTATATCATAAGTGTTTAACAAAAGCAACAAATTTTTTACGTAGAGCTTGGACGTTCGTCCAAGACCTGCGTAATTTTTAAGTTTTATAGTTGACTGTGTTTTTTATTTATTCTATTATCTTCTTAGTTCAAGTGTTAGATAAGGAGGGGTTTTATGCCAAGTGCAGCTGTGGTTTTTGATGGTGAGAATCTTAATCTTTACGGGGTTGTTAACGGCATGTCGATAAGTATTCCTGCTTCTAAGCTCTTAGATTTCAAACGTGCGGTGTCGGAATTTCTTGAAATGATTAAGCATCACGAAGAACCAACAACCTCTTTTATAGTTGACGATGCTAATATACGGGGCGAGATTAGTGTATTTAATATCTCAGAAAGCAGATTCCGGTCAGTGAGAATTGATTTCCAGGTAGGTGATTTTACAGAATCGGCAGATTTTTTTGCAACATTGTCGGCTCTCAAACTCCGCTCGATTGCTATTTCTCTTAAGAGTCAGAGTCAGCACATTTTCACTTAGCAGTTTATGTAACAACTATTGCAAATTGGTATAGGCGATCGCCCTATCAATTTGCAATATCTTTTTTTATTTCTCTTTCTAAAACCTCGGATAATATTTATTTTATGCGGTTTTATGTTTAAATATTTAGCCAGCGCGTTTACAGCAGATTTGTTTGCCCGTCCTCTTTGCGCTTTTTCTTTTATATAAATTTCGTATTTATCTTTCTCCAACTTGTTGACTTTTTGTTGTTTTTATAAGCATTTATTATTGCAGAATGGATTTTGCTACTACATTACGTATTGTAGTAGCGCAATTTATTGCGCGCC
>CAYREW010000001.1:24174-48193 GCA_964423535.1 uncultured Candidatus Saccharibacteria bacterium
CATTACGTATTGTAGTAGCGCAATTTATTGCGCGCCTTTTTTAAAGCCTTTTTGTAATTGTCGCCGCTTCGGCATTACAGCGTTACGCTATTCGGCACCTCGGTTTACAAATCAGCTTGAATCCTCAGAGCCTCCGGCGGGACATCGACATTGCCGATTTTTGCCAACTTTTTCTTACCCGCTTTTTGCTGTTTTAACAGTTTATCTTTTCTAGTTCTGTCACCGCCGTAGAGTTTTGCAGTAACATCTTTGCGTATTGCCGGCTTTGTTTCCCGCGCAACAATTCTTCCGCCAACTTTAGCTTGGATTGCAACTGCAAACTGCTCCTGCGGTAAAATTTCCTTTAATTTTTCCGCAATTTGTCTGCCTACTCTTTCAGCACGGTCGCGGATAACAATACGGGAAAGAGGAGGAACAACTTCGTGGTGGACTAAAATATCCATTCTGACAGCATCAACTTCCCGCCAGCCCGCCATTTCCCAGTCCAGAGAAGCGAAACCGGAGGAAAGAGATTTCAGCTGATTGTAAAATCCGCTTATCAGTTCCGCCAGCGGCATTTTACAGTTTAAAAGCAGTCTGCTTCCCCAGGTTGTTGTTTTCCCAATCTCCCCGCGCTTTTTTGTTATTAAATCAATTACTGTTCCCAAGTCTTCGGGGCGTAAATAAATATTGACATTCGCCCACGGCTCTTCGGCCTGTTTAAAGTGGTTTGGAAAATTCTGCGCTTTTTCAATAATTTCCTCCTCCCCGTTTTCCATAGTAACCTTGTATTGGACATTGGGGGAGGTTAGCAGTAATTCCAGACCGTACTCCCGTTCCAAGCGCTCTTTTGTAATTTCAGCGTGGAATGCGCCGAGGAACCCGATTTGAAAACCTCTTCCCAGTCCGGAAGATTCTTCGCGGATGCTTAGTGCCGCATCGTTAAGTTGTAATTTTTCCAGTGCAATTTTAAGCTCGCCAAAATCGTCCTGGTCAATCGGGTAAATGGAAGCAAAAACAACCGGCTGTGCCTCTTTGTAACCGGGCAGAGGTTTGGCGTCTTCTTTTCTAATTGTATCGCCTGAGCGGACTAACTGCGGGTCTTTTAGTCCTGTTGCAATATAGCCGACGTCACCGGCGGAAAGTGTGTCGGTGGGCTGTGGCCCCGGTGAAAAGTAACCTATTTCCGCCAATTTAAATTTTTCACTTTTTGCTGCCAGTTCAAGTTCTTTTGTATTTTGATTAATCTCCCCGTCGACGACACGCACGTAAGCAACAACACCCTGGTGTTTATCATAGTTGGAGTCAAAAACAAGTGCTCGGAAAGGTTTTTCAAGAGCACCCTCCGGCGGCGGCACCCGCTCCGCAACTGCTTCCAGCACTTCTTCCGTACCTACATCTTCTTCGGCTGAAGTGTAGATAAATTCGTCTTTTTTAAATCCGAGATTAATAAGCTCTTCCTCTGTTTGGCTAATGTCGGCAGTGTCTAAATCAATTTTGTTAATTACAGGAATTAGTTTAAGTCCCTGTTTTTGCGCTGCTTCAAAATGGGAAATTGTTTGCGCCTGGATTCCCTGGCTGGCATCAACAATTAGCAGTGCTCCTTCTGCAGCAGCAAGGGAGCGGGATACTTCGTAGGAAAAGTCAACGTGGCCGGGGGTATCGATTAAATTAATTGTTGATTGTTCATTGTTAATTGTTGATTGAATACGGACAGCCTTTAGTTTGATAGTAACTCCTTTTTCCTGCTCCAGCTCCATATCATCCAAAATCCGCGCCCGCATTTTGCGGGGCGGTATAGTCCCAGTCTTTTCCAACAACCTGTCTGCCAGAGTTGATTTCCCGTGGTCAATGTGGGCAATTAAACATACATTTCTAATATTTTCTTGATTCATTGCAGTATGGAGTTTAACAAGGACTTTGATTTAAAGCAAAGATTGTGCTGTTACTAATTGATAGTAATAGAACCATCGGTATAATTACTACTAGTATGAAAATTGGAACAGTTACAAAAGCAAATAAAAAAGGTCAATTAGTCATTCCCAAGAAAATTAGGGATGAGTTAGAGATTAAACAAGGAACCCTGTTAAACATAGTTCAACGCGGGGAGGGTGGTTACATTTATCCTATTAGGGCAGTGTTTACTAAAGCGGAGGAAGAGGAATCCTATTCTTAAATTTTAAAGAAAACGCAATGTGCCTGGTCGGATAGCAGTTGGGGTACTGCTACTTTGTCATAAACTCAATGCGGTCGCATTTGAGTTATGTTAAAGTCCCGCCTTTTAATTTTCCCTGTTGTTGCTCTGTATCTCGGGCCCTTGGTTTGGTCGCGGTTGCGGTTAAATTGAGGGTCGCTGTTTTTTATCGATTTCTGCGCAAATTCGTTCCCATCTTTTAATCCGTTCTTCATAAACTGGTCTGCCTAATCCGCCGTGGGAGTGGTAAACATTAAATGCCGGATCTTTAATAATATCGTATCCGCGGGCAACCATTTCACAACCCCAGTCATAGTCTTCGCAGCCTTCCAGATTTTCATCAAAATTGTATTCTTCCCAGCAGGATTTGCGGATTATCGAGTTGGTATTTGTCATTGATTTGTAGTGGTGTTCTTTTTTGCTTTCCTTTCCCCAATCTGCAAATAAATCTCCTAATTTCTCCCGGGGGTGCGCATCTGGAAGAGCATGGTAATGCCCTGTTACCCCTGCTACTTTTTTGTTAGATAGATTTTTAAGTCCATTTGCATACCAAGTTCTTGATACAGGTATTGAATGTCCGGAAAGAATACCTATATAATCGCCCCAAGCTTCTCGCGCACCCAGGTTTAGGGTATAAGAAGGGTTATATTCCTCTTGTCTGATTTCTATAGTCTTCCTTATTGGGAAATGTTTAATAATTTCTAAGCTTTTATCAGTGGAGCCGGAGTCAATAATAATGACTTCAAAATCCAACCTGCTTTGGATGAATAGTGCTGATAAAACTTTTCCTAGCCACTTTTCTTCGTTGTAAGTGCGGATGATCCATGATGTTGTTGGTTTTTGAGGAAAATCTTCTTCGTGGATTTGCTCTGTTGTTGGGCTTGTTTTGTATGAATCTAACAGCATGGAGTGAGTATAACATATAGAAATTGTATATAATGGGCTTTTAAAGCTTGCGTGCTTATTTTTTGTTTGTTACAATCAAGCTTGCGTGGAGGCACTAATGGAAAGAAACATTTCCAGATTTAATACTCCAGGACCGATACCCTAAGTTGGGGAGGTTCTAATAGTGGGTTTTAAAGGCGCCTTCATGGCGCCTTAAATAATGCTAAAACTAAAAGGAACAAAACTAGGAATGTCGCAAATATTTGCCGAAGACGGTAAAGTAACACCTGTAACTCTTATTAAAATGGAAGAGGATGTTAGCGGTTTGGAAATTGGCACTCCGGTTAAAATAACCGGAGTTTCTAAAGGAAAAGGCTTTGCCGGTGTTATGAAGCGTTGGGGTTTTAGCGGCGGACCGAAAACACACGGACAGTCAGACAGACTGCGTGCGCCCGGATCAATTGGAGGAACAACAGATCCGGCGCGCGTTTTTCCTGGAAAAAAAATGCCGGGCCGGATGGGAGGTAAAAATGTTACTGTTTGGGGATTGGAGGTTGTTGAGGTGGATAAGGATGAAGGTGTAATCAAAGTTTCCGGTTCTGTTCCCGGGCATAAGGGAGGAAAGTTGACTGTTAGGGTGGAAATGGAAGAAAACAAGGGTGAGTAGCAGCGACATCCCAGGTCGCCTTCCGCTTTTGTTTAGACCAGGGATTGTTTCAGTTTCGGGCAACCCTGGTTCGGCTCAACAGCTCCATTCGTCCTCGCTTTCGCTGCGGGCGAATGCGGTCTGTTGACCCTGCACCGGGACCCACCCGAAACTGGTTAATTTGAAAGTAACTAAAATGAAACTAAACCTAATATCACAATCAGGCAATAAGTTAAAAGAGGAAGTTACACTTCCGGATGCTGTGTTTTCAGCACCTATTAGGGAAGATTTGGTTTCTCAGTACGTACGTGTTTATTTGGCAAACCAGCGCACCGGTACTTCCAAAATTAAAACCAGAGGTGAAGTTCGCGGTGGTGGTCGTAAACCCTGGCCGCAGAAAGGTACAGGCAGAGCTCGCCACGGTTCAATTCGTTCACCTATCTGGGTTGGCGGTGGTACTGTTCACGGACCGGAAGAACCAAAAAAGTGGTCTCTTAAAATGCCGCAAAAAATGCGCCGGAAAGCTCTTTTTTCTGCACTAAGCGCAAAGGCTGCTGATAAAGCACTCAAAGTTGTAAAGAAGCTTAAAGTGGATAAACCAAAGACAAGGGAAATTGCTGAATTTTTGCATAAAGCAGGACTTGATGGTAAGATTTTGCTGGTTTTGGAAGAAACAAATGAAAATGTTCTTCTCTCTGCTCGCAATATTCCTGCCTTAAATCCTATTCAGGCTTATCAATTGAATGCGTATGCGGTTCTAAACAGTGATTATGTTGTTTTTACGAAAGAGGCGTTAAAAGTGATTGAAGAAGTGTTTTTGGAAGAGGAATAAATGAATATAGAAAATATTATTAAGCGACCAGTTATTACAGAAAAGGCGGTTGATTTGCAAGAAAAAGGTAAGTATGTTTTTGAAGTTAATTTAAAGGCAAACAAGAACCAGATTGCGAAAGCTGTGGAAGAGTTGTTTAATGTTACAGTAGACAATGTAAATACAAGTATTGTCCGCGGCAAAGTTCATAGGAGGGGGAGAATGCGTCGCCCAGTTAAAAAGTCGAATTGGAAAAAAGCAATTGTTACGCTGGCTGAAGGCGAGAATATTGATTATACAGGATAAAAATGGCATTAAAGTCATATAAACCAACAACACCAGGAAGACGGCACCGAGTAGATTTGGATCGTAGTTATATAACAGATAAGGAGCCGGAAAAAAGTTTAACAGCGCCTCTCAAGAAAAAAGCAGGCCGGAGTAAAGGGCGTATTGCTGTCCGCCATAAAGGCGGCGGTGCAAAGCGTTTGTACAGGAAAGTTGATTTTAAAAGAGATAAGCGTAATATTGAAGCTACTGTTAAAGCAATTGAGTACGACCCCAACCGCAGTTGTGATATTGCTCTCCTAGTTTATACTGATGGAGAGAAGCGTTATATTTTAGCGCCGAAAGATTTGCAGGTTGGTGATACTGTTACTGCGGGAGACGATGTCGAAGTTGAAGTTGGTAATGCTTTGCCGCTTTTAAAAATTCCTGTAGGAACTCCGATTCATAATATTGAATTTAGCCCTGGAAAAGGTGGGCAGGTTGTCCGCAGTGCCGGGGATGCAGCACGGATAACAGCAAGGGAAGGTAAATACTCAATTCTTAAGCTGCCTTCCGGCGAAGTGCGTAAGTTTTTAAATACTTGTTATGCAACAGTGGGTGAGGTAGGTTGTTCAGATTGGAAATTGGTTAAACTTGGTAAAGCTGGCAGGAAAAGGCACAAAGGTATCCGCCCTGCTGTAAGAGGTGTGGCTCAGCACCCCGGTTCTCACCCCCACGGTGGTGGTGAGGGGCGTTCCGGTATTGGTATGCCTTCGCCCAAAAGCCCCTGGGGTAAGAAAACTCTGGGTAAGAAAACAAGAAGAGCTAATAAACGTAGTGACAGGTTAATAGTGAAGAGAAGGAAATAGGTATAAAATTGCTAATTAGTAATTTCTAATTACTAATTACTAATGTATGTGGCTGTTGTCTATATTAGTAAATTTAATTAGAAATTAGATATTAGATATTAGAAATTTAATTTATTATGTCCAGATCAAGTAAAAAAGGACCGTACATCGACCAGAGGCTTTTGGAAAAAGTTCAAGAGCTGGAGAAGAATGATGAAAAAAAACCGATTAAAACTTGGGCGCGTGCTAGTTCAATAAGCCCGGAGATGGTTGGTTATACATTCCTTGTTCATAATGGCCGCGAACATGTTTCTGTGTTTGTAACTGAAGCAATGGTTGGTCATAAATTAGGAGAGTTTGCACCGACCCGTACGTTCCGTTCTCACAGTAAAAAAGATAAAAAACTAATGCGTAAAGGTGAGGAACGAAAAGGGGTAAAGAATGAAGAATAAAGCAAAAACTGTTACTAAAGAAGCTATATCAAAAGCGACGGCGAAGTCTGTACCAATGTCTCCACAGAAAGTGGGGCTAGTTTTGGATTTAATTCGGAAGCAGAATTTGGAAGAAGCAAGGCGAAGATTAAAATTTACCCGTAAAGCTAAGGCTGCCGGTTTGGCAATTAAAGTACTTAATTCTGCAGCTGCAAATGCAAAGCAAAAAGGTGCTAATCCCGAAGATCTAGTTGTTACACGAGCGGTTGCTAATTCCGGTCCTATTTTAAAACGTTGGGAACCAATGCCGCGGGGGCGAGTGGGAGAAATTAGGAAGAGAACGACACATATAACAATTGAGCTTGGGATAAGCGAAAATAAACTAGATGATGAAAAGTAGTTTGTTCCTTTTTGCGGGATAGCTTGTAAATCCGAAATTTGAAACCTTTCGTATTTAGAGTTTAATTCTGCAGGAATTTAATCATGGGTCAGAAAACACATCCGATTGGATTTAGAACTGGTATTACAAAAGATTGGAAAAGCCGCTGGTACGCGGATGATGACTCATATGGAGATACTGCTCTTGAAGACAACAAAATTAGGAAGATTATTTATAATGATCTAGGTAGTGCTGGTATTGATGAGATTATAATTGAAAGGTCTTTGAAAGCAGTGAATATTGATATTGTAGTTGCGCGGCCTGGTGTAGCAATAGGACGTGGTGGTTCCAATATTGAAGCTGTCCGCAAGAAGCTTAAAGATATGGTTGATTCTAAATTAAAAGTTGATGTTAAGGAGTTGGACAATCCGAGGCTCTCGGCTCAGGTGGTTGCTGCTGATATTGCAAGAAGAATTGAACGAAGGACATCTGTTGGTAGAGCAATGCACTGGATGGCGCAAAAGGTAATGGAAGCCGGAGCAGAAGGAGTAAAAATTAAGTGTTCCGGCGTTATTGGTGGTGCTTCTTCAATTTCTAGACGTGTGACTGTGCTAGAAGGATCTGTTCCCACTTCTACGTTGCGTGCCGATCTTGATTATGCTTTGGATGTTGCTAAAACAGTTTATGGAACAATTGGAGTAAAAGTTTGGATAAATAGAGGAGGTACAAAAGTTTAAAATGGCTTATTTACAACCGCGTAAAGTTAAATACAGGAATGCGTTTAGAGGGAAATTGGGAGGAAAAGCACAGCGTGGTACCAGGCTGTCCTTTGGTGATTACGGTATTAAGGCAATGACTTCTAAGTGGTTGACATCGCGTCAGTTAGAAGCTGCCCGCCGTGCTATTACCCACTACACGAAACGTGCGGGAAAAGTATGGATTCGGGTTTTTCCTGATAAGCCTGTTTCAAGTAAGCCTTCAGAAGTAAGAATGGGTAAAGGTAAAGGACCGCTAAGCCATTATGTTGCGCCTGTCAAGAGAGGGCGTATTATTTTGGAAATAGCAGGTGTTGATGAAGATGTAGCTAGGCAGGCTTTAGACAGGGCAGCGGCAAAATTACCAGTGAAAACAAAATTTGTTAAAAAGGAGGACTATGTCTAATATTGAGGAATATAGGAAAAAGTCTAAGCAGGAGCTGCAGGAAATGTTGAACCAGGTTCGTCAGGAGCTGGCAGAACTTCAAATTGCTGCGTCTGTTGGTAGAGTTAAGGATTACAGCCAGGTTAAAAAAACTAGAAAAAAAATAGCAAGGATTTTGACAATTTTGAATGAGCAAATAAACAGTTAACTTGTGTGCGAATGTCAGCTTTTTAAAGCGTGTAGACTGGTGCTCACCATTGCCAAGAAATCTATTTGAACTGTCAGTGATTAGTTAGTAAAGTTTTAAATCATGCCAAAAAAGAAACTAACAGGGAAAGTTGTATCAGATAAAATGCAAAAGACAGCAATTGTAGCTGTAGATATGCCTAAGGTACACCCTTTGTATCGAAAGCTTTATTATAAAACCCGCCGTTTTAAAGCACATGATGAATTAGGTGTAAATGTAGGGGATACAGTGTTGATTGAGGAATGCAGGCCTTTGAGTAAGGATAAAACATGGCGCATAGTAAATATTTTAGAGCGTGGTGCCTAAACTAGGTAGTTGAAATAAGGTTTTTCAATTGTTAATTGTTGACAGTTCATTGTTAATAGTAAGTTAGCAAGTTTTAATAATCAATCAACAATGAGCAATGAGCAATGAACAATCAATGAGCAATTAATTTATGATTAAACAAGGAACAATTTTACGACCAGCAGATAATAGCGGTGCAAAGCGCTTAAATGTTATTCGAATAGTAGGCAGAGGTAATTTGCAAACAGCAGGTGTTGCAGATGAGGTTATTGCTTCTGTGCGCGGTGCTTCTTCTGTTGGACATGTAGAAGACCACGAAGTAGTGCGTGTTGTTTTAGTACGCACAAAAAAAGAACAGCGCCGTAATGACGGTTCTTATATTAGGTTTGATGATAACGCTGCTGTTGTAATTGATAAGCACGGTAATCCAAGAGCAACGCGGGTTTTCGGTCCGGTTGCCCGGGAGGTAAAAGAAGCAGGATACGATAGAATAGCGTCATTGGCAAAGGAAGTTTATTAGCAGGTAAGTGATTTATCCAAGCTTTTTTAGAAAGGGTAGTATGGTTATATAGTTAAATGGCTGCTAGCGCTGGTAGTTAGGAAAAATGTTTTAACCATTTAGCTATTTTAATATTATGAAAATACACACAGGAGATACAGTCCAGGTTATATATGGCAAAGATGTTGGTAAAACAGGTAAAGTGGAGCGGGTTAACCGTGAGCGTAATACTGTTGTTGTTTCCGGTGTAGCAGAGTCAAAAAAGCATGTGCACCCAAGCCAAAAAAATCAGGATGGCGGTATTATTTCCTTTAACCGGCCAATAGATGTTTCTAATGTTATGTTGGTCTGTCCTGCTTGTGGCGAAAAAACTCGTGTTGGCTACCAAATTAAAAGTAAAGGAAAAAAAGTCCGTGTTTGTAAAAAATGCGGAAAGGAAATTAAATGAATAGATTAAAAAAATATTACCAGGAAAAGAGTGTTCCAGCATTGGAAGAAGAGCTTGGTTTGGAAAACAATCTTGCTGTGCCGCAAATTGAAAAAGTAGTTATTAATATGGGTGTTGGCAAGGCTTTGGATGATAGTAAAGAACTGGATCTTGCAGCTAAAGATTTAGAAAAAATTGCTGGGCAAAAACCGCGAGTGTGCAGAGCACACAAAAGTATTGCCGGTTTTGGTTTGCGGGAGGGAAAAGAAATTGGACTTAAAGTAACGCTTCGCGGTGAAAAAATGTGGTCATTTTTACAACGCCTAATTAGTGTTGCATTACCCCGCAGGCGCGATTTCCAAGGTCTTTCCCGCAAATCGTTTGACGGACGCGGTAATTACACGTTGGGCATTAAAGAGCAGAGGATTTTTCCGGAAATTGATGCTGAAGATATGGATAAATTGCGTGGTTTTGAAATTAGTATTGTTACAACAGCTGATACTAACGAAGAAGGAGAAAAATTGTTAGAATACTTAGGCTTTCCGTTTAAGAAACAGTAACATTATACGTAGGTACCTTAGGTTACTTAGGAAAGCTACGACGGAAGGAATACTCTTAGATTGTACTTTTGCAGTAGTAAATTCTGTGCTAAGTAGGCATGGTAGGAATATATAACAATGGCAAGAAAAGCATTAGTAGAAAAACAAAAAAAAGAACAAAAATATGCAAGTCAGGAATACAACCGCTGTAAAATTTGCGGTAGGCCGCGCGCTTATATAAGAAAATTTAAGATGTGCCGGATATGTTTCCGCGAGTTAGCTTTAAAAGGCGAACTTCCAGGAGTAAGAAAAGCGAGTTGGTAAGTGAGAAAATTACTAATTGCTAATTTCTAATCACTAATGAGCAAGACTGCGTAATTACGTGAATAAAAACCCTTTGTTCATTAGAAATTAGATATTAGAAATTTGAAATTATGGATATTGTCTCAGACATGCTAACCAGAATAAGAAATGCTGTAGCGGTAAATAAAGAAACCGTAAGTATCCCCTATTCAAAAATGAACCAGGCGCTTGCAAAAATTTTAAAAGAACAGGGTTTTATTATTGGTTTTCAAAAGCAGGGCTATAACCTAGTTATTGATTTAGCCTATTCAGAAGATGGAAAGACGGTTATAAAGCATTTAAAGAGAATTTCAAAGCCTGGCTGCCGTATTTATGAAGGTGCCTCGACACTCCCTTTAATTTACGGACGTAAAAGTGCGGTTATTATATCTACCTCTAAAGGATTAATGACTGCCCGGAAAGCAAAGAAAGAAGGATTGGGTGGAGAAGTTGTTTGTGAAATTTGGTAAAAATATGTCAAAAATAGGAAAAAAACCAATTAAAATACCAGAAAATGTGGAAGTAAAGATTGAAGGTAGTAGGGTTACAGTTTCCGGTCCTAAGGGGGAACTGGAAAGAAAAGTTAACCGGGGTATTTCTGTGGAAAAGGAAAATGGCTCAATTGTAGTTAGCTCGCCTGGTAAATCGAAAAGAGAGCGTGCTATGTGGGGTCTTAATAGAGCTTTGCTAGCTAATATGGTTCGTGGTGTTACTGAAAAGTACAGAATTGGTTTGGAGATGCGCGGGTTAGGCTACGGAGCTAGCGTAAGCGGGGATAAGCTTGTTCTAAAGGTTGGTTATAGCCATCCTGTTGAATTAGATATTCCGGAGGGTTTAGAAGTTTCTGTTGAAAACAAGACAATTATTAATATTCAAGGTGTTGATAAGCAGTTGGTGGGCCAGTTCGCGGCGAAAATCAGAGCTCTCCGTAAACCTGAGCCTTACCAGGGAAGAGGTATCCGTTATCTTGACGAGCACGTTCGCAGGAAAGCAGGTAAAGCTGCGAAGGTTGGTGTTGGAGGAAGTTTATAATGTCAGTACCATTAAAGAAACATTTAGGTGCAGAAAAAAGAAGAAAGAAAAGGGTCCGCGCAAAGATTACAGGAACTGCGGAAAGGCCGCGCTTAAGCGTGTCCCGCTCTAACCGCTATACTTACGCGCAGCTTATTGACGATTCTGAAGGAAATACTTTAGGCGCTGTTTCAACTGCAAATTTTGAAGGAAAAAAAACAAAAACAGAGCAGGCGTACGAAGCTGGGAAAAAATTAGCAAAGCAGGCCTTGGATAAAGATATTAAAAAAGTGGTTTTTGATCGCGGCGCTTACCGTTATCATGGGAGGGTTAAAGCTTTAGCCGAGGGTGCGCGAGAAGGAGGTTTAAATTTTTAAAATGGCTAGGAAAAGAGCAGAACGGCGAGATAAATACCAGGAACAAATTATTGATGTCCGCCGCGTTTCCCGGAAGCACCGGGGTGGAGACAGAATTAGTTTCTCTGTTTTAGCAGCGGTTGGTGATGGCCAGGGTGAGGTGGGTATAGCTTTGTCTAAAGCTCCCGATGTCCGCTCAGCAATTAAAAAAGCAATGCGTAAAGCAAAAAAAAATACAATAAAAGTTGATTTGGAAGATGGTACAATTCCCTATCCTATGAGGATTAAAGAAAAAGCAGCTAAACTTTATTTTAAACCAGCACCTCCGGGAACAGGTATTGCAGCCAGTGGTACAGTGCGTATTATTGCTGCCTTAGTAGGGATTAATAACCTTACTTGCAAAAGTTTTGGATCTAATAATCCAATATCAGTTGCAAAAGCGACTATGAAAGCTTTTAAAGAGATAGGGAGTTAATTATGAAACTACACAATTTACCAAAACTAAAAGGAAAAAATAAAGCGAAGAAACGGATTGGCCGGGGTTTTGGAAGTGGAAAAGGAGGTCATACTACCGTCCGTGGCCATAAAGGGCAGAAAGCTCGCGGTAGTGTTCCGCCGCGTTTTGCAGGCGGTGAATCCTCTAAAATAGTTCGGAGCCCTGCACCAAAGGGTTTTAAGTCGCAAAAACCGGACCCGGAAACAATAAAAGTAAAACAGTTGAATATTTTCAAATCCGGTGCAAAAGTTACTCTGGAAAAACTTGTAAAAAAAGGATTGCTTTCTTCTATACCGGAAGCAGGTGTGAAAATACTGGGCAACGGCAGCTTGTCAAAAAAACTGACAGTGGAAGGGATAAAAGTTACAAAAGGCGCAAGGGAGAAGATAGAGGATGCGGGAGGCGCAGTAGAGGAATAGAAATTTATAATTACTAATTTCTGATAAGCTTTCTTGCTGTTCGCTGATTCGATTAGATTCGATCAACATTGGAGTTATTCGGGTAGTGAAAACGCAGCAGTTCGTATTTCGATAAATTTAAATTTACAATGTTATCTTCACTCAAACCACTCTTTAAAGTAAAAGAAATCAGGACCAAGTTTTTGTATACATTGGGACTGATTGTTGTTTTTCGTGCTGCAGCGCATATCCCTGTTCCCGGGGTTAATGTAGATGCTCTTAAAGCCTTTTTTGCACAAAGCCAGTTATTAGGTATGTTAGATATGTTTTCCGGTGGTGCAATGACAAATTTTTCTGTTGTAACGCTTGGATTAAACCCCTACATCAATGCTTCTATTATTATTCAACTTTTAACAATGGTATTTCCCCGGCTGGAAGAATTGCAGAAGGAGGGTGAATACGGCAAACAAAAATTAAACCAGTATATGAGGCTGCTTACTGTTCCTTTGGCAATTATGCAGGGTGTTGGTATGTATTTTCTTCTTCAACGTCAGGGGGTTGTTTCTTCTTTGCCTCCTCTGCAGTTAGCTGCTATGGTTGCAACTCTTGTTGGAGGTTCTATTTTTCTACTTTGGTTGGGTGAGCTGGTTTCCGAATACGGTATTGGTAATGGCGTATCTATTCTAATTTTTGTTGGTATTGTTGCTCGCGTTCCACAATCAGTAGCCCAGTTGGTATTATCTTTTAGTCCCCAGATGATTGGCCAGTTTACTATTTTTGCAGTTCTAGCTTTAGTTGTTGTTGCTTGTGTTGTTTTTATAAACGAAGGTACGCGGGAAGTACCTGTAAATTACGCACGCAGAGTCCGGGGTCGCAAGGTTTATGGAGGTCAGGCTTCATTTTTGCCGTTAAAAGTAAACCAGGCTGGAGTTATTCCAATTATTTTTGCTGTTTCTTTAATGCTTTTACCTTCTATGGTTGGGGGTTTTCTGCAAGGAATTAGTAATCAAACAATATCGCAAATTGCCGGTGTTTTAGTTTCCATATTTTCGCCAGGTACTATTTTTTACAATCTTTTATATTTTGTAATGGTAGTCGCATTTACTTATTTTTATACAGCAGTTACTTTTGATCCGCAGGAAATATCTGAAAATTTGCGGAAGCAGGGCGGCTTTGTTCCTGGTATAAGACCGGGGAGGCCAACTGCTAAATATTTAAATTACACACTTAGCCGCATAACAGTAGCAGGTGCTTTGTTTTTAGGTCTTGTAGCTATTTTACCTTCTATAGTGCAGGGCTTTACAGGTATGTCTGCACTGACTATTGGTGGAACAGGTATTTTAATTGTTGTTTCTGTTGTTTTGGAAACTGCTAAGCAAATTGAATCTATGCTTGTGATGAGGGATTATGAGGGTTTTCTAGCTTAGTCAGGTGCTGGCCTCGCTCTCTTTTTAAGCTTTATCCGTTTCTCAATACTCGAAGAGCTCGAATATATTGATCGAACCTGATCGAATACATTGATAGTTAGTTGTTGATAGACTTGTATAGCAAGCTCAATTAACAATTAGCAATGAACAATCAATTAACAATGAGTAATCAAGAATTATCAATTAACTCCTATCACTTCAAAACCGCCCCAACTTTAGATCAGCTTAACACTATTCGTAAATCCGGTTTCCGTCCTAATATTGTCACCTGCCTTCTTTATGAAAGTAAAATCCTCTTCCTTTACAAAAAGGAATACAATTTATGGATGCTGCCGCAGGGAGGAATTGATAACGAAGAAAATCCTGAAGAAGCGGTGGTTAGGGAAATGAAGGAGGAGTTGGGAGACCCATTTGTTGAGCAGGTAGAGTCGGATCCGGAATATGTATGCAGTAATGTTATTGAATTTCCTCCCCAAACCCGCGGGAATAAAGATTTGGAAACTGACGGAGGCAAAGAAGTGTTTATGAAAGGTAAAGTTTACTTTTTTTACGCTTGGCAGACCCCTTCCGATGATTTGGATATTGAAAAAACCGAGTTTGACGATTTTAAGTGGTTGGAGTTTAACAACGCTGTTGTTACAGCAAGTAAAATTTATCAAAAAGGCAAGCAGCGTATAACTACAAAAGCACTGTTTGCTTTGCGTGATAAGATCAGGAATTTTTAATAGGTACGGTTATCTTCCATTCGGGCTTGAAATTAGTAATTAGATATTAGATATTAGAAATTGATATGAACAATCAATCTCCCGTTTACTCAATTATTGGACCATCGGGATGCGGTAAAGGAACCCAGGCAGATTTGTTATCTGAGAAGCTTGGTATTCCGCATATTTCCACAGGTCAGCTTCTGCGCAATGAATACAAAAGAGGCTCGGATGACGGTATTGAAGCCCACAAATATTGGAGTGAAGGTGAATGGCCGCCTGCTGATTTATTGATGAGGATTTTTAAAAAGAGGTTTGATGATCCGGATTTAAAAAACGGTTTTATTTTAGACGGTACTCCGCGGGAAGCAAAGCAGGTTCCTATGCTTGAGGAGGTTTTTAGCCAGCTGAGTTTGAGGTATGAGAAAGTGTTTCATTTAGATACTTCAATGGAAACTTCAATCTCCCGCATTATGAATCGTGTAGAAGAGGCAAAAAAAGAGGGCAAACCTGTCCGTGCAGATGAAACAGATAAAGAAACAATAAAAGAACGGCTGGAATCGTACTACAAGACTATAGATCCGCTGTTAAAAGTTTTGGAAGAACGCGGTTTATTAGAACATATTGATAACGAAAGCCCAATTAAAAAAGTCCACCAGGACATCATGTCCAGAATTACGAACAGCTTGGACGTTCGTCCACCTTCTTTGTAAAGGGCGTTATGATATAAGGTGAATACACAAGTATCCGAATCTTGAACAACGGATTAACAATTTAGTTAACTATGATTTTAAAAACACAAAAAGAAATTGAAATTATGCGGGAGTCCGGGAAGATCAACTCTGCGGTTCGGAAAGAGGTTTTGGAAACTGCAAAGCCCGGCGTAACAACATGGGAGCTTAACCAGCTTGCTGAGGAGAAAATTAAGGAGGCGGGTGCGGAACCGTCTTTTAAAGGTTTTGAAGACTTTCCTTTTGCAACTTGTATTAATATTAATGACGGTGTTGTTCACGGCTATCCGAGTAAGGATTTGATGCTGAAAAAAGGTGATTTGTTTACTATTGATTTAGGTGTTTATTATAAAGGGTTTCACTCTGATGCAGCAGAAACAATTGTGGTTGCTGAGGAAGAGAAAAAATCCAGCTTTTTAAAGACAGGTAGAGTTGCGTTGGATAAGGCAATTTCTGCCTGCCGAATTGGAAACTATATTGGGGATCTTTCCTATGCAATCCAGTCTGTGGTTGAAAGTGCAGGCTATTCGGTGGTAAAATCTCTGGTCGGCCACGGGATTGGTCGGGAGGTGCATGAAGCTCCGCAAGTTCCCGGTTACGGTGAGCCCTGTACAGGGCTGGAATTAAAATTGGGGGCTGTTTTGGCAATAGAAGTGATATATAATAAAGGGGCTGACAGGGTTTGTGTAGCCGAAGACGGTTGGACAGTTATTACTGAGGACGGAAGCAACAGTGCTGTTTTTGAGCACACAGTTGCGGTTACAGCCCAGGATCCCAGGGTGTTGACCCTATAGAGCAGTATATGTATAATAATTAGGCGGGTGTGAGGAATTATTTTGAACATTTGGGTTTTGGATTTTCCTCCAGAGGCGGATCTCGGCCAGAGGCTGATGAGTCTCTGACTCACGCCTTTGGCGGAGTTTAGGATTTTTACCATGAACCTAAAAGGGTGTACCCGAACCAGCAAAGCTGGTTTAAGTGGTACCGCCCCTACGTGGTTCGTGGTAGATATTAGGATTTAGAATTTAACAGGCTATGCCAAAGGAAGATTTAATAACAAAAGAAGGTACAGTTACTAAGTTGCTGCCAAATACCAGTTTTAAAGTAGAATTAGACGATGGTGAGGAAGTATTGGCTAGTTTATCGGGGAAGATGCGGAGGTACCATATACGTATTTTGGTCGGTGACCGTGTAAAGCTTGAATTCAGTCCTCATGACACATCGCATGGGAGAATTGTTTATAGATACAAATAGGCTCATTGCTTATTGTTCATTCTTTATTGTTTATTGCTACTTGCTCACTGCTCATTGCTGATTGTTGATTGGCACGTCCGAATACTGATGACAGAATGACAGAGGACAGAAACGAAGACGGAGGACAGATCTGTTTTCTCGCTTCCGACTTCTTTGTCTGTTTTCAGTTCTCTGGCATCTGTCTATCCTAATAGAAAGATTTAATTATGAAAGTAAGATCAAGTGTAAAAAAAATGTGTAACAAGTGTAAAATTGTCCGGCGTAAAGGTCGGGTATACGTTATTTGTGAAAACCCGAAACACAAACAGAGACAAGGTTAATTGTTCATTGCTAATTGCTGATTGTTAATTGATTATTAAAACTTGCTAAGTTACTATTGACAATCAACAATTAAGTATCAACAATCCCCGCCAAAGGCGCCGTGCCGGTCCTCTGGCCGGGGTCGGCTTCTGGCCGAAACTATAAACTATGCCAAGAATTGCAGGAGTAGATATACCAACTGGAAAAAGAATTGAAATAGCCCTTACTTATATATACGGGGTTGGTCGTTCGCGTGCAAAAGAAATTTTGCAAAAAACAGAAATAGATCCGGATACAAGAGCAAATGAGCTTGAACCTGAGGAGATTGAAAAATTGAGGAAAATAATTGAAAAAAATTATCAAGTGGAGGGTGAACTTAGAAGGGTTGTTAATTATAATATTAAGAGACTTAAAGATATTGGCTGCTACCGCGGTATTCGCCATATTAAAGGTCTTCCTGTTCGCGGACAGCGAACACAGACAAATGCAAGAACAAAAAGAGGGAAAAGGCAGACGGTAGGAGGTTCGGGGAAAGCTAAAGGGTTGGAGAAAACCTAAAGTTTAGTATTTAGTATTTAGGATTTGTGAAAGTACATGGCGAAAAAAGAAAAAACAACTACCAGTAAAAAAAGTAAGAAAAAGAAACTCTCTAAACAGGGGCGCGCTTATATTGTAGCCAGTTTTAATAACACAATTATTACTATTACTGATCCGGAAGGAAACCCGGTATTTCAAAGCAGTTCCGGCAAAGTAGGGTTTAAGGGGACTAAGAAATCAACTCCCTATGCAGCAGCTCAGGTAGCAATGGAAGCAGCCCACGCAGTTCGGGAAAAAGGAATGGAAGAGGTAAAAGTTTTTATTAAAGGTCCCGGGTTTGGACGTAACCAAGCTGTTAAAGCTTTGAAACAGGGTGGTTTAAATATTTTGAGTTTAGCAGATGTTACTCCTATTCCGCATGACGGGTGCCGTCCAAGGAAAAAGAGGAGAGTTTAGTACTTCGAGATACTGAATAGCGAGGTGAGGAAGTTCAATACCTTGGCGTTACGGCGTTACTGTATTCATCACCTAGGTTAGATTGGTTTGAATATAAACGAATATTAAAAGATTAGATTTTATTGAAAGTAAAAAAATTATGGCAAGATATACAGGACCAAAATGCAAATTATGTCGGAGAGAAGGGGTAAAACTTTTCTTGAAGGGTGAGAAGTGTGAAACAGAAAAGTGCCCTGTTTTCCGTCGTCAGCAAGCTCCGGGACAGCACGGACGCCGTCGCGTGCGTTCCAAGCCGTATCTAAGTCAGCTGCGGGAAAAACAGAAAGTAAAAAGAATTTATGGTGTTTTGGAATCGCAGTTTAGGCGTTATGTAGATCAGGCTTTTAGTGAATCTGGAAAAACAGGTCAGCGCATTCTTTCTTTACTGGAGCAACGTTTGGATAATGTGCTTTACCGTTTAGGTATGGCTCTTTCCCGAGCACATGCTCGCCAGCTTATCACGCATGGAAAAATCAAAGTAAATGACCGGGTTGTAACAGCCCCTTCTTATAAAGTAGAGGAAGGTGTTATTATTACGTATGTGGAAGATTCCCCCCGGCTGCGTGAGGTTGAGGAGCCGGCATGGTTGTCTTGGGATAGTAAAAAGAAAGAAGGAAACGTGGTGCATTTGCCCAAGGAAGAAGACCTGGATCAAGAAATAGACACACAGTTGATTGTTGAGTTTTACAGCCGCTAAGTCTTGACATAAGAGCAGTTTTAAGGTTATTATAGCCCGTTGCTTGTTAGTGGTTTTATTAAATAATATGTTACTGTTTAAGCCAACAGATATTACTATTGATACTGTAGAGGAAACTCCGGATTACGGAAGTTTTGAAATTCATCCGCTTAATCCCGGGTATGGGCATACTGTAGGTAATGCTTTGCGAAGGGTTTTATTATCCTCTTTGACAGGTGCGGCATTAGTCCAGGTTCAAATAGAGGGTGTGGATCATGAGTTTACAACTATTGAGGGTGTGAAAGAAGATGTAAGTGAGGTTTTGCTGAATCTTAAAAAAGTCTGTGTTCGTATGGAAGGAGAAGATGCTGTAGCTCTGCGGCTTGAGAAAGAAGGTGCTGGTGCTGCCACAGCAGGTGATATTGGAAAAGTGGCTGGTGTAGAAATTGTAAATCCAGACCAACTGATAGCTACACTTACTGATAAGGATTCCAGTTTGGTGATGGACTTTATTGCGGAAAAAGGTACTGGTTATTCTCCTTCTGAAGACCGGACAAGCAATAAAATTGGTGTAATTCCTTTAGATGCGGTTTTTAGCCCTGTTCTTCAAGTTAGCTACGAGGTTTTGCCAACACGTGTTGGGCAGATAACGAATTTGGATAAATTAGCTTTGGAAGTCCGAACTGATGGTACAGTAGAGCCTTTGGAAGCAGTAAAAGAGGCAGCTGAAATATTGGAAAATTATTTCCATCGCTTTACAAGAAAAGAAGAAGAGGTTGAAAAGGTCAAGGCGGAGCGTGCGGAGGCTAAGCAGCTTGCAAAGAAGAAAAAGGAGATTAACTCTTTGCCAATTGAAGAACTTGAACTGCCGACCAGGTTAACTAATTCGCTACGTAAGGGAGGTATTAAAAGTATTGGCGATTTATTGGGGAAGGATGGGGAGGAGTGGGAAAATATTAAGAATGTTGGTTCAAAATCTGTGGAAAAAATTAAAAAGGCGCTTAATAAGAAGGGCTGGGACGATTTCAGCTAGGAGGATGCTTCAACAATGCGCCACAGAAAAAAAGGAAAAAAGCTTAACCGGGACGCCAGCCACAGGAAATCACTGTACCGTAATTTAACAGTCTCCTTGATAAAGTCAGGAAAAGTTGAGACCAGTCTTGCCAAGGCTAAAGCTGTGCGCCCATTTATTGAAAAAATGGTAACGCTGGCTAAGAAAGCAGGTCCGGAGTCTTCTCCCACTTACCTACACTATCTCCGTCTTTTAAAAGCACGTTTGGCAAACAAAGAGGTTGCAAAGCAGCTTATAAATGACTATGCACCGCAGTTTGCAGAACGGGATGGCGGCTATATCCGTATTCTTAAGTTGGGTCCCAGAAAATCAGACAGTACCGAGATGGCAAGAATTGAGTGGGTTGGCGAAAGTACAATAGAACAATAGGTCCTATTTGTCCTGTTTGACCAATTAGACTTATTTAAAAAATGGTAAATAACAAAACCTACGCTACCAAGGAAAGCGATATTGAGCGAAAATGGCATCTTTTAGATGCTAAGGATGTGCCTATTGGTAGAGTAGCTTCCGAGGCTGCTCAGATTCTCATTGGTAAAGATAAGGTAAATTATGCACCGTATTTGGACTGTGGTGATTATGCTGTTGTTATTAATGCGTCTAAAGTGGGAATCACCGGTAGGAAGCTTAAAAAGAAGCTTTACCGCAGGCATTCGGGTTACCCCGGGAATTTACGCACTTATACTTTGGAGCAAATGATGCAAAAAGATCCGCGGAAGGTAATTCGTCATGCTGTAAAAGGTATGCTGCCCAAAAATAAATTGGGGAGGAAAATGATAACAAGGCTTTATGTTTATCCGCGTGATGAGCACGAGCACGGGGAGGAAATCCGAAATTCTAAATCCTAAGCTCCAAATAAATTCGAAACTTTAAGATCGAAATACGAAACGTTTAGCATTTAGAGTTTAGTGCTTAGGGTTTATTTGGAACTTTGATTTTCGCATTTAGGATTTGTGTTGCTATGGCAAAAAAACAAGAAAAAAACACCATTAAAAATAACAAGCAAGATTTCTATTCAGGCACAGGCCGTCGAAAACGAGCTGTGGCCCGGGTATGGCTTTATGACAAACAAGGGGATCTGATTGTAAATCAAAAACCTATTGATGAATATTTCCGCAGTGTTCCGCAAGCTGAGATTAGCTATTTAAAGCCGTTAAAAGCCACTTCAACTCTTAATAAGGTAAGTGCTAGTATCAAGGTAGAGGGCGGCGGTAAGTCTGCACAGGTGGATGCTGTAGTGCTTGGGCTTGCTAGAGCTTTGGAACAGCTTAATCCAGATCATAGAGAAGCACTTAATGTCGAAGATTTGTTGACCAGGGACCCGCGGGAAAAGGAGAGAAAGAAACCTTATTTGCGCAAAGCAAGAAAAGCGCCGCAGTATTCTAAGCGTTAACGCTGCGCGTAAACACTTTTTGAAGTTTTAGGCTTTGCCTAAAACTTCACTCGTAAGTCACACAGGATTTTTAAGAATTTTAGTTTTGGTTGCTCTGGTATTCTGCTACAAACTTTCGAAAACTTCTATCAAACGTCTTTTCAGCCTCTTTGGAAAAACAGCACGCAGGCAACTCATTTTTTTCTAGGTGGTATTGGAGGCATTCACAACATTTACCTTTTCTTGGACAGCCCGGATATGTGCAGGTGCAGTGTTCCAGATTGGTTTTTATATTTGGACATTTACTCATATTGTTTTTCCTCTTCTTGTATTTTATCATAGACACGTTACCCTACTTTGCGGTTAAGTTGCTATGATTTTTGCACATTCTTTTTTTGGTGTTTTCACAACTTACGCTGTATTGAAAATACTACCTTACAAATTCAGCCGTTTTCAGCAAAAAGTGCTCTGGTTTGTTGGTATTACATCCTCTATTTTGCCAGACGCTGATATTATTTACTATTTATGGTGTCCTCTTTGTTCGCACAGGGAAATTTTTACCCACGGGGTGCCAATTTATTTTTTGATTTCCTTGTTTATCTTTGCTGTTGGTTTATTTGTGCACCGACGTAAATTTTTTACTGTAATGGCGGTGGTGTTTCTTTTAGGCATTGTTGGCCACTTGATTTTGGACATGGGAACCGGGGGTTTGGTTTTCTTTGCCCCCTTCAGCTATAGAAAGTATGGTCTTTCTTTGGACTCTGTAGGGAGTAAATCGGAATGGTGGTCTGTCTATATATCTTCGCTTTGGTTTTACCTTGAAATAGCAATATCTTTTTTATATTTATTTTTAGCAGCCTCTTTAAAAGAACCTGTGGTTAAATTTCTACCTTTAGTTTATTTTTCTTTTTCATTGATTTCAGCTTGGCTGATTTTTTAGTTGACTGTTGTTAAGGCGGAAGACTGCACAGCAGGTATAAAGCGAATAAACTGCTGTTGTGGAGACTCGTCTGTGAATGTTTTAAAACCCTCGAAAAGGTAAATAGGGTGAAGAAATGATTGGGGTTTGCCGTTTTCAAAGTATGCTAGTTCTACTTGCTCCACAGTTACAGATTCCACACCTGATCCTGCCGGAAGTTCCTGCGCCTCATCCCACGCTTGTTTAAAAGTTTTTAGTGGGTAGGTTGACCTGTTTTCAGTATCAATACCCTGGTAAAAATAATTAAGGCTGAGTATTCGTATTTCTCTGTTGCTCTTCCGTGTTAGGCACATTTTTACCACAGCGTCTTTTTTTGGAGGGTATACCGGATAGACATTTTCCCCCAAATCCATACCTCGTCTGAAAAAATGCACACATGTAAGCTGTGCTTCTATAGCTCCGGCAGCCTCAACCAGGTTTCCGCCTTCCAATTTTAGTAGCTGGGCAGTCGGTTCTCCCGCTGCGTAATCGTCAGGCAGTAAGTTTAGACTCCCCATTTTAGATTTCGCTGTGCTTACAGCTTCTGTTGGGTATAAAGCGTCCCCGGGTGACATTATTTGATGCAGATTTCTAAGATCTGTCTTTAATTGTATTGTCCATGTTCTTAAATCTACTTTTAACTCTCTGCCTCTAATTTCATCTTTCCAGATGTGGAACTCGTCCCGTCCTTTTTTTTCTACTTCTGCTTCTTCGAAAAATCCAAGTTTTTCTGCCAGTTTTTGTGCATTATCCCCTGCAAGGTAACTCGGTGTTATATTTTGCATTTTATAAACAGGGAAAATTTTGTAAAAATCATTTAACTGCGATTTTCCCACCTCAAGTTGGTAGGCGGGCACCTCCCCATTCTCAGTTAGAGGCAGGTCAGGTTCTACCAGGTTTCCATAAGCCATTTCCGGCACACTCTCCGGCGGAGGGAAAATTTTATTCTTAACTGCTACAACTCCGCCCCAGAAAATTTGCAGAACAATATATAGCCCTACAAAAAGAGCAAAGATAACTAATCCTCTTTTTGTTATTTTTGAAACTTCTGTGAGTGTCATTGTATTAAGTATAAATTGATAGAAGGTAATTGACAAACCCGAATGTGATGACTGATACTATAGTACATGATTAGAACACGTGTTGCACCCTCACCAACAGGCAGACCGCATATTGGAACTGTTTGGCAGGCTCTTATAAATTATGCTTATGCAAAAGGAAATAACGGTGATTTCATAGTCCGTATTGAAGATACGGATTTGGCTAGAAAAGTTGAAGGGGCGGAGGAGGAGTTATACCAGGTTTTAGATTGGGTAGGAATTCCGGAAGATGAAAGTACAAGAAAAGGCGGCCCTTATAGCCCTTATCGCCAGACAGAGAGGTTAGTGCTTTACAAAGAGTATGCGGATCAGCTTGTTAAGCAGGGTAATGCCTATTACTGTTTTTGCAGTGAAGAGCGGTTGGAGCGGGTTAGAAAGGAGCAAAAAAAACGCGGTATTCCTCCAATGTATGATCAGCACTGCCGCCACCTGGAGAAAGAGGAAGTGGAAAGCAGAATAGATAGTGGTGAAGAATATGTGGTTCGTCTCAAAGTGCCAAAAAACGAGACAATAGTTGTTAATGATCTGCTGCGCGGACAAGTCAAATTTGACAGCAATACTGTGGATGATCAAGTACTTTTAAAATCGGATGGGATACCGACGTATCACCTGGCAGTTGTGGTTGACGATTATTTAATGAAAATATCACATACGGTGCGTGGAGAGGAATGGCTGTCTAACGCTCCTAAGCATGTTTTGCTTTATAAATATTTTGGTTGGGAGCCACCTGTCTTTGTCCACACACCAATAATAAGGAACGAAGACGGGTCAAAACTTTCTAAACGGCAAGGGCACGCATCCGCATTCTGGTATCGGCAGGAGGGGTATTTGCCCGAAGCTTTGCTAAACTTTTTATCTCTCCTTGGCTGGTCGCACCCGGAGGAAAAAGAAATATTTTCTTTAGATGAATTTATTAAATTGTTTGATCTAAAAGATTTAAATGTACGTGGTCCTGTTTTTAATTTACAAAAACTGGAGTGGATGAACGGTAAGTATATCCGCAATATGAGCGCGGAGAAGCTAATTTCAAAACTAAAAAAGTATAATTCAAAATTGCAAGAGGTTGAGAAAGATTATTTACAGCAGATTGTTCCTCTTGTGCAGGAGAGAATGAAAACACTGAAGGAGTTTGATGAATTAACTTGGTTCTTTTTCAGCGAGCCGGATGTGGATGTTGATTTGCTGGTGCAAAAAGATAAGACTGCGGAAGAAACAATTG
>CAYREW010000001.1:48293-55462 GCA_964423535.1 uncultured Candidatus Saccharibacteria bacterium
ATATAGAAAAAAGTTGTCGGGACTTTGTTGAAGAAAATAGTAATTGGAAAACAGGGGAATTGTTTATGACACTGCGCATTGCTTTAAGCGGAAGCAAAGTCAGCCCTCCTCTTTTTGAAACAATGGAAGTTTTAGGTAGGGGTAAATGTTTAGGGCGTCTTTTACGTGTTGTAGAAAAGTTGGAATAAATAATATTAAGTTAAAGCTGATAGATTTCCGGATGAGGATGTAGGTGTATAAAACCTTAATGTACTGATTAAATACTAACTACTTACTACTTACTACTAACCACTTACTACTTACTACTAAAAATTCAAAAGCTTACTTATATTAGCATTTTCTTTCAGAGTGTTAATTAATTCCTGAATAGCAGTATTTTGCTTCTCACTTTTCAGCTGTTGTCTAATACTTGCTTTTGCCTCTTCCTCACTTATATCTTCTCCAAACATATCTTTTTGATTTTCATAAGTTTCGTTAACTTCTTCATCTGTTATTTCTATATCTCCGATTAGTTTTTCCAGTTTTACTTCGAACTCAATTTGCTCTTTAAATTCCTCTTGGCTAATATTTTGCTGTTCAAGTAAGACGTCAAGGTCCTGCCCTTGTTCTGTAAAGCTTTTCTTAAGCTCCTCAATAGAAGCATTTACTTCAGCATCTGTTACTTGTACACCTTTTTTCCCCGCTTCCTGTTTAATAAGTTCTTCTGTTACTAAACTGTCTAAAACGCTTGAACCGCCCTGTGTTTCCAGCTCCTTTACCAGGTCCCAGCGATAGATAGGTGTTCCATTTACTGTAGCAACAATAATTTGCTTTCTTAATCTGTAGGCACCGAAAATTAAAACTGCAGTAACAAGAACAGAAATAATAATGCCTTTATTATTTCCTGCCCACTTTTTAAATTGGTTTAATCCTTTATTTTTGTTTTCCATAATTAACTATTTAATCTTCCTCTAAATTTAATCCGTTTTCAAGTATGTCTTCGTCTTCGTAGATGTTACCTACAATTTGCACAGTTTTTTTGCCCCAATCAGCAAAATCTTTTACATCTTTCTCATCTGCTGTGTTTTGAATAATGTATTTGTAATTGTTGTTGTCCCACTTAACAACCCACAAATCCTTGCTTTTACCAATTTTTAAAATATCTTCCTCAAATATTTTTTTATTGCGGCTGTCAGTCTCTCCTGTGTACTGGTTGATTTCCACTTTGCTGTCTGCTTCGTATTGGTAGTTGTTAGCGCCGAGACGGTAGCCGATTTTACCTTTTACACCTACAGCAACATTGTCATAAAGATGTTCTGTTTCTGGATTCCAGGCTCTAAAAATATGTTCCCGTGCCATGGGGGTATAATAGCAAAATAGTAGCTGTTGGACAAGAAGCTTTTATATTTGCATCCAACTTTCTATTTTTTACGAACAGCTTAGACGAACGTTGAAGCTCTACGTAAAGAGCAAATGGAATAATTCCCCGTTGTTGCGGTAAAAGTCCGTTTTTGCCCCAGAAATCCTTTACGAACAGCTTGGACGAACGTCCAAGCTCTACGTAATTGATATTGTAATTCAACTACTAATAATTTTATATATCGTTGTTGGTTTTTGTGGTTGGTTATGAATTAGTTAGGTAATTTTACTGTTTTTCGGAGTTTTAAAAATGTTTTTTTGTAAAGATGTGTGTAAATATTCCCGGTTTACATATTTTGATGTATTCTTTCTCGCAGTCGGTTCCGTACCACTTTTCCGGTAATAGCTCTTTTGGTAAGTAGGGGTCAGCATTATTGACACCTAAAAAGTATTGTTTCCAAGTAAGTTTTTTCTCTTTATCTCTATTTTTCTTAATAATTGGTAGCACGCGCAGTAGCTCTTTGTATAGCTGATTGAGTTCTTTAATAATTGGCCATGCCTCTTGAGCAACTTCCCGGTTATCTGTACCTAAAATACGTTTACCTTTTAAGACCCAGACCTGCTTTGATAAATTTTCTGCTTCAATAAGTTTTTGAATAGGCACCTCTAGCGAAAGCGGTGATATGAGTACGCTTCTTTGTGGTGCTCCGAAACCCAGATTTTGCAGGTTTCTGCGAATATAGTTACGGAGTACGCGGTGTTCTTCCGGGAAGTCGTAGATTACTGTAGTCCACATCCCATTCCAAGGTTTGTTTCTCAGCTGAGCTAAGGGGTAATCTTTATAAAAAATTTTATGACCACGGCTGGTAACAACTAATTTTTTACCTTCTGTAGCATCGTAGGTTTTAACAATGTCTTTTTTATTCATATATATTTGCGCACGTTTAGCAATATTCTCCTCGTGTATTTGTGGTGAATCAATGTACCGCGGTTTAATAAATAGATCAGTATACATATCCTCAAACTTGATCATGGCGTTTAACATTTTTTTGTAGTTAGGGATTGTTTGGTATTCAATAAAGTAGCTTTCAAATGTGTTTTTGAATTTAAAATCCAAGCTACTATTTGCAGACATAATTTATTTTACTATACTTTTTACTACGCAAGGCTTAGACGATCGTTGAACCTGTACGTAATTTACAAATGATAGAAATTACCTTTGTCAAAGCAAATAACGATTTTTGCTATTATAAAGTTTTACGTAGAGCTTGGACGAACGTCCAAGCTGTGCGTAGTTGGATATTTGCTTTTTGGCTACTATTTATATAGACTTATATTGTTGAAGAGAGCTGTTTTGTTGAGGGTAATGGTTTTGTCGGTTAGGTTAATTGTGGCTTATTTTGATCTTGCGTTGAGAGTATTTACAGAAAGCACGTGTAGAGAGGAGGTTGCTGTGGGAAATGCGAATCAGCATTATTATTTGTATGATGTTTATTTTGCCTGTGCTTTGCACGAAGCAGGTAAAAAAGAGTGCGAGCTCTATGATGATTTGGGAAGACTTCTTTCCAAATTGGGTTTAAAAGTTTATCTGCCACATTTGGAGGTGCAGGAGATTGACCAGGTTCCCTGTTCATTTTGGTTGAAAGGAATGGAACGGGTTGCACGTTCGCGTGTACTTGTTCTCTATGCCGGGCTTCCCTCAATTCGCGCCGGTCAGGAGCTTGAGCACGCTGTGCTTAGTCAAAGACCAGCAGTTGTTATTCTTGAAAAAGGTAAACAGCTTGAGACGTTTGTTGAAGCCGTTGCGGATGGTGTAATCAGGTTTACGGATACGGAAGATTTGATTAAACAGCTGATTCCTTTTTTAATTAAATACATTCATTAAAACAGACAAGTTATATCAATCAGGCGATGGTTATAGTTAATCATCGCTTTTTTTTATGTTTGCGTCCTTTTATCTTTTTGATACAATAGCTTCATCTCATGGAAGAACAATTTGATATTTACAAAACAAAACGCGCCGGTGTTGATGAACAGTTTGATTTAAACGACCCTGCAGGAAGAAAGAAATATTTCCAAGCAAAGGCAGGCGGTCAAATTGAGGATTTAAAGCAGTATTTGGATAACCGTACTTTTGTCGGTTTTATGCTGGCGAAAAAAGCTGCGGGAAAAGGCACGCGGGCAAAAATGTTTAGGGAAATTATCGGCAGTGACCGTGTTGCTCACATTGCTGTCGGCGATATTGTCCGTGATATTCACCGCAAGCTTGAAAGCGAAGATACTAAGTCGGAACTGATTACAGATATAGAGCAGATATACAGGGGACCGCTGTCTATAGAAGATTGCGTAGATGCTGTGCTTGGCAGGTCGACTAAAAATCTTTCTGTCCCTACGGAGTTTCTGCTTGCGCTTTTAAAAATACATATTCGTAATCTTGGTGATAAAGCACTTTTTATTGACGGTTTTCCCCGTAATGAAGATCAGGTTTCTTATTCGCTGTTTTTTAGAGAGATAATGAATCTCCGCTCCGATCCCGACTTTTTTATTCTTATTCATACGCCGGAAAATGTTATTGATGCGCGTTTAAAACACAGGCTTACTTGTCCGCTTTGTCAAACATCCCGTAATTTAGAACTTCTGCCGACTAAATTTGTTGAATATAATGAAGCAAAGGAAGATTTTGTTTTAAAGTGCGATAATCCGGAATGTTCGGGCTTTTCCAAACAAGTTATGACGCCGAAAGAGGGGGATGATTTAGGGATTGAAGCAATCCGTGACCGGCTGGAAGCGGACGGCGGGCTGATTGAATACGCAGCTAATTTGCAGGGTGTGCCAAAAATAAAATTACGTAGCGATGTGCCTGTTGATTCTGCAAATCAATACGTTGATGATTATGAAATAACACCCAAGTATTCTTACAAACTCACAAAAAGCGGAGAAGTTGAAGTTATTGAAACCCCCTGGGTGGTAAAAAATGATCAAGGCATAGATTCTCATTCTCTCCTTGCACCGACAGATGTCCTGGCTTTAATTGATAAACTGCACAAATTGCTGTGTTAAATATTATTATTTTTAATGGCAAAAAAATACACTCTTCATGATTTGCCGGCAGATGAACGACCGCGTGAGCGGCTGCAGAAAGTTGGTACAGACAATTTATCTCTTCAGGAGCTTTTAGCTTTAATTATTGAAAAAGGTGGGCGGAGTCAAAATGTTTTGCAAGTTGCGCAAAATTTGCTTTCCCATTTTGGCAGTTTGGAAAAAATGAAGGAGGCCAGTTTGGAGGAATTGAAGGAAGTCAAAGGAATTGGTTTTGCTAACGCTTGTAAACTTAAAGCTGCGTTAAAATTAGGCGATAAGCTTGGTGTGGCTCAAAAAGGTTACGGCGATAAAATAACTGAAGCTAATGATGTTTATGAATTACTCAAACCTGTTATTGGGATTAGAAAACAGGAACATTTTGTAATTCTTTGTTTAGATGCACGCAGTTGTTTAATTAGTGTGGATGAAATTGCTGTCGGCTCTTTAAACATTGCCTCTATCCACCCGCGGGAAATTTTTGCTGCAGCAATTGCCAACCGCTCCGCTTCGATTATCCTTGCCCACAACCATCCTTCCGGTAATCCTGCCCCCAGCAGAGGTGATATTAAAATTACTAACCGCTTGCGTAAAGCTGGTGAGTTAATTGGTATTGAAGTGCAGGACCATATAGTAGTTACGGAGACTGCTTACAGCAGCATACTGCGATCTAACTAATTTTTTAATCCAGCTGTTATAATTTGTTTATGCAAAAAATCGAAGTATTGGGAGTTGCTATTGATAATTTGAGTTTTACAGAGGCACTTAGCCGAATTGAGCAGATGATTAAATCCGGCAAGCCGCACCAAATTGTTACAGTTAATGCGGAATTTTTAGTTATTGCGCAGGAAGATGAAAAGTTTAAAACAATTTTGCAGAATGCTGATTTAGCTTTGGCAGACGGTATTGGTGCGCAGATTGGCGCATTTTTACAAGGGAAAAAGTTTAAATGCCGTATCCCCGGCAGTGAGCTTACCTACCGTTTAGCGCCTTTAGCTCAAAAGAGGGGTTGGAAGGTCTTTTTCCTAGGAGGAGAGCAGGGGGAGGAAAGAGAAGCAGCGGAAAAATTGCGGGAAAAGTACCCGGGTATTCAAATAAAAACCAGCCCGGCTGATCCAACTCCAGAGGATACAGAAAAAAGTATTCAGCAGATCCGCAATTTTAAACCGGATGTTTTGCTAGTTGCTTACGGTGCGCCTAAGCAGGATTTTTGGATTGCGGAAAACAGAGATAAACTTGGAGTTTCTGTTATGATGGGGGTTGGAGGCACCTTTAACTATATTGCTGGTAGATCCAAGCGGCCCCCTGAATGGATACGCAACCTCGGGTTTGAGTGGCTTTATAGACTACTTAGAGAACCGTGGCGCTGGCGCAGACAGCTGCGATTGCCTTACTTTATATGGTTGCTCTTTGTTAATAAATTATCATAATTTTCCGCTAAGTAATTGTCTCAGTGTTAGTCTAGAAGGTTTAGGACGACATAATCTCTCTTAATTACACGTAATCCGCCTATTTCGCTGCCGTCGCCGCACACACCCTGCGCTCCCGGACAGTAAAAAGGACCTTGGTTGGGTTTTATATCACACTCTTTGATAGTTGGATTGTCTTTATCAGCAATACATTTTTTACTGATACAATCTGCCGAACCTTTACACTTTTTACCGGCATCGGCTGCAGGTGTGTAACATCTGTTTGGGATGTCAGGCCTTCCGTAATCGACATATTTTTGCCCCGGCGGGCATTTTAATTCCTCTTCTGCCTTTTTTTCCATAATTACATCAATTAAACTAAACATTGGCTGAGTTATTATTTTTGTCTTCTTTTGGCCGTTATACGGCCATATAACCAGACCCACCATTATGAAGAAAAGTAATCCGATTGTAATAAAGATCACTGTTTTTTGTTTAGTCATTTTTTTTATTTTGAACTAAAGCTTTTGACAAAAATACCCGGATAACAATAACAGGCCGGACCCTCACAGCTGCCTTCAGCATAAAACCCGTTTATTTCAACTTTTTTGTTTAGAAAATCTTCAAAATTAGTTAAAGTTGCCTCGGAACCATACAAACTTACTGCTCTGGTATTGTCTATTAGGAGTAGATGTTTTTCTCCTTTCTCTGCCGGGAAACACTCCATGTGGTGTTTACGCAGCCATTCTTTTGAGATATCGGAATGCAGTTTAACCGTTCCCTCTACCCGCACTCTGATAAAACCCGTATCTTCTTCATTTACCGGCTTTTCCCCTTTCCAAATGCTGGGAAAGTGATTTGGCCTGATTAAGTTGTAGAATTCAACTCTCCTTTCATGCAAATCATCAATATTATTAATTCTAATTGGATTTTTTGGTGCGGAGTGGTTTTCAAAATAAGTAATAGGGGCTGATGCAACTTGCGCGGCTGGTTGGGCTGATTTGGGTTGATCCGGTAAAGGTGATGCGGCTGGTTGGTTACTAAAGGGCAAGAGTTTTTTTAACTCATTATTTCTGCTGACAACAAGGCCGCTGCCGACTAGGGCTATAATTGCTAACATTGTTGTGAAAATAATAATTAGTTTCTTCATTGTTGTCTATTCAATCTTTTCTTTATAATCCATACATGCTGGTGTATCCAGCCGTGTGTTAACACACCGCCCATTTTGGCAAAGACAGCTTTTTGGTGTAGCTTCGCAGGGGGTAAATATTTCTGTGCATTGTAAAGTGCTTTTGTCAGGGTAATTGCCAAGGTATGTTTCATTAATGCAAATTTCTGAATGAC
>CAYREW010000002.1:0-3219 GCA_964423535.1 uncultured Candidatus Saccharibacteria bacterium
TAGTGCGGAAACAGAGCCTCGCTCTGTGTGAGGCGTGGTTAAGGCTATTAGAGGTAAGGTAGTTAGTGTTTGTCAACAGGGGGGTGCGCGTGAGAAAATATTGATGCCTCTTTGATTCCGGGTCGCCGCGGAACCAGAGTCCGCCAGAGGCGGACACGGTTCACGGCAGGAGCCCGGAATGACGAAGTGCTTGTTTATGAGGCTAGTTTAACAATGAAAATCAGTAAATTAGCAAACTTAAAGATACCAGAATACCTTATTATTAGTTTCCTTATTATTTTTTCCTCAGTTATTATTTTTCAAAATTTGGGTAAAAATGCGTTGATTGATTGGGACGAGTCTATTTATGCCGGAGTTTCCCGTGAAATTTTGGAGACAGGCAACCGGCTTGATTTGCACTGGAATAAAGAGTTGTGGTTTGAAAAACCGCCGCTTTATTTTTGGCTTACTGCCGGAGCGTTTAAAATATTTGGTGTTAATGAGTTCGCCGCCCGTTTTTGGTCTGCTTCCGCCGGTGTTGCCGGTATTATCCTTGTTTATCTTTTCGGTAGAGATATGGTTGACCGCAAAGTTGGTTTTATTTCTGCGTTAGCGCTCCTTTCCACAGTCCATTGGGTTTTTCAGGCGCGCAACGGTACTCTTGATGTTATTACTGCGGCGTTTATTCTTTTGACTCTGTACTTATTTACTAAAGCGCGCCGCCAGAAAAGATTTTGGCCCTGGGTTGGGGTTGCGCTTGGACTTACTTTTATGACTAAAAGTGTTGTTGCATTAATTCCTTTGGCGGTGATGGGTATTTTTGCTGTTGTTGATATTGTAGTTGTTTGGCTAGGCGCATTTGGCAGGAGCAGCGTCGGGCAGGGACAAGCCCTGCCTTGCCGGCAGGCAGGCCTGCAACTACAGGGAATTATCGAATCCATAAAGAGAACCTATCCTTTCAAATCACTCCTCCTCGCCGCAGCCGGATTTCTAATTACAGTCCTGCCCTGGCATGTTGCAGAATATATCCGCCACGGCGAAGCTTTTTGGAACGAGTATTTTATGTATCATGTGTTGGCAAGGACAAAAGGGATTGAAGGTCATGACCATCCTTTTTTCTGGTATCACAATGTTGTTAAGCATTTAGCAAGGCATTGGTACGTAGTATTAATTCCCGGGCTGGCTCTGCAAACATATTTAGCAATTTTTAAAAAGCAATTGCGAAAGAGAGCTGTGTTTTTACTCCTCTGGTTTTCTTTAACATTTTTAATTTTTAGTTATTCAACATCAAAAATTCAATGGTATATAATTCCTATCTATCCTGCTATTGCCTTAATTTGCGGCTACCTTGGGGCTTATATTTTTTCTTTTTTCCCAAAGATTTTGCAGGTTGTAGGGTTTGCAGGGCTGACAGCTTCTGTACCAATATTTTTATTTTTAATTCCCTCTTACCGCAAGCTGTGGCTGCTGCCCGACTACAATCGTGATTTAGCTAATGCTGCTTTTGCAATGCCTGCTGTTAGCCAGCCTGATGATGAACTGTTGATATACGGTATTTCACCAGGTCCGCCAATTTTTTACAGCAGGAGAAAAGTAAAGACAATCAATTTGAATATGGTTTACGGCACTTCCGCTAATGCAGAAAGGTTTTATATTCTTGGCTCAGATTCACTGCTTGAGGATTTGGAGAAGAAGGGAATAAGGGGGAGGGTGGAGGTGTTTGGGAAGTCGGGAGGGTATGTTTTGTTTGGTAGAAATGACTAATTGTAGTAGAGTACTTTTAAGGTTTAATCTATGTAGTGCTGCGTTTTGACCGTGCCGAGCGCGCAATAAATTGCGCTATTACTCTTACTACTTTATACTTACTCTTACTATTTACTACTTACTACTTACTACTTTCTACTTTCTACTTACTACTTTCTACTAAATATGTTAATAGGAATTGATGTCCGCATGATCCAGAAATTTCCGACAGGTATCGGGAATTACAGAGAAAATTTAATTAAGGCTTTGGCAAAGTTAAGGACAAAGCATACTTTTGTATTGGTCGGCAACCGCGGAAACAAGATGGAAAAATGGTGTGTTGAGAACAAGGGTTTTGATTTTGCTGCTATAAATTCCCGCGCCAATTCAACTGTTCAGCATTTATTACTTCCTTTTGAATTAAGTAGATTGAATTTGGATTTATTTTGGACAACACCGTGGGGCGCCACGCTGTTTATGCCCTGTTCTTATGCATTAACAATTTACGATTTAATTTACCGCCGCTACCCTCAGTACGGTTCAGTGAAAGCAAAAGTGTACGAAAAAATACTAGCTGGAACAATAGCGCGGAAAGCAGAACTAATTTTTGTCACTTCAGAATTTGTTAAAGACGATGTTGTCAGCTTTTTGCAGGTTGATAAAGAAAAAGTTGCTAACATTAGCGGTGCTGCTGGTGGAGATTATGAAGTAATTAATGATGAGAATTATGTGCAAACTGTTTTAGAGAAATACAATCTGGAACAGCCTTATTTTGTTTATGTAGGGAATATGCGGCCGCATAAGAATTTGCAAATGCTTTTGAAAGCATTTGCAAGGCTGAAGGTTGAAGGCTCAAGGTTGGAGGATTTTAAGTTAGTGATTATTGGTGCTGTGGATGCAACTGGTCGGAGTAAAGATACTGAGGAGCTGTATCAACTTGTTAATGAATTGGGATTGGAAAATAAAGTTAAATTTCTGGGTCGGGTAGCGGAGGATAAAGAGGTTGCTGCAATCCTTAACCGCGCTGTCGCATTGGTTCATCCCAGTCTGCACGAGGGGTTCGGGCTGACGGTTTTAGAAGCAATGTCCTGCGGATGTCCAGTTATTACATCTAAACGCACATCTATACCGGAAGTGGCGGGGAGTGCGGCAGTTTATATTGATCCTGCTGATGTGGAAAGTATTGCGGAACAAATGGAACGCGTTGCAGGGTTGAATGCTGAAGAGAGGAAAAGACTTGAGGAACAGACATTGCGGGAGGCGGAGAAGTTTTCGTGGCTGGATGCGGCTGAGAAGGTTGTTGAAAGTTTTAACTCTTTGGGCGCGCACAAATGTTCCAATTACCAAAACATTGATAAATAAGGTTTTGAAAATTCTCCTTAGGCCATCCGCCAGCAGGTTTGGACTACTTAACAGTAAAGTTTTTGGTAATCCAAAAACTTCTTAGGCCATCCGCCAGCAGGTTTGGACTACTTAACAGTAAAGTTTTTGGTAATC
>CAYREW010000002.1:3319-24568 GCA_964423535.1 uncultured Candidatus Saccharibacteria bacterium
GTAATCCAAAAACTTCTTAGGCCATCCGCCAAAGGCGGATGGACCACTTACTACTTTCTACTTACTACTTTCTACTTTATACTTACTACTAGACCATGCGCATAGGTATAGACACATCATCAACAAAAGACGAGTTTTCCAAGCGGGCAATTGGCAATTACACCAGCAATTTAGTGCGGGAAATGAGGAAAATTGCTCCGGAGCACGAATATGTATTGTTTGATCAATACTATCCGTGGCGGTTTTTGCGTTCTACTGCTTTTGATTTGTTTATTGCTCCCAAAATACGGAAAGCTAATCTGGATGTTTTTTTTCAGCCTAATTTTAATGCCGGGGTACCACGTTGGGCGCGCACTAAAGTGCGCTATTACCCTAGCGTATTAGCGAAATTTATTTCGCGCTGTGGGGTTTTTGGTAATCCAAAAACTCCAAAACCAAAACGAAGTTTTGGTTCTGTTGTTATGATGCACGATGTTATTCCCCTTGCCCGCAATAAATTTTCCCAAAAAGGTTTTATAGCTGACAAAATAAAAAAATACTTTTACCTCCGCGATTTGCGGTGTGTTGAGCATGCGGACTCTGTTGTCACCAATTCAAAATTTACAAAATCGGACTTGGTTAAGTATACGGATATTGCAGAAGAGAAAATTACGGTTACCCATCTTGGAATAGATGAGGGGTTTAGAATTAAGAATAAAGTAGAAAGTAGTAAGGGTAAAGGAGTAAGTAGTAAGGGGAAGGAAGATTATGTTCTTTATCTCGGGGGTGTGGAGGAAAATAAAAATATCCTTAAGCTTCTTGAGGCTTTTTCACTGCTGAGAATTGATTCGAGTAGCGGATCCCGAATAACGAATACACGTCTCATTCTTGCCGGTGGGCAGTTTGTTAATGAGAATAAGTTAGAGACGCGCCGGGTTCTTGAACTGGTTAATGAGCTAAATTTGCAGCAGTATGTGGAGCGGCCCGGTTATGTGCCTCAGGAAGAGCTTCCCCAACTTTATGCAAAAGCAAAAGTATTTGTTTACCCTTCTTTGTATGAAGGATTCGGATTGCCTCCGGTGGAAGCAATGGCTTGCGGTGCTCCTGTTGTTGTTTCCAACACAACTTCCATGCCGGAAATCTGCGGTTCTGCTGCTGTTTATATTGATCCGCGAAGTGTGGAAAGTATTAAGCAAGGAATTGAAAAAGTGTTAAACCTTTACGGTACTGATCAATATACTGCTCTTGTGGAAAAAGGGACGGATTGGGCAGAGCAGTACAGCTGGGAAAAATGTGCTAAAGAAACTTTAAATGTGTTGGAGCAATTTGGATCTTGACAAATTCTGCTTTATTGGTAAATATTAAACTGAGTGTCCCTGCTGGCGGAAACCCTGAACAGTGTTGGACGTGACTTAGGGTAGCGGGGACTGTGTACGGAGTGCTTGGGGGAAATACGGAGTACAGAAGCGACGACCCTCCTTACGGTAATGGCGATCGATGTAGACCCCAAGCACTTCGTTTTTTTTATGCAGCCGTTAAAAAACCGGAACACAGGATCCGGTTTTTCTTACGGATGCATAACCCTCCGTAGCTGCGCTTGCCGAAGGCAAGCGATGCGAAGGAGGATCCGAGCGATTTAGTATAACCCCCCAAGTTATTCGAAGTAGCAGCCTTTAGGCTGTGCCAAACTTTAGCGCGAAATAAATTTCGCTAATACCATATTAGCTATGTATTAGCAGACTTCAGTCTGCGCTTTAACCTCGCTTAGCTTTACTATCGCGCAATGAATTGCGCTAATACCTTATCAAGCTACAAATGTGCTAAAATTACTTTATGTTACCTCAAAATACAAAAATTGCTCTGGTCCACGATGACCTTATCCAACAGGGCGGGGCGGAAAGATTATTTACAACAATGCTCAAGATGTGGCCGGAGGCAGATGTTTATACTTCAATGATGACGGAGGGATGGCGGCAAGAAATCCTAAATTCGAAATTAGACCCCGGAACCAGTCGTCCCGAAGTCACATCGGGACTCCGGTTCAGGGCAAGAGTTCCAAATAAAGACGAAATACGAAAACGGAAATCCGAAACAAACTTAAAACAGCTGTCTACTTCTTTTATGCAGAAACTGCCTTTCAAGAAGAAGTTTTACCGCCATTATTTTCCTCTCTACCCCTTTGCTTTTGAATCTTTTGATCTTTCAAATTATGATTTGGTAATTTCCTCGTCGACAAGATTTTCGCACGGGGTGATTACGCGTCCGGAAACGTGTCATATCTGTTATATGAATTCACCGGGAAGAATGTGGTGGGAACCGGGTGTTTATTTTCAAGATGGAACTACGGCAGGGACAAGCCCTGCCTTGCCGGCAGGCAGGCCTGCAACTACACTTTTATCTCCGTTATTGAGTTGGCTCCGTATTTGGGACTATCAGGCTGCCCAGCGTGTAGATTATTTTATTGCTAATTCAAAAACCCCGGCAAAGCGGATAGAGAAATACTACAGTAGAGATGCAGAAGTTGTTCATCCCTATGTCGATCTCGGCAGGTTTGATAATTGCGATTCGGAAAGAGGGGATAACGACTTTTTCCTTATTGTTTCCCGGCTGGCACCGTGGAAACGGATTGATATAGCAGTCAAGACATGCAACCAGCTGCAATTGCCGCTCAAAGTGGTTGGGTCGGGACCCGATTACAACAGGCTTAAACAGCTGGCCGGTCCTACTGTAGAAGTATTGGGTCGCTTGCCTGACAAAGATGTGGTAAAGTATTATTTAAATTGTCGGGGATTTATTTTTCCCCAAAAAGAAGATTTTGGAATAACTCCTTTGGAAGCGATGGCAGTAGGTAAACCAGTAATTGCTTATAAAGCAGGCGGTGCTTTGGAAACAGTAATACCAGGTGTAACAGGGGAGTTTTTTTATCCGCAAACAGTTGAGGCTCTGACAGGTGTTTTAGAAAATTTTGATTTGTCAAAATACAACTCCAGTGAATGTAAAAAGCAAGCAAATCGATTCAGCAAAGAAAGATTCAAAAAAGACCTCGCCGAGGTGGTTGAAAACATTTTTACCTCCCACAGACAGCACGTATCAATTTTGGAAAAGAATAATTGATATTTTCGGTTCTGCTGTGGGATTAATTCTTTTTTCCCCAATAATGCTGGTAACAGCGATTTATATTAAACTTATTTCTCCCGGTCCTGTGTTTGCGGACATCCCGCCCCGGGTTGGCAAAGATTTGCACAAGTTTAAGATGTTTAAATTTAGGTCAATGATTCCTGATGCCCACGGTTATCTGCTCCGGCATCCTGAATTATACGAAGAATATAAAAAGAACAGCTATAAACTGGAAAATGATCCGCGAATTATTCCGGGAGGCGAATTTATCCGCAAATACAGTATTGACGAAATGCCGCAGTTTATTAATATTTTTAAAGGCGATATGAGTTTGGTTGGGCCGCGTCCTTATTACCCGTTTGAACTGCGTGATCAGCAGCAGCAGTTTCCGCAAACAAAACCTTATGTTGAAAAATTGTTGCAAACAAAGCCGGGGATTACCGGGCCTTGGCAGGCAGGCGGCAGGTCGGATATAAGTTTTGTTGAACGGACGCGGATGGATTCTCACTATGCAGAAAAGGAGTCAATATTGTATGATTTGTATATTATTTTAAAGACCCCGCTTGCTGTGATTAGAGCTAAAGGTGCTGGGTGAAAAAATACCAAATTTCAAATCCCAAATACCAAAATATTTTTTGTAGTAGCGAACTTTAGTTCGCGTCGGGAAGCTCTGACGTGATGTCGGAAACGCCATCGTATGATACTTAAGAAACTTAAAGATCCTATTACCTGTATCTTAAATCAGTATGAAGAAAAGAAAACCAAGAAAAACCACAAAGAATAAAAAGCGCAGAAAGAAATTTGCGATTGCTCTTGCTGTAATGATTGCAGCCGGATTGATATTCGGCACTTTTTTTATTGCTCTTCCCGGCAGGAAAGTTTATAAAAATGCAAAAGCAGTTTATGCACATGTACGCCCTCTTAAAGATTCTGTCTATTTGCAGGATTTGGATATGATGAAAAGTGAGTTGGATGCTGTGGAAAAAGATATTTCATTGTTTAAAAAAAGTATCAAGCCGTTTAGCTGGTTGAAAGCTGTACCAATTGCTGCCGGTTATTTTAATGATTTAGAACACGGTTTAGCAGCAGCTGACGAAAGTATTGTTCTCTCAAAGACAGTGCTGGATGCAATAACTCCATTTGCAGATGTTTTAGGTTTTCAACAAGAAGGCTCACCCGGAGCCGGCGATGCGGGAACTAAATTAGAAGGTTTAGTTCAGACCATGCCTGCATTAGTTTCTGAAACAGATGAGATTGAAACACGTTTAAAAGAAATTAACAAACACTTGGAAAAAATTAATCCAAACAGGTATCCTAAGAAACTGAAGAGTTATCAACTTAGGTCTCTTCTGGCCAATACGCAAACGTGGGTTGCAGGAATGGATAAAAATATTGAAGATGTACAAAAATTTCTTATTCTATTTCCCCGGGTTATGGGTAATGAGGGAGAAAAAAACTACCTGGTCTTGTTCCAAAATGATAAAGAATTGCGTCCCACCGGAGGTTTTTTAACAGCTTATGCTTTAGTTACAGTTGATGTCGGAACAATTACTGATTTAAAGTCTGATGATATGTATCATCTTGATAACCGGATTCAAGGTGCAGTTCCGGCACCTCCGGTTCTAAGAAATTATCTAAAAGTAGAGGAGTGGTATGCGCGGGATGCAAATCTATCTCCTGATTTTAAAGAAAGTGCGGAAAAATTTGAGTCATTTTGGAGAAGAGATCCTACTACTGCTGCTATAGACGGCGTAGTTGGTATTGATACTTACCTGGTTCGTGATTTGCTTGAAGTACTCGGTCCTGTTGAGCTTTCCGGTTATGAAGAACCGTTCAGCAGTGAAAATGTTGTTTATCAGCTGGAACTTTATGCAAATTTGCTAGGTAAAGAAACATATGATAGAAAAGATCTTCTTGGTGAATTAATGGATGCAATGATGGAAAAAGCATTTTCTGCCCCGCCCGACCGTTGGCAGCCAATGCTTAATGTAGCTTTATCATCTTTAAAACAGAAACACATCTTGCTTTATTTGCATGATGTAGAAGCACAGCAGTTGGCGGAAAAATACGGATTCGCAGGCCGGGTGAAAGAATTTGATGGTGATTATTTGCATGTTAATGATGCCAACCTTGCCGGTGCAAAAGCAAATATGTATTTACAGCAGTCTGTAATGCAAGATATTTCAATTGCCAAAGACGGGACAGTGACAAAAACTGTAACAGTTAATTTGCACAATCCGGAACCGGCTGACGGCTGGTTGAACGGAACTTACTACGATTGGATGCGGATTTATGTTCCAAAAGGAAGTAAGCTGTTGGACGCAGATGCCTGGCGGCAGGTAAGTGTAGATGAGGACTTGGGTAAGACTGTTTTTGAAACTTACACATTTTGTAAACCGCAGGGTTCTAGTTCAGTAACTGTTAGTTATAAACTTCCTTTCAAGTTGGATAAGAAAGAAGATTTGGAAATGCTGGTTCAAAAACAGCCGGGTAAAGATGCTAATCAATATGAAATTAAGGTGGATGGGAAAGTGGTGGAGAGTTTTGAGTTGGTGAAGGATAAAGAGGTAGTTGTTGGAAGGTGAGGTATCTCTACTGGAAAATTCTAAACCCTAAATTCTAAGCTCCATATAAATCCGAAATACTAAATTAGAAACTCCAGACAATACGGTTAGGTGTTTAGAATTTCGTATTTAGTGCTTATTTGGAACTCTTGCCCTGAATCGGAGTCCCGATGTGCATTCGGGACGACTGGTTTCGGGGTCTTATTTCGTATTTCTGGTTTGTTTTGCTATGCCAACTTATTCATGTTCCGCAATTATTCTTAAAAGGTTGGATTTCGGCGAGGCTGACCGTATACTAACTCTTTACACTAAGCACCGCGGGAAAATAAAGGCAATTGCTAAAAGCGTCCGCAAACCTACATCCCGGAAAGGCGGTAACCTTGAACTGTTCAACCACTGCCGGTTATCAATTGCGGAAGGTAAATCATTGGATATTATTACTGAAGCGGAAGCTGTGGAAACTTTTCCCGAGATTAGGAAAGATATTGAAACAATCGGCCGCGCATTCTGCGTTGCTGAACTTTTGGATAGGCTTACTCCGGAGCGGGAACCGCATCCTGATATATTTGAATTAACCTTGCAAACTTACCGCAATTTATCGCCTGCTGCGCTCCGCCGATACGCTAAAACAATATTGACAATTCTTGGTTTTTGGAATGAAGATTTAGAGAGGGAGGAAAGCTTACAGCAGTATATTGAATCAATTATTGAACGCCGCCTCAATTCCCCCGATTTTTTAAAATCCCTGTAACTAAAGAAAAAAACCAAAATCCGATATTGGTTTTGAGGATGATGGGCCTTTGGCCCAATTGCGCGTTATTTAATGATTTGCTACTATGTTATTCATGAACAACAAGCAGGGTTTAATGGAAAAGATTGTCTCTCTTTGTAAGCGCCGGGGGTTTGTTTTTCCCGGTTCGGAAATTTACGGCGGTTTGGGAAGCAGTTACGATTACGGACCGCTGGGTGTGGAAATGCTTCGGAATATTAAAAACCACTGGTGGCAGACCTTTGTCCATCAGGAAGAGAATATTTACGGTCTCGACGCTAGTATAATTATGCATCCTAAAGTTTGGGAAGCATCCGGCCATGTTTCCAGTTTTAATGAGGCGTTAGTGGAATGCCGCGGTTGTAACCAGCGATTTCGCGCCGACCATTTAATTGAGGCAAAAGTGGATGAAAAAGCGGAAGGACGACCGTTTGATGAACTGGAGCAGATGATGGAAGAACTCCGCATTACTTGTCCCAATTGCGGTGACTTCCGCTTTACCAGCCCGCGTAAATTTAATCTTCTTTTTACAACCTCTCTTGGAAGTGTACCGGAAGAAGCAGGTGAGGTTCACCTGCGCGGTGAAACAGCGCAGGGAATGTTTGTTAATTATAAACAGGTTGTTGATTCTATGCATCCTACCTTGCCTTTTGGTATGGGGCAGATTGGTAAAGCATTCCGCAATGAAATAACTCTCGGCAACTTTATTTTCCGCACTTTTGAATTTGAGCAAATGGAAATTGAATATTTTATCCGTGAGGAAAATTGGGAAAAAGTGTACAAAGTATGGCAGAAAAAAATGATGGGTTGGATTAAGGATTTGGGAGTTAATGATGATAAACTGCGCTGGCGCATGCACACGGAAGATGAAATTTCCCACTATTCAAAACGGACAGAAGATATTGAATACAAGTTCCCTTTTGGCGGGTTTAAAGAGCTTTACGGTTTGGCCTACCGCACAGATTACGATCTAAAACAGCACACAGAATACAGCGGTGTTGATCTGCGCTACCACGATTTGGAAAGTGGAGAAAAATTCTTTCCCCATGTTGTTGAGCCTACATTTGGTGTCAGCCGCACACTGCTGGTGTTGTTGATTGACTCCTACCGTGAAGAGCAGGAAGGGAAAAAGAAACGTGTTTGGCTGCAGCTGGATCCGCGGATTGCGCCGTACAAGGTAGCAGTCTTTCCGCTTGTTGCCAATAAGGAAGATATTGTTAGCAAAGCACGCGAAGTCTATAATTTACTTTCTGTTAAATTCCATACAGCCTGGGACGACCGCGGCAACATTGGTAAACGCTACTACGCGCAGGACGAAATCGGCACTCCTTGGTGTGTAACTGTTGATTACGACAGCCTGGAAGATGATTCTGTAACTATCCGCGATCGCGATACAACAGAGCAGGTGCGGGTTGCAATTTCTGATCTTTCTGATTGGTTTTCCTCTAAACTAGGCTAATTATCCTATCCACTTATAAAATTTTTCTTTAAACCACTATTTTTAGTGGTTTTTTGTGGTTTTAGCTCTTGACACAGTCCCACTTTATGGTGTTAAATGGTAAGTAGTGGTGATCTGTGGTGACGGTTCGACCTGATCACCTTAGTAATCCATTAAACATGTTGTTAGGAGAATACCAACCTTCCATTGATAATAAGCACCGTCTAGCACTTCCGAAAAATTTACGGGATGAAGTTCGCGGTAACCAAATAATTATTACTAAAGGATTTGAAGATTGCATATTAGGTTATGCTAAAGATGATTGGGAAGCGGAAGCTTACAAACACCTCGAAACTTCGATTTCCGATGCTCCTTCCCGCCATTTAAAACAGTATTTATATTCCGGTGCTTCTGAAGCAGCTCTGGACGACCAGGGCCGTTTTGTTATTCCCGGTAATTTAACTGATTATGCAGGTATTGAAAATGAAATTGTAGTTATTGGTGCAGGTGATCATTTTGAAATTTGGGATCCGGAGAAGTGGGAAGAACACCTGGAGAAGATTGAGGGAGAAGTGCGTTGATAAATTCGAAATCCGAAATTAGAAGTTCCAAATAAATTATAAATACTACTTGTGTTTTAGTTTTCGGGTTTAGGGATTCGTATTTATTTGGAGATTAGGATTTGTAAATGCCAAGGGTTTTTCACACACCAGTACTTTTAAAAGAAACAATCGACTACCTGAAAGTTAGGGAGGGGGAAAAGTACATTGATGCAACGTTAGGCGGCGGCGGTCACGCTGCTGAAATCCTGGAACGCGGCGGACTTGTGCTAGGGATTGACCGCGACCCGGATGCTTTGAACTATGTTCGAAATATCAGTCAATCAGCAATAAACAATGAGCAATTAGCAATTAGGCACGCTAACTTTGCTGACATAGACAAGGTGGCAAAAGAAGGAGGCTTTAAAAAATCAGCAGGAGTGTTATTTGATCTCGGAATGTCCAGCTATCAGCTAGAAAAATCAGGCAGGGGATTTTCTTTCCAAAAAGATGAAGAGCTGGATATGCGGATGAACCCGGATTTAAAAGTAACAGCAAAAGATTTAGTGAATGGATTAACAAAAAATGAACTTATTAAATTATTTAAAACGTACGGTGAAGAGCAATATTCTAAACGATTTGCTGCTGCTGTTGTCCGCGCCCGTAAAGTAGCGCCGATTAATAGTGCTGAGCGATTAGCTGAGACTATTGCTGAGGCAGCACCAAAACGTGGAAAAATACATCCGGCAACGCGAGTATTTCAAGCGCTTAGGATTGCAGTGAATGATGAGCTTAATAATCTGAACGCCTCCCTGCCCAGGGCACTTGATCTACTCCGAAAAGGAGGGAGGCTGGTGGTAATTTCTTTCCATTCTTTAGAGGATAAAATTGCAGACCAATTTATGGCTAAGAATGCGCGTGCCGGTAAAGCTGCTTACTTAACCGGAGAAGCTGTCAGGCCGACGGCAGCGGAGGTTAAGCAAAATCCGCGGGCAAGTTCGGCAAAGCTTCGGGCAATGGAGAAAATATGACAAGTAAAAAACTAAAACGAATTAAAAAGCAAGCTAAGCGAAGAAAACGGTTTACTCATACTTATTCTGTTTTTGGAAGCCGGATAGCTCCGCGTGTTGTACTTTTGGTTTTAGGTGTGCTGGTTGTTGGACAGGTAATTTTGTCTTCCCATTTGGCAACGCAGGGTGCACAAATTAATAAACTTAACCGCGAATTGGAAGATCTAAAAAAAGACAATGAGCAGCTATCGTTACAGATCTCTTCTCTGGGATCTTTGGCAAGAATAAAAGAAGAAGCCTCTACAGAACTAGGTATGGGTAGTGGTAAAGGGAGTATTGATTATCTTAAACCCGCTGCAAAACTTGCATCCCGTTAGTACAACTGATTTATGTCTAAAAAAGCTCTCTCTCGGCGTATTAATTTCCTCTTTGCAATTTTTTTAATTGGGTGCGGATTAGTTGTTTTTAAATTATTCACAATCCAGATTCTGCAGCACCAGAAATACACAATTGCGGCGGAGCGGCAGCATTGGGATGAATCAACAATACCTGCTGCACGCGGTGAAATATACACGGCAGATGACACTACATTAGTATCCAACCGGACAGTTTATTTAATTTACGCAGAGCCTCCAAATATTAAAAATGCGCATTTGATTGCTGAAAATATAATAGATTATTTTATAAAAGACGGCGAATGCCTGGTTATTAACAGCAATTTGTCCGAAGACTTGGATGAGTTTCAGACTAAGACGCAGTGCCAACAGGTATTGGAACAGCGGATGCAGTTTAAGCGCCAATGGGTACCATTAATGCATAAATTAGCTCCGGAAGATAAACAAGCAATTGAAAAAATGGAAATCGATGGGCTGGGTTTTGAAGAAGAATCGGAGCGGTATTATCCGGAAGGGAGGTTAGCTGCGCATATACTTGGTTTTGTTGGTTCTGATTTTACAGGTGGTGAGAAAGGGTACTACGGTTTGGAAGGGTATTATGACGGGAATTTGAGAGGCACGCCGGGCAGGATTTTAGAAGAGCAGGATGCTTTGGGCAGACCTATACCGGTTGGTGAGTATAAAAGAATACCGCCGCGCAACGGAGCGGATTTAAAGCTTACTTTGGACCGCTCTTTGCAGTTTATGCTGGAGAGACATTTGGAAGAGGGTGTAAAAAAATATGGAGCTGAGAACGGAACGGCAGTTATGCTCAAACCTCAGACAGGTGCTGTTCTTGTTTTAGCTAATTTTCCCACTTACAACCCTGGTGAATCCCTTTCTGCAGAAAGAATAAAGACTATTGTAGAACAGGAAGAAGTGGAGGACGGTAACGCGGACAGCAGTAGTGATACTGATGAAGAGCAAGACCGCTACGGGAAAAACAGGCGTAATTTTGCAATCGCCTCTACGTACGAGCCCGGCTCTGTTCTTAAGTCTTTGAGTATGTCAGCAGTAATTGATTCAGGTACTGTAACTCCGCAGACAACATTTCAGTGCGATGGTCCAATGCAAATTGGTGGCTACACAATCCGAACTTGGGATAACAAGTACCACGGTACGGAGTCCATGATTCAGGTTTTGCAGCACTCCTGCAATGTTGGTGCAGCGTGGGCTGGCCAGCAGTTAGGGGCGGAGCAGCTGCGCGAATATTATCTTAATTATGGATTGGGAAGTCTGACAAAGATAGATTTGGAAGGTGAGGATACGGGTAGAGTAAAAGATTTATCTGAATGGCGTGATATTGATACTGCAACCACTTCCTTCGGGCAGGGAATTTCTATGACCCCACTACAGTTAATAACATCTTTTTCAGCAATTGTTAATAAAGGTGTTTTAATGCAGCCTTATATTGTTACAGAAATACATGACGGGGACTCGGTGTTGACTTTTGGTTCAAAAAAGCTGCGCCGGGTTTTGGATGAGGAGTCGGCTAATATAATGGTCGAAATGTTAACTGCGGCAGCGGAAAAGGGTGAGGCTAAATTTTTTGTAATAGAAAACTATCACGTTGCAGGTAAAACAGGTACAGCTCAGATTCCTGTAGAAGGAAGATACGATCCAAGCAAAACAAATAGTACATTTATTGGTTTTCTTCCTAATTATCCGGAGTTTGTTCTTCTTGTAAAGCTGGAAAAACCCTCAACCAGTGTTTATGCTGCAGAAACAGCTGTACCCCTCTGGATGTCAATGGTGGAAGATATTATTGCCTACTACGGCTTCCCCCCCGACAAATAAAAATGCTTCCCTTTCCACACTGTAACTAAAGGTAAAACAGAGCGAGGCTCTGTTTGCGTGCTGTGGTTGTGGGGAAAAGGATTCGTGATAAACTAAAATGGCTGTGAAACAGGAGATGGAAATAAACAAATTTCAGTTAAAGTCCGATTTTAAACCAACCGGTGACCAGCCGCAGGCGATTGAGCAGTTAACTGGCGGTCTTAATGCCGGTATGGGTCATCAAGTGCTTTTAGGCGTCACCGGCAGCGGCAAGACTTTTACTGTAGCTAATGTTATTGAAAATGTGCAAAAACCTACTTTGGTAATTTCCCATAACAAGACTCTCGCAGCTCAGCTGTATCAGGAGTTTAAAGAGTTTTTTCCGGAGAACTCAGTTAACTATTTTGTTTCTTATTACGACTATTACCAGCCGGAAGCTTATGTTCCCCAGCGTGATTTATATATTGAAAAAGAAGTTGATATTAACAAAGAGATAGAGAAACTTCGCCACTCGGCAACGCAGGCGTTGATGACACGGCGGGATGTGATTGTAGTTGCTTCTGTTTCCTGTATTTACGGTTTGGGTAGGCCGGAAGATTATGCTAAGGAAAGTTCGAAATTTTCTACTTTGCGAACTGCTGCAAGCGGTCATTCTGACGAAAGTCAGAATCCAAATTTGGTATTAGAGTCTAAGATGCCGGATCGAGTCCGGCATGACGCTGTAAATAGCCGTTCTAAAGTAATGCAGGAGCTGGTTCAACTTCTTTATGAGCGTAATGACTGGGATTTGGAGCGGGGAACTTTCCGCGTTCGCGGCGATACAATTGAGGTTTTGCCTCCTTACGGTGAGTTTGCTTTACGATTTGAGTTCCTTGGTGAGCAATTGAGCCAAATTAGCTGGATTGATCCTACTTCGGGTTCAGCAGAGGAGCAAATGGACGAGGTAGTGTTGTTTGCCGCCAGCCACTTTATTACTTCGGAAAAAAGGTTAAAACAATCAATTACATTAATTGAAGACGAACTTCGTCAACAATTGCAAAAGTTAAAGAGTCAGGGAAAGAATTTGGAAGCACACAGATTAAAGCAGCGTGTTGAATATGATTTGGAACTGATGGAGGAGTTGGGTTTTTGCCCCGGAATTGAAAATTATTCCCGCTATTTAACCGGTAGGGAGGAGGGGGAGCCGCCTTATACACTTTTAGATTATTTTCCCGACAATTATTTATGCGTTATTGATGAATCGCACATGACAATTCCGCAGATTCGCGGAATGTATAAGGGCGACCGCGCGCGGAAAGAAACTTTGGTTGAACACGGTTTCCGCCTTCCCTCTGCTATGGATAACAGGCCGTTGCGGTTTGCTGAGTTTTTGCAACGGGTACCGCAGACTGTTTGTACATCGGCAACGCCTGGCGATTGGGAAATAGAGCAGGCGAAGGCGTCTGCACGACAAATCCGAAATCGGAAACCCGAAATCCGAAACAGTAAAGAAAAATCTGAAGCAGCGGTATTGCATGCCGCCAAAGCGCGCAGCAAGCTGCGCTACTCTACATTTGGGGAGAGTAGCGAAACTTGTTTCGCGTCTAAAAAGGTAAACCAAGATGCTAATCCGGATAGCAGATCCCGAATAACGAATTACGGTGTTGTAGAACAGCTTATCCGCCCCACCGGCATCCTTGATCCGCAAATAGAAACCCGCCCAACTGAAAATCAGATTGAAGATCTGGCTGGCGAAATTGTTAAGAGAAAAGAGCGCGGTGAGCGTGTTTTGGTAACAACACTGACTAAAAGAATGGCTGAGGATTTGGCTGATTATTTGGATGATGGGGAAAAACTTGCCGAGTTAAGGAAAGATCCTGACTTTCGTCAGGATGGCACTGCGCGCGGTCGTCATTCCGGGCTCGACCCGGAATCCGATAAGGATTCCTTAAGAATAAATGCCTGCTACCTCCACAGCGAGGTTGATACTTTGGAACGCTCCGATATTTTAGCCGATCTTCGCCGCGGCAAATACGATGTTGTTGTCGGTATTAACTTACTGCGCGAAGGGTTGGACCTTCCGGAAGTGTCGTTAGTTGCGATTTTGGATGCGGATAAAGAAGGTTTTTTAAGATCCGATACCAGTTTGATTCAAACTATGGGTAGGGCGGCGCGGCATATTGAAGGTAAAGTAATTTTGTACGCGGATAAAGTTACAGGTTCAATGCGGAGAGCGATTGATGAAGTGGAGCGCCGGCGTGAAGTGCAAAAAAATTACAATGAAGAACACGGAATTGAGCCGGAATCAATTCGCAAATCTATCCGCGCGCGGCTGGTTGCCGAGGTTAAAGACAAAGATGTAGAAACTGCGGAATGGAAATTACTGCCTCCGGAAGAACTGCGGGAAAAAGTTTGGCAGTGGGAAAAAGAAATGCAAAAAGCTGCAGAGGTTTTGGATTTTGAAAAGGCGGCGGAGTTGAGAGATAAAATCCGCGCTGCGAAAGCTCAGGTGTAGCTGTTTTTGAACTAGCAGCCTTTAGGCTGCGCTCTGGCGCGAAATAAATTTCGCTACTCTTACTGTGTTTAGAGTAGCGTGACTTGTCGCGCGCTAACGGCTGCACCCCGCTAAGCGGGGTTATGTGGCTGTAACACGCAGCACCGGTCCACCTTCGGTGGACCTTGCTCCGCTAACGGCTGCGTAAAAATAACCTGACTCCTCAAAATGCGAGGTACGTCAGGTTCGGTAAAAAACTGTATTAAACGGTTCTGTCGGGTGCAGGTTCGGGTTGTGATGCTTATACTGCGGACAGCGGTCGACTACCGCAATGCATTCCAACCTTGGATGCATATGAAAAACTCTCGTAATTACGCCTCTTAAATTTAGTTGATAATATACGTTTGCATCCCGTCCCGCCATCAATTGCCGGTTGCCGCCGACTCCCCAACAACTGATGACAACAAGACTTGTTGCATTGGGATGGACAAAAGATACTTCTTTCCCAATCAGATTTTGTCTTCCGCTCAGGCGTAATATTTGATCCGTGTTTGTAAGTCCAAGTACGGAAAGAGTGGAAAGGTCTGCGCAGATCAGCAGTCCCGTCTTTGTTCCCGGTAAGAGCATCGCTGGTTCTTCCGGACGCAGATTAAAGGTGTTTCTTTCCTCCTCCGCTGCTCCGGAACGTTTGTTGGTTTGCCCTAAAATCGCTCCGTTTTTGATGAACAGCGCACTGTTGTTCGGTCTGCCCACCAGCGGAAAAGTTGGCGTTCCCAGGACAAACAGCGTTTGCGGCTGCAGTTTAGAGTACTCTTTGATCTGCTTAATCCGCTGTGCCACTTTATTTTTCCACTGCTTCAAATTGCTGAACGGTACACCGGCAACAGTAATCAATTCCGGACTAACCGCTACCCGGTCGTCCTTGTGCAGATCTCTACGGATTAATGCGTAGTATTCCTCCCAAGTTGCGGCGGAGACTGCAGTTATTTGCGTTCCTTTTGCTAGGGGAGGGTAGCTGTGGACTCCGTAGTACGGATATGTAAATGTGCGCATAATGTGCTCCTTGTTTCTCGGTGTAGCGGCGAGGCATGCCTCGCAGCTACAGCAACGGCTGCACCCCGCTAAGCGGGGTTATGTGGCTGTAACACGCAGCTTTGCTGCGTTAACAGCCACAAAAAAAGAAACGGTAAGGGAACGAGTCGTAAATTTCCCTCACCGCTGTGCGTTGCTACATCCAGGTACTCTCATCCCGCCAGTCGAGGGGATCGTCCGGCCGATCGGGATCGAATACCATTCCGATCTCTTCTGCAATCATGGTCGGATCTAGTTGATCTTCTTCCATGAAGACGATTTCCTGATCAAGGTACTCATCTGCAGCGAAGGCGGCTTGTGAGTGGAGGCTAGACGCTGTCGGCTCAAGCCTTTCCAGCTTGCCGAGCCGTTCCTTGTAGTTCTGCCACTGCGATTTGTCGAACTTGGGCGCGTAGGTGTTTACTATGCGCAGTCCGACAATCAGGGCAGGAATAAGGTTGTAAAACCCCAAAGGTTTGCCTTCCCCAAGTCCTCTAAGGTAAAGTTCCCAAACCTTTTTCCTGCTGTTCCACTCTACGCTGGCCCAGACAGCATCGTCCACGGCAACCGGAACTCCTAGATACCGTTTGGGTATAATGCGGATGGAAATTCCCTCCGCATGCACTTCAACGCGGTACCAGCTTCTGCCCCATCCTTTGCTGTGGATCAGCTTGATCAGCCAGCTGACCCCTTGCGGGAAGCGCGGTTTGCTGAGCAGGCGGTCGATTTCCCTCTGGTACAGTTCCTGCCACCGCTTCGGTTTGCGCGCGACTTCTTCCCGGTACTGCTGCAGGTTGAGCTCGCGCTCGGTCCTGTCAGCTCCACTTAGAACAATGTGCAGCACCTTCGATACGAGACCCATCTCTCCCTCCTATAGGTAATACTGCGCTTTCTCGCCTAATCAGTTCCCTATAACTATAGCATAAAATAGCGCCCTGTGCAATTATAGGACTTACATTTTTACATAAGGCTTGTACTATTCAATTCAGAATAGCGGGTGCAGGACGTGGTAGAACTTTGTGTTACAATTAAAAGATTGTCCAATTTTTATGTCTCAAAGTATTAAAATCAAAAAGGCCAGTGAGCACAACCTGAAAAGCGTTGATCTCAAAATACCAAAAAACAAGCTGGTTGTTTTTACCGGAGTCTCCGGCTCCGGTAAGTCTTCTATGGCTTTGGACACTATTTATGCGGAGGGCCAGCGCCGATATGTTGAGTCACTCAGTTCATACGCCCGGCAGTTTTTGGGCGTCCATTCCAAGCCGGAGGTGGAATCTATTCAAGGGCTTTCCCCTTCAATTGCAATTAGTCAAAAAAAGCCGTTTCACAATCCGCGTTCAACAGTAGGTACAATCACGGAAATTTATGATTATTTGCGCCTGCTTTTCTCCCGCATTGGCCACCCGCACTGCCCGGAATGCGGCAAAGAGGTTCAGAGGCAGAGCGCTGAGGAAATTACAGATGCGGTATTACAATCTTTCAGCAGTAACTTTCCTAAACCCGGCCACCGTTTACTTATTCTTGCTCCGTTGGTTAAAGATAAGAAAGGCGAGTACAGCAAGCTGTTTGAAAATATGCAAAAGAAAGGATTTACCCGTGTGCGTGTGGACGGCCAGGTGCGCAAAGTTAGTGAAGATTTTGTTCTTTTAAAGAATAACCGTCACACAATTGAAGCTGTAGTAGATCGGATAATTATTAACAAAGACAATAAAGATGATGATTCCCTTTATTCCCGCTTGTTTGATTCCATTACCCAGGCTTTAAACCTTGCCGGCGGTGAGGTTATTGTCAGCGAGGTAAAAGACAGCTCGTTTGAGTTTCCGGAAAAGCCGGAGGAGATGGAGGATTACCTTTATTCTGAATTGTTCGCCTGCCCCGACTGCAACATTAGTTTGCAGGAACTGGAGCCTCGCAGTTTCAGCTTTAACTCCCCGCACGGAGCATGCCCCCGCTGTGACGGTTTGGGTACAATTTTTAAAGTGGATGAAGAAAGTTTGTACAGCCCTCTTTTAAGTGTTAATGAAGGCGGTGTTTTTCCTTTTTCCAACCAAATGGTTAATGATACCTGGTACAAACGGCTGGTTAAGGCTGTAGCTGATAAGCATGATATTGATTTGGACCAGGAATTTAGAAATATGTCGGCTAAAGATAAAGATATTTTGACTTGGGGTACGGGGAAAAAAGAGTATCTAGTCCGCGGTAGAAACAGGCAGGGGACAATGACAAGTTTTAAACGCGCATATAACGGTTTTGCCGGTGAGGTGCAGAGAGTTTACAACGAAACTTCCTCCGACCGCAGGCGCAGTGAAATGGAAAAATTTATGGTGAGGAAAACTTGTCCACGATGCAACGGTACACGGTTAAAAAAAGAAGCGCGTTCCGTTACTGTTTTAGGTAAAAACATTGCTGAAGTCACGGATATGAATATTGAAGATACACTGCTGTGGACCCGTGCTTTACCGGAAGAAGTCAGCGGCAGGGAAGAAGAAATATCAGCACCGATTATTCGGGAGATTTCTACACGGCTGCGGTTTTTAAATTCTGTTGGGTTGTCTTATTTAACACTAAGCCGCCCGGCAGCAACTTTGTCCGGCGGTGAAGCGCAGAGAATTCGTTTAGCTTCCCAAATCGGTTCCGGACTGTCCGGTGTTGTTTATGTTTTAGACGAACCTTCCGTCGGCCTCCATTACCGCGATATGAATAAGTTAATGGATACGCTGAAATATTTGCGCGATTTGGATAATACAGTGGTGGTTGTGGAACACGACCAATTAGCAATTGAGGAAGCGGATTATGTTGTTGATTTTGGTCCCGGCGGCGGGCAGCTGGGAGGCGAAGTAGTCGCCGGCGGCAGTCCGGAGGAAATTAAAGAGACGGATACATTGACAGGAGATTATTTGGCGGGGAGGAAAAAGGTTGTTATTGGTCAAAATGGGGATGTAGTCGCACCCCTTGTGGGTGCAGGGGAAGACAAGAGGCAGGGACAAGCCCTGCCTTGCCGGCAGGCAGGCCTGCAACTACATGTTCTAAACGCCTCCCACCACAACCTTAAAAACATTGATGTTCAAATCCCTTTCCACAAATTCACCTGCGTAACCGGTGTTTCCGGCTCCGGCAAGTCAACTTTAGTTTTAGAAACTATCCACCGCGCACTTCGCCGGGAATTGGGGATGCGGATTGACCAGGCGCCGGGTAAACATGACGGTATTATTGGTGCAGAAGCAATTGACAGAGTTTACGAAGTTGACCAATCACCAATCGGCCAAACTCCGCGTTCCAACCCGGCAACTTACACCAAAGCGTTTGATTATATCCGCAAAGCGTTTGCCCGTACAAAAACAGCGCGGATGAAAGGTTTTGATAAAGGACACTTTTCATTCAATACCAAAGGCGGGCGCTGTGAAGCTTGCCAGGGGCAGGGTGTGGAAAAAATTGAAATGCAGTTTCTACCCGATGTTTATGTAACTTGCGAAGTCTGCAACGGTGCACGCTACAACCGCGAGGCACTGGAAGTCGAATACAGAGGTAAAACTATTAAAGATGTTTTGGATATGACTGTGGATGAAGCATTAGGTTTCTTCAGCCGGATTGATCCTTTGCAGAAGCGTTTGCAATTGTTGAGCGATGTGGGGTTGGGTTACATCCAGCTTGGCCAGCCTGCTCCGACACTTTCCGGCGGAGAAGCGCAGAGAGTTAAGTTGGCTAAAGAATTGTCCAAATCACCGAAAGGCCACACTTTTTATATTCTGGACGAGCCTTCGATTGGTCTGCATCCGCATGATTTGGTTAAACTACTGCGCGTACTGCACCGCTTGGTTGCCCGCGGTAATACTGTCCTTGTTATTGAGCACAATCTGGATATTATTCGCAACGCTGACTGGTTAATTGATTTAGGCCCGGAAGGCGGAGATGCTGGCGGCGAAGTTATCTTTTCCGGCACACCGGAAGAGATTGTTAACTGTGCTGAATCCCACACCGCCCGCGCTTTATCCCATACCTAAGCCCTGGAAACAGAGCCTCGCTCTGTTTAAGCTTTAGGTATAGGGTGGAGATGTCACGTAATTGTGCTGTTTGCTGTTTGGGGAGGCGGGATATGCGGCTGTTTACAAATCTGTGGTAATCTGTGAATATGCCTGCTCAAATCAATACAGAAAATGAAAGTACACTGCACGCCCAGCTTAAAGATTGGTATGCAGAGGACGGCGATAAGCTGGAGTGTGAGGTTGACAGTTACATTATTGATCTTGTCCGTGATGATTTGTTAATAGAAATCCAAACTGCTAATTTTTCTTCAATAAAACCAAAAATTAACAATCTGGTTAAAGACCACTCTCTCCGCCTTGTTTACCCTATCCCGACTCAAAAATGGCTGGTTTATGTAAATAAGAAAGGCAAGCAAATCCGCCGCCGTAAATCTCCTAAGCGCGGTGATTTTACAGATTTGTTCCATGAAATGATCCACGCTCCGTTACCTTTTAACAACCCGAAATTTTCTCTGGAAATTTTGTATATTGATAAAGAAGAAGTGCGTTGTGAAGACGGCAAAGGCAGTTGGCGCCGCGGTGGTGTAAGTATAGTGGATCACAGGTTGCTGGAGGTTGGGGAGCGTGTCCTTTTGGAAAAGCCTGCGGATATTCATTCCTTGTTTCCCAGCCCGCTGCCGGAAGAATTTACGAATAAAGATTTGGCACAGCTTTGGGATATTTCTATCTACCGGGTTAGAATGATTACTTATGTTTTGCGGCAGATGAATGTTATTGAGCATGTGGGGAAGAGGGGGAGGGAGTATTTGTTTAAACGAGTTTAGCTTGGAAGTTCACTGTGTCTTGTTGAGATTGTCGCGCTACTTTTATTGCAAGTGTAGAGTAGCGCAATTTATTGCGCGCACTAGCGCGAAACAAGTTTCGCTACTCTCCCCGTGGTTAGAGTAGCGCACTTTAGTGCGCGCTTTGTTTGTAGTTGTAAAGTTTCGGCACATTTCTACGATCCGATGCAAGCATTGGAACTACTTAACACGCATGCATCTGCCAGAGGCGGATTGACCCCGAACCACGTAGGGTTCAGGGTTGATGGTTGCTAAATTATTAAGCAACCAATCAAAAAGCCATTGGGGTTTGGTGCTTTATTTCCAAACTAACCCCAATGGCTAAGCGAAACTGCTGTCGCTACTGGTCGGTGACCACCTCCAGACAGCGCTGCGGAAGCAGACCTTCCAAATTCCCGTGTCCGTCCTCGACCAGGAAATAGATATGGAAGATATCTACCCGCTGCTTCCAGTCCTCTTCCGGATTGTTAGTGATCCAGAAAAGGTTGCCTGCGGCTGCCTGCTCCGTCTGCGAGGGCGGTTCCAAGAATTCGTCTTCCGGGAACCACTGCAACGGAACCTGCTCGCAGGTGACGACGACGGACGAACCGGGTCGAAACGATGTTTCCGTCCCGCTATTGTTTAAAACCGAACTCATCGGCAGCAAAACTGCCAGGATGAGTCCAAGGACAATGACGAGGAGAGGCCCACTATCCTTCAACATTTTCTGCCTCCTTACCGTGGTTTAGACCTTCGTTAATACCATTATAATAATACCATATTTATAGGATAAAATCAACTTTATTTTCTATTCTCGTGTTAGAATAAATACTGAAATGAAAGTAAAAAAGCAGCTTAAACAAATTCCAAAATCACCCGGTGTGTATCTCTACCGCAGCAAAGAAGGTGATCCGTTGTACGTTGGCAAAGCAGCAAATTTAAAAAACCGCGTACGGCAGTATTTTCAACCCGGCGCCGACCTCGGTCCAAAAACTTCCCTTATGGTGGAGCAGATTGCAGATATTGAATATTTTGAAACAGATTCTGAATTTAATGCTTTTTTACTGGAATCGGATTTAATTAAAAGGCTGAAACCGAAATACAACCGCCAGTTAAAAGATGATAAATCCTACCCCTATATTGCAATTACCAATGAAACATTTCCGCGAGTATTAATGACGCGGAAAAAAAATTTGGAAGCAGAATATTTCGGGCCTTATCCGCAGGGAGATATCCGCCGCGCTTTAAAATTTATCCGTAAAGCAATTCCTTACC
>CAYREW010000002.1:24668-35045 GCA_964423535.1 uncultured Candidatus Saccharibacteria bacterium
CCGCAGGGAGATATCCGCCGCGCTTTAAAATTTATCCGTAAAGCAATTCCTTACCGCACCTGCTCGGACAGCAAATTTTCCCGTTATAAAAAAATGGGGCGGGGGTGCTTGTTTGCAGATATTGATCTGTGTACTTCGCCGTGCGTTGATGAAATATCGGCAAAGAATTACAATGCGCAGATTGCTAAACTGCGTAAACTGCTTCAGGGCAAGGCGGATGAAATTATTATTGATTTGGAAGAAGAGATGAAAAATTTCTCCAAGCAAAAAGAATACGAGCAGGCAGGAGAAATACGCGACCAAATTAAGCAGTTGAAATATTTGCAAAAAGGCTTCCGCAGTTATAAAAAAACGGATATAGATATAAATGTACCGGAAGATAAACGAAAACAACCACTGCGGCAACTGCAGGCGGAGTTAGATCTGCCAGTTCTGCCAGAGAGGATAGAAGGCTACGATGTTTCCAATATTCAAGGCAAGCAGGCGACAGCATCCATGGTTGTTTTTGAAGGCGGAAAACCGAAGAAAGACCACTACCGCCGCTTTAAAATCCGCACCGAAGATGCACCTAATGATGTCGCAATGCTCAAAGAAGCCCTTTCCCGTAGAGCCCGTTACCAAGCCACGGAAACAGAGCCTCGCTCTGTTTCATCTTTAGGTAAGGGGTCTAGAGATAAGTCGTTTACTGAGGTCCCCGATTTGTTGTTAATTGATGGGGGTAAGGGGCAGTTGAACGCGGCTGTTGAGGTTTTGCAGGACCGCGGTTTGGAGATTGCTGTTGCATCGCTTGCAAAGCGGGAGGAATTGGTTTTCTTTGCTCTTCCTCCGGAATATACTTTAGAAGGACCTGTTGTTTTGCCGAAATCATCATCCGCATTGCAGTTGTTACAGCACGTCCGTGACGAAGCGCACAGGTTTGCGTTGAAGTATCATCGTAAGTTGCGTAACCACGCTTAGCGTGCGTAACCACGCTGAGCGTGGTTTTAGAAGTTTTTAGCGCAGCTAAAAACTTCATCTTATTTGAAGTGTATCGCGATTTGTTGTGCGGACTGCAGTTAGCTACTACATATTATGGGATTTTATATTAAATTATGAAAAAAATCACAATCATCGGCGGCGGGCCGGCAGGAATGACGGCGGCGATTGCGGCAGGACGCCAATGCTCTACAGCACCGCAAAGTACTGACGTTACCCTTATAGAAAAAAATAATCAGTTGGGTCAAAAACTCCTTATGACAGGGAAAGGGCGCTGCAATCTCACTACTGCAAAATCGAAAAGAGAAATTGTGGAAGAATTTGCCAAAAGTTGCAATGGGGAGTTTTTGTGGAACTCGCTTGCCCAGTTTGATAACAAAGATACAGTGCAGTTTTTTAAAGATCTTGGTGTAAAGCTGAAAGAGGAACGCGGGCAGAGAATTTTTCCAAAAAGTGATCAGGCGCGGACGGTCCTCAATGCTTTGCAAAAAGAGCTGAGTCAACAAAATGTAAAAATTAAGTTGGATTGTGAAGTCTCCGCAGTTCAAAAAAAGGAGGATGTATTTATTATTCAAATTGCAGATGGGAAAGAACTTAAAGCAGACAAGTTGATTATTGCTACCGGCGGCCTAAGCTATCCGGAAACAGGTTCAACCGGCGACGGCTACTATTTTGCCCAGCATTTTGGTCACGCAGTAAATGTTCTTAAGCCGGCACTTGTCGGTTTAGAAGTACCGCACGAGGAAATCCACCGTTTGCAAGGTTTAACTTTGAAAAATGTTACTTTCCGTCTCTTTCGCGAGGATAAACTATTAGCAGAACAATTTGGTAAACTGCTTTTTACCCATTACGGAATTTCCGGTCCAATTGTGATTGAAGCAAGCAGATTTATTGATGATAGTGAAGGCCGCCTGCTTGGTGAAATTGATTTAAAACCTGCGCTTGACAAGCAGCAGTTAGATGAGAGAATTCTCCGCGAAATAGAAAAAAGCCCTAAACAGCTATTTAAAAATATGATGAAGAGTTTACTGCCCAGCGCAATGGTGCATATTGCCAGCGATTGGACAGGTATTTTGGAAGAACAGCAGGCGGGGCTAATTACAGCAGAACAGCGTACGGAGCTAATTAAATTTCTCAAACATTTCCGTTTTATTATTGATTGTTCACGCCCAATTGAGGAAGCTATTGTTACTGCCGGCGGTGTCAGTTTGGATGAAATTGATCCGCAGACTATGGAATCGCGAATAGTTAAAAATTTATACATCGCCGGCGAAATTTTGGATCTTGACGGACCAACAGGCGGGTTTAATTTGCAAATGTGTTGGACAACAGGATACGCTGCAGGAAAATCCGCTGGAACGTAAAGCTTCGCAATGTGCTGAGTTTTCTCAGTTTCAGAAAGTACCGCTGAGCAAGTGTGGCTCTGTTGCTTGCTCAGCGGCAGCACCGGTTATGTATCAACTTGTACAAAACCTTCCTCCTTGTAAGCATGGACAGCAATTTCTTTTAGTGCAGCTGATGTTAACCTGCCGCCAGCTTGGTCAATTTGTTTCCCAATCTGTTCGGCAGAACGGCGCATCCGCTGTTGAATATTGTTATCCTTATGTGTGCCAAGAAACAACCGTACTCTATGTCCGCCTAATTGAATAACTTTGCAGAAGGGTCCTTTCACTTTCCTCACCTCCTTTAGCACATCGATCTTAGATTTTTATTAGAGGCTTCGGCGTTAAATGTTCCACTTCTTGACCAAATAATTCTTGTACCCTGTCCGTTTTCCGCTGTTTAAAGTGAAAATGCACAACCCGATTTTGTCTATCCACCAAACAGATCCAAGCTCTGCATTTGCAAATACCGTCTTTGGTGTCATGATCAGTTTCGTGCACTTCTCCGTTAATACGGCAAGGTGCGCGAATAACTTTGCCCTTTTTGTCGCGTGCAAACATCGTCTCCCTCCTTCTAGTTGTGTTAAAATTAGGCACATGCAGAAGTTGAAAAATATCTTCCACTACCTGCAGGCCCTACTAGCAGCATTTATTACCGGGTTTCCATCGCGTAAGCTTTCAGTTATTGGTGTAACCGGGACTGATGGAAAAACCACTACAGCAAGTCTTATACATTATCTTATCAAAAAATCTCATAAAAAGGTAGGTTTAATTACTACTGTTGAGGTTGCTATCGATAATGAGCAGTTTCCTTCCGACCTTCACGTTACGACTCCGGGTCCGTATAAGTTACAAAATTTGCTGCGGCAAATGGTAGACGCAGGCTGTGAATATGCTGTTTTGGAAGTTACATCGCACGCATTGGATCAGCACCGCACTGCTTTTATCGATTTTGATGTTGGAGTACTTACTAATGTTACAGAAGAGCATTTGGATTACCACAAAACCTACGAAAATTATTTAAAAACAAAGTTGAAGTTATTGAAACGGGCGGATATCTCCGTAGTTAATGCAGATCTTAACTGTAGTTGCAACCCTTGTGGTTGCCGGGATGGTCTGTGGGCAGGGATAAACCCTGCAACTACATATGGTTTAAACAATACGGCAAGGTTTATAGCTGAAGATATTGAGCAAACTGATTCTGGAATGCAATTTACTGTCAACGATAAGTTGGTCAAGACAAAGTTACTTGGAGAGTACAATCTTTACAACATCCTCGCTGCCCTCTCCGCCGTCACGCAGTTAGGTTTTGATTTAGAAAAAGTTGTTGATTATGTGAAAAGTTTTGACCCTCCGCAAGGAAGGTTTGAGTTGGTAAAAAATAACCGCGGACTAAATATTGTAATTGATTTTGCCCACACTCCGAATGCTTTGGAAAATGTTTTGCAGCTGGTTGCGGATAATATTAAAAAAGGAAATTCGCAAGGGCGGCCACATGGGGCCGCCCCTACGCGACCACGGATTATTGCAGTTTTCGGCTGTGCAGGCGAACGGGACAAATACAAACGGAAAGAAATGGGAAAAATTGCCGGCAAGTTGGCAGATATATCTGTTTTAACTGCGGAGGATCCGCGCAGTGAGTATGTTAACAGTATAATTGAAGAAATTGCGGCAGGTTGCACTGCGGTCGGCGGTAAATTTGCCAAAATTCCGGACAGGAAAAAAGCTATCAATTATGCAATTAATGAATTAGCTGAGGAAGGGGATTGGGTTTTGCTTCTTGGCAAAGGGCATGAGCAGTCAATGTGTTACGGTGAGGAGGAGAGGGAGTGGGACGAGCGGAAGGTTGTTGTAGAAGTACTAAATTCGAAATTCGAAGCTCCAAACAAATCCTAAAACCTAATACCTAAATCCCTCCTTGTCGGTAGGCCGGCTAAACAAGCACAAAATGCAAATTTCCAAATTTTCAAAATATATTGCTCCAAGGTTAAGAAAACAGATCGCGGAAAATCGAGTAGAGAAACGAAGACGGAAAACAGAAATCCGATCTGTCCTCACTCTTCTGTTTTTGTTTCCGTCTTCCCTTTTCCCTTTTCCCTCTTCCGATCCCCGTTATAATTGGAACATTAGAGTTTAGTATTTAGCGTTTATTTGGAACTTAGGATTTAGTGCTTAGGATTTTAAATCTAAACTTTCTTATTTAACGTTCCTCAATTATACTGTATATAATGGAGACTAACGATATCTACCTCCTCCACGGCTGGTCAATTGACGATAATAACAGGGAAAAGTGGCAGGATTTTATGAATGCTTTGCGTAATCAGGACTTTAATCCTCATTTTTTACCAATTCCCGGTTTGGATAATGATGTTGAAAATCCTTGGAATTTATCAGACTACGTTGGCTGGCTTGAAGTTAAACTGCCGCAACACCCGGTGTGTTTGTTGGGACATTCTTTTGGCGGACAGCTTGCTGTCCGTTTCGCTTCCACCCGCCCCGAACGCGTCGCTTCTTTAATTTTGATTGCCTGTTCCGGGCTGAGAGACAAATCTATCCCTGCCGTCCTTAAACGCTTTGTTTTTAAACAAGTGGCTGCAGCTGGAAAAATTTTTACAAAAAATCAACAGGTGCGGAAGCTCCTTTATTTTTTAGCTAGGGAGAAGGATTATTTGCAGGCAGATCCAATTATGAGGGAAACAATGAAGAATGTAATTGCGGATGAAATTCGCGACGATTTGAAGCAGATTACCTGTCCTGTACTGGTTATTTGGGGGGAGAATGATCAAACTACTCCTTTAAAAAATGGTTATTATATTGATGATAAGCTGGCTGATTCGGAATTGAGGATTGCGGCAGGTGTGCGTCATGCTCCGCAGTTTGATGAGCCCAATGTAGTAGCGAAATTTATTTCGCGCTTTGTAAGGGCAGCCACATAGGGCCGCCCCTAAGGTAACAGCGCAAATAATACTTGCTTGGATCCTGACTTTCGTCAGGATGACAGGGTTGGGAGGTCATTCCGGCCGTTGAGCCGGAATCGATGCGGAGATCTGTTCTCTAATTTTATAATGATGTTTTCAATTGGAATTGGTACTTTATTGCTCTTGTTTTCTACACCCCGCATTTTGCGGTGGTTGGCAATTGTTCAGCAAAAAGAATACCGTTTGGACAGGTTGGCTGTATTTTTAAAATCAGTAGAAGGGCAAAAAGAGCTGCGGAAAGTTTTACCGTTGAGAAAAGAACTTACCCGCACAGGACTAAAACGTCCTGTCCGGACAGGGAAAATTGTAGTAATTTCTTTAACATTTATTGCAGTCTTCTTAGCTTTGTGGATTGTTCCTAGCAGCAACACAATACTGCGTATCTTTTTGGCTGCTGCTCTCTATTTTCTAATACCGCTACTTGTAGTTTTATCATCCCTCCCCGCTATTTTGTTTACTGAAATTGCAACTTTTCTTTTCTTGATTTTAGCCAGCCGGAAATTAAATCAATCCAAAACCACAATAATAGGGATAACAGGCAGTTACGGTAAGACAATTACCAAACATCTTATTGCCGCGGTTTTAGAGGAAAAATTTTCTGTTTTTAAAACACCAAAATCGCACAACACTAGGCTGTCAGTTGCTCTTTCAGTTTTGCGACAATTTGATAATCAAAACTTTGCTCTACTTGAATACGGAGCGTATAAAAAAAATGAAATTAAAAAATTGGCAAGATGGTTTAAGCCGGATGCAGCAGTCATTACCGGATTTACTCCCCAGCACATTGCTTTGTTTGGCGGAAGATTGCAGATAATTAAGGCTAAAGCAGAGTTGGTCTATGCTGTAAACGGCGGACCGGTTTTTTGCAACTCTGCTGATCCGGGAGCGGAAGAAATATGCAGCGCCGGCAATCGAAGTAACTTTATCCGCAGTGAGGATGTTGAGACTTCGGATTTTGAGCTGAACAGTATGGGTCGACTCGTGTTTAGCTGGCAGAATAATAAAGTGCACACTAAACTTGTCGGCCGCCATTATTTGCAAACTGTTAAACTGGCAATTGCTGTTGGCAAATATTACAATTTGCAAGACGGGGAAATTGTTTCCGGGTTGGAAAATTACCAGCCGGGTGAAACAGTTGTTAACGTATATCGAGCAGAAAGCGGCGCATTAATTATTGATGACGGCAAGACAAGCAACCCAAAAGGTTTTAAAGCTGCTTTGCAGTTGACAGCGGAGCTGGCAGAGAGGCGGAAAGCGGAAAATGTTTATCTGCTTACGCCGGGAATTGTAGATTTAGGTAAGTGGACGGATGAAATTCATTTGGATTTGGCAAAGCAGGCGCGTCCGGTTGTCAATAAATTACTCCATGTTGGTGAGGATGGTACCGAGCAGTTTAGGGAGGTTTTTGAGGAAGATTATATTGCGGAGAGTCCGGACATACTTAAGTTTTTGAACGCGGTGGGCGAGGGAGACTTAGTTTTGATTGAAGGGAAAGTTGCGAGATCCTGTTATTCTGGGAGCTTGCTATCCTGTTCCACGCCTAGTTAAGCTAGCATTGTTTCAGGATAACAATATAACAGGTTGACAGGATTGGGAAAATCAATTGTGTATATTTATGAGAGAAACGTGGTTGATAGATATATAACTATGCCATTATTTAACAGCCTCGGCTCCAACTACAATTTAAAGTTTGCATTAACTGCACTGGCGCAGTTAATTCGTTCCGACAAATCCGCGCCGGCTGAGTTGAAGAAGAAATTAAAAAAACGCTTCGGCGGCAAAGTTTACCTTTTCCACAAAGGCCGCGATGCAATCCAGTTTTCACTGGAAAGTTTAGGTATTGGTAAAGGTGCTGATGTACTAACTCAGGCTTTTGCCTGTTACGCTGTTGAAGAAGCAATAAAGCGGACAGGCGCGAATCCTGTTTATGCTGATGTTGAAAAAAACACTCTTAATTATTCTGTTTCCACTTTGCAACAAGCTTACCAGCAGGCAGAAAATCCCCAAGCAGTAATTGTCCAAAACATTCTTGGCTACCCTGCGGATATTGTAGCGATTAAAGCGTGGTGTCAAAAACATAATCTTTTACTTATTGAGGACCTTGCGCAAAGCTTTGGTGCTAAGAGCAGTGAAGGAAAAGAATTGGGCAGTTACGGCGACGCTGTTGTTTTATCTTTCGGCCGCGACAAAATAGTTGATGCTGTTTCCGGCGGAGCTGCAATTATCAAACCTAATAATCCCTATGATATCAGGGCGGAAACAGAGCCTCGCTCTGTTTTACCTTTAGGTACGGTCAGCAGAGATATGTTTTATCCTTTTTTGACATGGGGGATAAGAAGTATGTGGTCGATTGGATTGGGGCGGTTGTTGTGGAAGTTCTCCTATAGTTTAAATTTGCTTATTTCTCCTACTCAGACATTGGTTGCTAAAAAAGTAATGCTGCCTGTCGAATATGCCAAGCTTGCACTTATCCAGCTGGATAATTTGGAAAGGCAATTAAAGCACCGCAGAAAAATATCTCACATTTACCATCAACATCTGCGCAGCTCACTAGCGGACAAAACTTTAATTAGCAGGGGAACGTGTTTACGCTATCCTTTTGTTGTTGACGACCCGGATAAACTTGCGAATCAATTGGCAAGGAAAGGCTTCTTCTTGTCGGACCGCTGGTACCAAGCGCCGGTTGATTGCGGGCGGATTGAGTGTCTCTCCGTTTATAAACAAGGTACATGCCCGAATGCAGAAAATTTATCGAACCATATTTTTAATTTGCCGACGCATAGGGATGTGAAGGATACTGATGTTAATGATTTAAGTGCGCTGTTAGAAGATATGCTTTGATTAAATGCAGGTTCTATTATTTTAAATTATTTGTACATTTGTATTTTGATATTGTTTAGTGTTTAGTATTTCGTGCTTAGAATTTGCTGCGATTAGGTATTGGAAATTAGTAATTTTTCAGTGTGCTATAATACAATTTACCTATGCTCACTCCTTCCGCACGGGCAGTTTTCGACAAAGAAACTTGGGAAAATTTTATCCATTCACAACCAGAGGCTAATTTTCTTCAATCCTGGAATTGGGGAGTTTTTCACCAAAATATTGGTCATAGAATTCACAGAATAGGTTATTTTGATAAAGGTGAGATGGTTGGAGCTGCAGAATTAATTATTGAGGATGCTAAGCGCGGGAGGTACTTGGCTATATACGGCGGCCCGTTGTGGGACTGGTCTTTGTCCAGAGCTGAATTACTGGATATGCTGAACGCAATTAAAAGAATAGCAAACAGGGAAAATTGCGTTTTTATTCGTATGCGTCCGCAAAAGTGCGATTCGATTGAACTAAGAAAAAAAGTTAGCAGATTAGGATTTAAAAAATCACCAATGCATTTAACTGCAGATCTTACATTGGAGTTGGATTTGCAGCAGAGTGAGGAGGAGCTGCTTTCGCAAATGAGAAAAAATACCCGCTACTACATCCGCCGCGCTTTCCGCGACGGTGTTGAAGTGGAAGTCTCAGCTGACCCTGCTGATATACAGGAATTCTACGACTACCAAATCTATTTGGCTGAAAAACATGATTTTGTCCCCTTTTCCTATCAATTTTTGTATGAACAGTTTAAAGCTTTTGTTAATGATAACCAGGTGCGTCTTTTCCACGCTAAGCTTGGAGATGATTTGTTAGCCTCTGCTTTTATAATTTTTTACAATAAGGAGGCTGTTTACCATTACGGTATTTCCACACCAAAAAATAATGATGCTCCCGGCAGTTATGCAGTGCTTTGGAAAGCAATTTTAGAAGCGCAGATGCGCGGCTGTACGCGGTTTAACTTTTGGGGTATATGTCCCGAAGAAGCGGAGGACCACCGCTTTTACGGTGTTTCCAGGTTTAAACGCGGTTTTGGTGGTAAAGAAGTCGCTTACCTGCCGGCAATGGATCTGCCTATTACTGGATGGCGGTATAATTTAACCAGGCTGTTTGAATGTGTTCGCGCTTATTTGCGCAATTTGTAGAATTGGACGTGTCTGCGTGTTATAATTTGTAACTGTTATGATTGCAATAACGCAGACAGCTAAGTATCTTGGAGTTTTGCTTCTCTCCTTCTTTTTTACCGGAGGATTGGCTGTTCCTTTTATTAACCTCTTGTACCAGCTAAAGTTTCGTGCACCAAAAGTTAAAAGTCAGGATTTTTTTGGCAGAAAAACTATTTTTAACAAACTGCACGGTCACAAAGTTGGTACCCCTGTCGGCGGCGGTATTCTGGTGATTGGTTCCGCTTTCTTTTTTACTGTGCTTTTTTACGCAGTAACCTCGTTTTATTTTAACTGGACGTCTAATATTTTATTTATTACCCTGTTTAGTTTTGGTCTTCTTGGTCTTTACGATGATTTGCAGAAATTTTTTAATATTAAAAAAACAGGTGTCTTCGGTTTGCGGATACGTCATAAGTTTCTTTTACAGTTTCTTTTAGCTTTTGGAATTGGTTGGCTGCTGTATTCAAAAATGGGCTTTAGCAGTGTTTATGTTCCTATTTTGGGTAAATCCGTTTATTTAGGTTTGGGATATATTGTTTATGCTTCTTTAGTTATTGTTGCTACCTCTAATGCTTTTAATATTACAGATGGACTGGACGGTCTGGCTGGCGGTTTATTAATGATTGCTCTTCTTGCATTTTGGCATCTAGCTACGCTGTGCCCTTATTCCGGAGATACAATTCTTTTTATTGCTGTTATGCTGGGTTCACTGCTCGCTTTTCTTTACTTTAATATTAATCCGGCCCGTTTTTTTATGGGGGACAGCGGTGCTTTGGCTTTTGGAGCAATGCTTGCTGTAATAGCTCTTTTAGTTCAGCGGTCTCTTGCATTGCCTGTAATTGGAGGAGTTTTCCTTGTTGAAGCAGCTTCTTCCTTACTGCAGTGGGGTTCTATGCTTTTTTGCGGAGGTGAGAAAGTTTTCAGAATAGCACCGCTTCACCACCATTTTGAAGCGTTGGGTTGGGAAGAGACTAAGGTAACAATGCGGTTTTGGCTTGCAGGAGCAGT
>CAYREW010000002.1:35145-47018 GCA_964423535.1 uncultured Candidatus Saccharibacteria bacterium
GACCTTCCTCTCCTAGCTGTCGCCGCAGCCTTAGTCCTTTTTGGTCTTCTTATGGTTTATGATTCTTCCATAGTTTACGCTCACGATGTTTTTGGCGGTGAATATCATTTTTTAATTCTTCATGGCGGGTGGGTATTGGCAGGTTCGGTTGTTGCTTTTTTTATTTATTCTCTTGATTACCATATTTGGCAAAAATTAGCTGCTCCACTTTTTGCAATTACTATGGTTCTAATTATTCTTGTACTTTTGCCCGGGGTTGGTATTCGAATTTGGGGCGCGCGCAGGTGGATTGGTTTAGGACCTGTAAATATTCAACCGACAGAGCTGCTTAAATTTACTTTTATTCTTTTTATTGCGCGTTGGCTTTCATCTTTAAGTTCTCGAAGCACTGGTGGCGGAAGCAAATTCAGCCTCCCTTTGTTTACAGCTTTGCTTGCCTTTGTTTTAACACCAATTATTCTTCAGCCTGATTTAGGCTCCGCTCTTGTTATTGGCAGCATTGCAGTTTGTTCCTATTTTATTTCCGGAGCACCGTTGTGGCATTTTTTTACTATAGTCGGTTTGGGACTGGTTGGAGGCTCAGCTTTGATTTTGGGTACGCCTTACCGCCGAGAGCGTCTTCTTACTTATCTCAATCCTGCGCAGGCTGATCCCCTGGATTCCGGATACCATATTAATCAGATTTTAATAGCTTTAGGTTCCGGCGGATTTACCGGGTTGGGTGTAGGTAAGTCGCGGCAAAAATATCTTTATCTTCCATCAGTTTCAATGGATTCTATTTTTGCAGTTGTGGGCGAAGAGTTTGGTTTTTTAGGTGCTGTTTTTTTGCTGCTGCTTTTTACTCTACTTTTCTGGCGCGGTTTGTATATTGCTAAAAATGCGGAGGATAAGTTCGGTCAGATTTTGGCTGCCGGAGTAACTGTCTGGTTTGCAGTGCAGACGCTTGTTAATTTGGCAGCGATGACAGCTTTAGTTCCTTTGACCGGTATTCCACTGCCTTTGATATCATACGGAGGATCCTCGACAATTATTAATTTGGCAGGGGTGGGGCTATTGCTTAGTGTCAGTAGAAGTTTGGAAACTTAATCTTTTAAATATACTACTTAGGCGGTTCGAAAATTCGAAATTCTAAATCCTAAGTTCCAAATATTAGGAAACCTAAAACCGAAATTTGAATGTTTCGTGTTTCGCATTTAGTATTTATTTGGAGCTTAGAATTTCGGATTTAGTTATTACAGTTATGCAGCAAGAAACATTATCAAATAATCAAGCGCGTATTGTCTTCACAGGTGGCCACCATACACCAGCGCTTGCTGTTATTGAAAAACTTTCTGCCGACTGCAAAATTTATTGGTTTGGCCATAAATATTCAATGCATGGTAGTGAAGAGGAATCTGCGGAATATAAAACTATAAAAAGGCTTGGACTTCCTTTTTACAATTTAAAAGCAGGTAAACTGCACCGTACTTGGAATCCAATTGAGTGGCTGCGCATTCCTTTTGGATTTTTGCAGGCAATGTTTTGGCTGTTAAAAATTCGGCCGCAGTTAATTGTAAGCTGGGGCGGCTATCTAGCTGTTCCTGTTGTTATAGCAGGGTGGCTTTTGGGAATACCTTCTGTAACTCACGAACAGACTGTTGTTTCCGGTTGGGCTAACAGATTTATAGCTAAATTCGCGAAAAAGATTTATGTAACTTGGGAGGAATCAAAGCAATATTTTCCGAGTGACAAGGTGTGTGTTGTTGGACTGCCTGTGCGGGATAAGATATTCAATACTAAGATATTAAGAGATTATGATATTCAGAAAGAGGTCCCGACAATATATATAACCGGCGGCAAACAGGGGGCGAGGGTAATTAATAGTGCAGTTATTGAAGCGCTTCCTCAATTGCTGGATCAATTTAATGTAATTCACCAGTGCGGTAATTTGGATTACGAAAAGTTAAAAAAACAAACAGAAGGCGAGGAAGGGCGGGGTTCTTACATTCTCCAGCCTTATTTTGGTGAAGATAAAATCGGTGCAGTTTTTAATACTGCGGATTTTGTTATTTCCCGTGCAGGTGCTAATACAGTTTACGAGTTGGCAGCTTTGGGCAAGCCGGCAGTTTTAATTCCCATTCCTTGGGTTTCACATAATGAACAGTTTAAAAATGCTAAGGTTTTAGTTGATGCAGGTTCTGGCCTGATGTTAGAACAGAAAAATCTTAACGCAAAGAATTTGATTGCTGTTTGTAAAAAAGTTGCTAATAATTTGTCTGGTTTTGAACAAGGGGGTATGGAGGCTAAGAATTTAGTAATTTACAATGCTGCGGAAAAAATGGCGGCAGAAATAGAGCTGCTTTTAAATAGGCAATAAAACGGTGCAGACCTTCTGCGTAGTAAAAAAGCTGGAAAAATAAATAAAAATGAAGTATTCATGGAATAAAAGTTACGAATCAAAAACAGCTAGAGGTGTGCGCTGGCGCAAAATTTCTCTTTCCCGGCTTTCATCCTTATTCAACAGTGTTAAAAACCTTACTAAAGGCAAAATAATTCTCTTTTTTAGTATTTTTGTATTTTTTTCTATTATCTATTTTTTAGTTTGGTCACCATTTTTTAACTTACAAACTGTTAGACTTTCTGATCCAGCTGTAGCAAGTATAATAAAAGATAAATTTGGATCAAAAAATACTCTTTTTTTAAAACAGCAGGTTTTAGAGCAGTATGTTGTGGAAAATGAACCCCGGGTCAAAGGTTTGTCTGTAGAAAAAATATACCCCCGGACAATAAAAATTGATCTTTTTTATAGAGAACCTTTAGCTGTAGTTTTATCTGATATTAATGGGTCAACAGACAATCCCAAGTTTCTAATAGATGAGCAGGGGGTAGTTTTTTCTGAAGCAACATCTTCAGCCCAATTACCTGGTTTTAATTTCGGGTCCAAACAAATTAAAGTTGGTGATCGCTTAAGTAGTGAAAATGTAGTAAAATATTTACAAATACTTTCCGGCCTTAAGCGTGGTGGTATAGAAGTGGCGCGGCTAAAAGTAGTTGATGAAAAAACAGTGGAAGTGCAAGTATTGGAAGGTCCTGTTGTCCTTTTTTCAAGCACTAAAAGCGCAGGTGAACAAATTGAGGCTTTACAAGTGATTTTAACTAAGTATAAGATTAAAGAGACATTGCTTGCCAAAGTGGATTTACGTTATGATAAACCTGTGGTTGCGTACAAAAATTAATTAATAAACCTATATGCCCAAAGACAGAGTAGTAACTGGTATAGATATTGGATCTTCTAAAATCTGCACAATAATCTCAACTGTAGATGAAAATGGTGCACCTTCTGTTATTGGGGTTTCTTCTGTAGAAAGTAGAGGAATAAAGAAAGGTGTTGTTGTTGATATTGATGATGCTGTAGAAGTAATAGCTGAATCATTGGAAGGAGCGGAAAGAATGGCCGGCTATGCGGTTTCTTCCGCGTTTGTGACAGTTGACGGCACTCATATTACCTCCTTGAACTCCCGCGGAGTTGTCGCAGTTTCTACTCCGGAAGGTGAAATAACAAGAACAGATGTGGACAGAGTTATTGAGGCGGCACGCGCTGTTTCTATACCTGCAAATAGGGAAATTGTGCACGTAATACCACGGGATTTTGTTGTTGATTCCCAGGAAGGTGTGCGTGATCCGGTTGGTATGAGTGGTGTTCGTTTAGAAGTGGAAACTAATATTATTTCCGGCTCAGCGACTGCAATGCGTAATTTAGCAAAATGCGTTCAACAGGTTGGTGTAGATGTGGAAGCTTTGGTTTTTGGAGGTGTTTCAGCTTCTACTTCTGCAATGACAGAGACTGAGAGAGAACTGGGCGCTGTTTTGGTTGATTTGGGAGGGCAAACTGTGGATATGGTGACTTTTGCCGAAGGCAGTCCTGTCCATTCAGCAGTGCTTCCTGTTGGAGGTAGAAATATAACTAACGATTTGGCTATTGGGCTGCGGACTACTTTGGAAAATGCGGAGACAATCAAGCTTAAGCTGTCGTCAATTATTGAGGATGCTGATTATGAAACTGCCGATTTCAATATTGATGAGTTTGGTTTGGAAGAAGATGCTGTTTCCAAAAAACTTTTGAATGATATTATAAAAGCGCGGTTGAGCGAGATTTTTTCGCTTGTAGCTTTGGAAATTAAGAAAAGTGGTTATGCAGGCCAGTTGCCTGCAGGTGCTATATTAGTTGGTGGTGGTTCTCTTACTTATGCAGCAGAGCAGGTTGCTAAGCAAGTGCTAAAAATGCCTGTCCGTGTAGCTAAACCTACAGGTCTTAAAGGTTTAATTGATGAGCTTGACTCTCCCAGGTTCGCTGCTAGTGCAGGTTTGATTCAGTACGGGGCTCAATTTGAATCAGCAGGAGGGTTTTCAAAAATGGTTTCGCCGGGTAAAGTTATGGATGCTGTTGGTGGTGTTGTTGATTGGGTGCGGTCGTTTCTTCCTTGATGTATGTGTTGTAATAGTGCATTTTATGAACTTTTAAGCAGAAGTTCTGTTTAATATAAGACTAAATAGCTAAGTTAGGATATAATAAAAATATGTTAGTAAAACCTGAAATAGATCGACATGCAAAAATAAAAGTAGTTGGTATTGGGGGTGGTGGAGGCAATGCTTTGAATTCAATGATTGAACTGCAAAAAATTCAAGGTGTTGAATTTGTTGCTGTTAATACAGATGCCCAGGCTTTGGAAGCAAGCCCGGCACCTAATAAACTGCAGATTGGTGAGGATTTGACCCGCGGACTGGGTTCCGGCGGCGATCCGGATATTGGCCGTGCAGCTGCGGAAGAATCAGAAGAAAAAATTCGGGATTATTTGCAAGGCTCGGATATGATTTTTCTAACAGCAGGACTCGGCGGCGGCACAGGTACCGGAGCTTCTCCAATAATTGCTGATATAGCTAAAAGTCTGGAAGCATTGACAATCGGTGTTGTTACAAAACCATTCAAGTTTGAGGGTCAGATTAGGGAAAAAAACGCTGAGATTGGAGCAGATGAGCTGCGTGATAAAGTTGATGCTTTAATAACTATTCCTAACCAAAAGCTTTTGGAAGTTGTTGAAGAAGATGTTTCTTTGTTAGAAGCATTCCGTCTTGCTGATTCAGTGCTTGGCCAGGGTGTCCAGGGCATTTCTGATTTAGTTGTTATGCCTGGTTTGATAAATGTTGATTTTGCAGATGTCCGCTCCATTATGACAGAGGCAGGCTCTGCATTAATGGGTATTGGTACAGCTGGTGGTGATGATCGTGCTGTTAAAGCTGCGCGGGCTGCTATTTCTTCTCCTCTTTTGGAAGTTTCTATTGATGGTGCGCGCGGGATTCTCTTTAATATTGTCGGTGGTAAAGATTTGGGTATGAGTGAGATTGAAGATGCTGCACAGATAATTTCCGAAGCTGCGGATCCGGACGCAAACATAATTTTTGGAGCTGGTTTTGATGAAGAGTTGGGCGACCAGATTAAAATTACAGTAATTGCTACAGGATTTGACGCACAGGTGCAGCAGCTTGCTAGGGAAGCGCGGAAAGGTATTGATCAGGCGAAGCAGTTTGAGCGTAAACAGCACGAAGATGATCAGCCAAGTCCTTCTCACGAAGAGGAGGACCCTTTTGAAATTCCTGCATTTTTAAGACAACGCCGCAGCGCCGGTTCTGAAAGCTCCGAAACTGAGGAGTAATTCATTGCAGACCAGACCTTTGGAGTAGCGCACTTTAGTGCGCGCTTTTTTTTTGGTACTTGATAGTAGTATTTCTTATTAATAAACTATAGGAGGTATAAGTAAGCGGAGTATACATCTGCTAACAGTTGAGGAGAAGAGAAAAATGTCTCATATTGGCACACTTTCAGTAATTGTTGGGTGCATGTTTAGCGGTAAGACAAGGGAGCTGATTCGGCAAGTCCGTCGTCTGCAAGTAAAAGTGAGCAATGACAAAGTCCAATTTTTCAAGCACAGCATAGATAACAGATATGCGCAAGGAAAAATATGTGCCCATGATGGTACACGTATTCCTGCAATTGTTGTTGGCACTATTGCAAAAATGCGGCAGAAAATTGGTCCGTGTGTAGAGGTAGTTGCTATTGATGAAGGGCAATTTTTCGGTCCGGAGATAGAAAATTTATGTGTTGATTTAGTGGAGGATGGTGTAGATGTAATAGTAGCTGGATTAGACACTGACTTTCGCTGGGAACCTTTTGGCTCAATGCCTGTGCTGATGGCGCGCGCGGATAAGCTGGTGAAATTGGACGGGGTTTGCACTGGTTCTCTTGCTTGTGAACGTGCAGCAACAAGAACGCAACGGCTTGTAAACGGACATCCCGCTAAGTGGGATGATCCTGTAATGTTTGTTGGTGCAGCGGAATCTTACGAAGCACGGTGTCCTGACCATCACATTGTCCTTGGTAAACCTGATGACTTTTAAACCCTGTGATATCAGCCTACACAGAGCGAGGCTCTGTTTCCGTACCATAACGACAGGCTTAAAACAGAGCCTCGCTCTGTTTAAGCCTTAGTAGTAGGGAGGAGAGGGAATGCAGTTTAAAATTGAAGAGACAGGTGCAAGTGTTGAATTGGTGAATTGGGGAACTGCTCCGGATTTGAAAGTGATTGTTGCTGCAGCAAAGACTTGCTACAGCAAGGAGCTGCCTTTGCCGGAGGATATTTCAGATCAGGAAGCAGCAAAGCGTTTGGCGCAATCTGTTTTTAAATCAGGCCATCATACTTTGTTTCAGCACCCCTACTTTACGTTTGCAATTAATGGTGTTTCCAGGCTTGCAGTTTGGAGTTTTTTTCACCGGACATCACATTACAACACATCTCAGCAGAGCCAGCGTTATGTATCAATGGATGGGGCAGGCTTTGTTATCCCGCCTCTTAGCGCTAAAGGGCAAAAGGTTTACACAGAAGCGCTGGATACGGCGCTTTCAGCATATCGAGACTTGGTTGATCTTTTGGTTCCTGTTGTTGAACCTTTGTACAAGAAGCGTTTTGGTAAGGTTAGGGAAAACGCTGTTAGGAAGTTGGCGATGGAGGCGGCGCGGTACGTACTTCCTTTAGCAACGCGAGCTACAATGTACTATACAGTCAATTTATTGACTTTGCTCCGTTTGCACTATATGTGCAACACTCCGGATACACCTTGGGAGCAGAAACTGCTTGCTGATGCAATGAAGAAGGCGGTGTTAGCTAAAGCGCCAGATTTGGAGATGTTTTTCCAGTCGCCAATACGCCCGAATAACTTACCTGCCTGGCGGATAAAGAGGTCCAAAAGTAGCAGAGCGTATATTAGAGGATTTGACCGTGCGATTGGGTTTAAGAGTGCAGAGTTAGTGGGTACATATAATAGTAATCAGATTATATTGTCGGAAACTGTTGGTGACAAGCTTTTTGGTTATGATAAAGTTCCTGCTGAGGATGTGCGTAGTTTAATGGATCCGTACTGCAATCCGCTTATTGCTGAGAGGTTAAGTCCGGAAGCGTGGTCGCCTCTTTTGGAATGTATGCGCCACCAAAGCTATAGTTTTCTGTATCGTACATCGCACACTGCTTTGTCGCAGCTGCAGCGTCACAGAATGGTTCCGGCGTCTTTGCAGGTGATAGCACCTTGGCCTTTTGAGGAGGAACCTGATTACATTGTTCCGCAATTGGTTAGCCTTAGCCCGCAGGCCAACTTGCTTTACGAGCAGCAGATGGAAAAGACTTGGGAAACTGTTCAGCAGATCTATTCAATGCCCACTCCGTTGTGTGCCTCATTATATCTGCTACCGAATGCAGTAACTATGCGGGGGAGACACAGCGGGGATTTGCTGTCTTTCCATCACTTTTGGAAACTGCGGACCTGCTACAATGCGCAGCGGGAAATATGGCAATTGGCAATGGAAGAAGTTAAGCAGGTTCGGGAAAAGGATCCGCAGATTGGTCAGTGGATCGGACCGCCCTGCGAACTTCGCTACCGTGCTGGAATTGAACCTTACTGTCCGGAAGGTTCCCGTTTCTGCGGAGTCAAAGTATGGGAAGTACCTTTTGAAGAAAGAGAGCGGCTTATTTAGATTAATCTAGGCAAAAAGAACAGCCTTGTTCGGAAAACTCAGAGGAGTTCCGAGCAAGGCTTTATTTACTGGACTAACAAAGACCGAATAATGTTTATGACTTCGTGATGAACCTCTTCAATACTTCCTGATGCATCAATAGTCCACCAGAATCCTGGGCGGTCTTCAGCAACTAACCTTTCTATTTCTAAATATGTATCTCTCACTTTTTGGTGGAAGGAAAGATCCTCCTGGTCCAGGCGGTTGAATTCCCGTCCCTGTTTTGCAGCCATTCTCAACCGTTTTTCTGTTACTTCAATTGAAATATCAAAATACAAAACTGCATCCGGCCAATACAAATCTTCGCATACAATGTTAGCAATTTGGCTGACTACTGCAAGTCCAAGTCCTCTACCGCCTCCCTGGTAGGCTGCGCTGGAAAACCAGTAGCGGTCAAGTACAATTAAATCCCACCGCCCGCTTTCAATTTCCGGTCTTAGTTCCTGCTGCAGCATTTGTCTGCGGGCAGCCATATACAAAAGCAGTTCAGTCAACGCATCCATGTCTGTGTTTTTGTTATCAAGAATAACCCTGCGAATTTGTTCACTAATGCTTGTGCTTCCCGGTTCTCTGTATTGTGTAACTGCCCAGCCGTCACGTTTAAGCGCATCTGTGAGCAGGGCTATTTGTGTACCTTTGCCCGCCCCGTCACCGCCCTCGAATCCGACAACTATTGTCTCCTTTATATTGTTCATCTCCCCTCCTTAATGACCAAGTATTTACAGTAAAGCACAACTTTTTTATAAGTTCAAGAAGCGGCTAAAAATATTATTGCTTTAAGTTAAATCATGTATTAAGATAAGTACTACAGTGAGTTTAGAAGTAGAAATAATTATTATTAGCTAAGCGTAAAGTATCCGCGGAAATGCGGCAAATTCTTTACGCACACCTCCTCGCTAAAGGCGAGGTTTTTTGTTGGGGAGCTATGGGTGCTATTTAGGCTTTAACAGAGCAGCGTTTTAATTTATAGGAATAAGTTCTCCAGCCTGTTATACTGTTAGCATGTTAGCCTGGTTTAGAAATACAAGTATACAAGGCTTTTAAAATAGTACACTTTTTTTATGACTAATCAACTAAACAAAAGACTACTAGGTGTCGGTGTGGTCATTTATAAAGAGGGTAAGATATTGGTCGGGCTGCAGCACCGGGATTATGAGGATACCTGCTGGGCAACACCAGGCGGTAAAGTGAGCGACGGTGTTATTGAAACAATTGAGGCTCGTGCTAGGCGGGAAGTGTTGGAAGAAACCGGTATAGAAATAAAGAATATTGAGCCGCTTACTTTTTATGAAGATGTAGAAAATGGTGCACATATAATTTCGTTTTAGCTTAAGGCAGAATACGCAGGGGGGGAGCCGGAACTCAAAGAGCCGGAAAAGTGTTCGGAGTGGAAGTGGGTTGATCCGGCGCACTTACCTGATAAACTTACAATAAACGTCCGGCGCTTAGTAGAAGAAGGCTATATTTAGAACCTAGTTACTAATCCGTGGTCCCTAATTACAAATGATGTTTAAACAACTTGACCGTCACCCAGATTTTAAAAAGATTGAAGAACGTGTAACCCGGTTATGGAAAGACAGGGATATTTTGCAAAAATACCTTCACCGCAATGATAATGCGGAGCAGCGTTTTTCATTCCTCGATGGTCCAATTACAGCCAACAATCCGATGGGTGTACACCACGGTTGGGGGAGAACTCTTAAAGATCTTTATCAACGGTTCCACAACATGCGCGGCTGTAAACAGCGATTCCAAAACGGTTTTGATAACCAGGGCTTGTGGGTGGAAGTTGAGGTAGAGAAGAAACTTGGATTTACAAACAAGAAAGATATTGAAGAATACGGAATAGATAAGTTTGTTGAAAAATGCAAAAAGCATACAAAGCATTTTGCTGAAGTGCAGACAGAGCAGTCTAAAAAACTCGGCTACTTTATGGATTGGGGTAATGACTACTACACAATGAGTCCGCAAAACAACTACGCAATTTGGCATTTTCTTAAAAAAGTTTGGGAGGATGGGAATTTATACCAGGGGCGGGACAGTGTGCCCTGGTGCCCCCGCTGCGGTACAGCAATTTCCCAACACGAAATTTTGACGGAAGAGTACAAAGAGTTGACTCATGATTCTGTGTTTTTTAAACTTCCTGCTGTTTTGGATAGTCATTCCGGTCTTGATTCGGAATCTAATCAGCGCCAGCGGCAGATCCTGAATCAAGTTCAGGATAACGAAGTTAAGGATGCTGCAATAAATATTTCTTTTCTTGTTTGGACTACAACACCGTGGACAATCCCCGGCAATATGGCTGTGGCAGTTGATTTGGATTTAGAATACTGGATTTGGAAAGCTGGGCAAGGAGAATATTTGATTTTTGCCAACCCGGAAAAAGGTGGGGCGGATGATAGTGAGGTAGAAGAATTGAATGCTCTTGATGTTGTAGAGGGGGAAAAGGTTGGGGAGGTAAAAGGCAGTGATTTAGTCGGGTTGTCTTATATTGCACCTTATGCTGATCTGCCTGCAGCAAAAAAAGAGGAGGGTGGAAATAAATATAAAGTCGTTGCTGCCGACCCAATGATTTTAACTGTTGATCCGCGAGTCGGGACAGGGATTGTTCATATTGCTCCCGGATGCGGTACTGAAGACCACGCTTTAGGTAAAGAAAAAGATATTCCAATTCTACCTGTAATTGATGAATCGGCAAATTATGTTGAAGGTTTTGGTGAGTTTGCACGTAAGAATGCTAAGGAAAACCCGGAGTTAATTTTGGATGATTTGCAAAAAGTAAAGCAGATAAGTCATTCCGGGCCTCGAACCGGAATCGGAGAGGAACAAGCTGTTGATTCTGACTTTCGTCGGAACGACCTCAATTTTACGTTTTTTCACACAATTGTCCCTTACACCCACCGCTACCCCACCTGCTGGCGCTGTAAATCCGAACTTGTATGGCGGGTTGTTGATGAGTGGTATATAGCAATGGATAACGAGCGCCGCAGTGGCGCCAAAGATTACCGTACAGCTCTAAAAGACGTTATCAAAGACATAGAATGGATTCCGGAATTCGGGTACGATCGCGAGCTGGACTGGTTGAACAATATGCATGACTGGCTGATTTCTAAAAAGCGGTATTGGGGTTTGTGTCTGCCAATTTGGGTTTGTGAGGATTGCGGCAGCTTTGAGGTTATCGGTTCCAAAGAGGAGCTTAAAGAAAGAGCTGTTCAAGGATGGGAAGATTTTGACGGTCACACACCGCACCGTCCTTATGTTGACGCTGTCAAAATAGAATGTTCCCAATGCGGTGGGATTTCTACCCGTATAAAAGATGTCGGCAATCCCTGGCTTGATGCCGGTATTGTTGCGTACTCTACCCTTAATTATTTTGAAGATGCCGATTACTGGGAAAAATGGTTTCCTGCCGATTTGGTTTTGGAATGTTTTCCCGGCCAGTTTAAAAACTGGTTTTATTCACTGCTTGCAATGAGCACTGTTTTGGAAAATACTGCTCCTTTTAAAACTTTGCTGGGACACGCTTTGGTTAAAGATGAAAATGGTGAAGAGATGCATAAATCAAAAGGCAATGCAATTTGGTTTGATGATGCAGCGGAAAAAATGGGTGTGGATGTTATGCGCTGGATGTATGCGCGGCAAAATCCAACTCTTGATTTGCGGTTTGGCTACGGACCGGCGGATGATATTAAACGCCGCTTTTTTAATATTTTATGGAACAGTTATAAATTTTTCTTAATGTATGCTGATTTGGATGATTTTAATCCTGCTGAGG
>CAYREW010000003.1:0-29617 GCA_964423535.1 uncultured Candidatus Saccharibacteria bacterium
AGGTGCCGAACCGGGCCGTCGATATGGACTCTCGGGCCCGACTAGCCTGTTATCCCCGGGGTAACTTTTATCCGTTGGCCACAGCCCTTCCTAGAGGTGCTGTGGGATCACTAAGACCAGCTTTCGCTTCTGCTTGATCCGTCAATCTTACAGTTAAGCCGGTTTATGCCTTTGCACTTACAGCGTGATTTCCATCCACGCTAAACCGACCTTTGTGCGCCTGGGATACTCTTTTCCAGGCGACCGCCCCAGCCAAACTACCTCCCAGACGGTGTCCTCCCATCTTGATATAAAGATGGCAGTGAGGCGCAGAAGTCACGAAGGTGGGTATTTCACTGGCGGCTCTGTTCCGACCGAAATCGGAACTTCAAAGCCTCCCCACTATGCTACGCAGCGCAACCGCTGAACCAACATCAAGTCGTAGTAAAGCTCCCGGGGTCTTTTCGTCCTGCGATGGGTAGGCCGCATCTTCACAGCCAATTCAAATTCACCGAGTCGGTGGTCAAGACAGTGCTCAAGTCGTTAAGCCCTTCGTGCAGGCCGGAACTTACCCGGCAAGGGACCACGCTACCTTTGGACGATTAAGGTTATCGCCGCCATTCACCAGAGCTTCGATTCCCCGCCCGCAGGGCGGGAAATTCCAAATCCCAAAATCCAAATCCCAAAATAAGGAAATTACCTTAATTTGAAAATTGTAAATTGAAAATTGTAAATTCCCTGTCCTACGGACAGGTCCTCTTAACTTGCTGGCATTGGGCAGGCTTCAGCCCCTATACATCAGCTTGCGCTTTAGCAGAGACCTGTGTTTTTGATAAACAGTCGCTTGAGCCATTTCTGTGCCCCCCACCTCACACTCCGCGCGAGGAAATCCTAAATCCTAAATCCGAAGCTCCAAACTGTTAAATCTAGAGCTGTAAACAAAACCGTTTCAAAATCTAAATACTGCTTGTTTAGTATTTTAAATTTTGTATTTCGAATTTGTTTGGAAATTAGGGTTTCGTGCTTAGAATTTCCTTGTGCGAAGCACAAGGAAGGGCTGCCTTTTCCCAAAGTTACGGCAGTAATTTGCCTAGTTCCTTAACCACCGTTATCTCGCTCGCCTTAGAATACTCTTCTTGTCTACCTGTGGCGGTTTGCGGTACGGATTTATTATTTCTATAGCTTAGAGGCTTTTCTCGGAGACTTAACGCAGTAGAATCCCCCGACAAGTCGGAGTCTTCCACAGCTCGCTTTAAACGCAGGTGCGGATTTACCTACACCCACTAACTTGCTGCTTAAACGGCCAACCATATGGCCGCTCTACTTATCAAGTCCCGTCACCCCATCAGCAAAAATAATAAAGTAACGGAATATTAACCGTTTGCCCATCAGCTACCCCCCACCTGAAGCGGGGACTTGCCTTAGGACCGACTAACCCTACGTCGACGAACGTTGCGTAGGAAACCTTAGACTTTCGGCGATCCGGATTCTCACCGGATTTACACGTTACTCATGCCGGCATTCTCACTTCTTAGCGCTCCAGACAAACTCACATTTGTCCTTCACCGCCCTAAGAACGCTCCCCTACCACACCGCTGCGCAGCAGCGGAAATCCGAAACCCTAAACCCTAAGAACCAAATAAATACTAAAAACTAAACAACAATTCTTTTTTTTAGAATTTAGTGTTTCTTGTTTTGAGTTTATTTGGAACTTATAATTTCGAATTTCGTGCTTCCCGATGCTACGCATCGGTATCCGCGACTTCGGTACAGAGCTTAAGCCCCGTTGAATTTTCGGCGCAGAAATACCAAGTCGACCAGTGAGCTATTACGCACTCTTTAAAGGATGGCTGCCTCTAGGCCAACCTCCTGGCTGTCTAAGTATTTCTACCTCCTTTTCCACTGAGCTCTGATTTAAGGACCTTAGTCGGCGATCTGGGATGTTTCCCTTTTGACACATGGAACTTAGCTCCCATGGCCTGACTAGCACACACACTTTTAGGCATTCGGAGTTTGGTAGGATGGAATACCTCTCACGAGGCTTCGCATCCTTCCAGTAGCTCTACCTCCTAAAAGCTTAAGTGTACCGCTAGCCCAAAAACTATTTCGGGGAGAGCCAGCTATCTCCAGGTTCGATTGGCATATTACCACTACCCTCAGCTCATCCAAAGCTTTTGCCTTAGCTAATGGTTCGGACCTCCCTCCGATTTTCATCAGAGTTCATCCTGGCCAAGGGTAGATCACCTGGTTTCGGGTCTGTACTCAGCTGTCTGCAGTAAACTGCACCCCCTGTTAAGAGTCGCTTTCGCTACGCCTTCGCCACTAAAATGGCTTAGACTAAACAGGCTGAATACAACTCGCCGGCTCATTCTTCAATAGGCACAACATCACCTCGCGCGCAGCGCGAGGAAATCAACTTTTTCTGCCGCCAGAAGCGGCAATCGTAAGAGACCTAAGATTCTTAAGTATCTTACGAGTTTCGACTTACATCGAAACAAGTGAGATTTCCTTGTGCTACGCACAAGGCTTTGTCAGCTTGTAAGCAAATGGTTTCAGGTTCTATTTCACTCCCCTCCCGGGGTTCTTTTCACCTTTCCCTCACGGTACTTGTTCACTATCGGTCGCTAAAAGTATTTAGCCTTGGGCCTAGGTCGGCCCTGTTTCCCACAAGATTTCTCGGGTCCCGTGGTACTCAGGAAACATTGCAAGAAGTTCAGTTACCTTTCGAATACGGGGCTGTTGCCCTCTATGGCCTTGTTTTCCAACAAGTTCTTCTAGGTAACTAAATTTGTAACTTCTTTGATATTAAAATCTAGCAATGTCCTACAACACCTCGCCCTACGGGCGAGGAAATCCTAAATCCTAAATCCCTGCCTGCCGGCAGGCAGGCGAAGCTCCAAACTGTTTAATCTGGAGCTGTAAACAAACCCGTTTCAAAATATCAACAATAATTGTTTAGTATTTTGAATTTTGTATTTCGAATTTGTTTGGAAATTAGGGTTTCGTGCTTAGAATTTCCTTGTCCGTAGGACAAGGTTTGGGCTTTTCCCTGTTCACTCGCCGCTACTTAGGGAATTTTTTCTTTTCCTTAGCCTACTTGGATGTTTCAGTTCGACTGGTTCCTCCCGCGCGCTGCGCACGAAAATCAACTTTTTCTGCCGCCAGAAGCGGCAGTCGTAAGAAACATAAGATTCTTAAGTATCTTACGAGTTTCGACTCACATCGAAACAGGTTGCATTTCCGTGTGCAACGCACGGCACCCGTGCTTGCACACGGGTAGGTTTCCCCATTCGGAAATCCTCGGATAATAATGCTTGCGGTAGCTCTCCGAGGCGTATCGTTGTATCCGCCACGTCCTTCATCAGCTTTTAGCGCCTAGGCATCCACCATTTGCCTTAAAATAAACGGACTACCCATTAAACAAACACATTAAATATGTTTGTTAATGTTCTGTTCAGTTGTTAATGTGCTAAATAATAATTACACTGAAACACAAAATTTCAGTGCAAGCCTAAACCTTAAAATAGATTTAAGGCTTAGTCTTCTTTTTGCCCTGCCCTCCTACGCATCGCTTGCCTACGGCAAGAAAAGCTTCGGCGGGCATCCTTCGCCCTAAGAACATCGGTGGCGAAGGCCATCCTCCGGATGGCCTGCCATCCGAAGCCCGTAAGGGCGTAGGATGGTGGAGACGCCGGGATTTGAACCCGGGACCCCCACGATGCAAACGTGGTGCTCTTCCACTGAGCTACGTCCCCTTAATTATCTACAAACAAGCCACAAACCCGCTCCGACAAGCGAAGCTTCGTCTGAGCTACGTCCCCGTAACAATAATTGGGTGCAAACAAAAACTGCTGGTTTTTCCAGCAGCGTAAAAAACATAACTAAGCAGTCTATAAAACTAAATCGGTTTAAGCACAAAATTCCCGAAGAAGAAATACCTGTTAGTTAATTTTCTACGCATGTGTTTAAAGATTATCATCCGAAAAAAGCGGTGTCAATAGCACAAAAAAGCGAAAAAAAGACGCCCTGTTAGGCGTTATTGGTTATGTTTTGGATGGGTCCAGTACGCTTGCCCTCCCCCGGATGGCCTGCCATCCGAAGCCCGTAAGGGCGTAGGATGGTGCGCGCGCTTGGAGTTGAACCAAGGACCTCTTCCTTATCAGAGAAGCGCTCTAAACCACTGAGCTACGCGCGCACAAACCTTGATCAAAACAGAGAAAAGTGCTCCCGCCTCACCAGCGGGTCGCCGATGCGGCAACTAAACCACTGAGCTACGAGCCCTAAGTATTTTTCCCTTGCAGGAAAAAAACTTATAAATGAATTCTAAAAAGCGGGAAGATGACGCAGTGTTTTAAACACTGCAATAGTCCTTTTTGAAGCATGTCAAAAATGACGACAATTATAAAAATTGCAGTTAATGTCATAAATGACATCGCTTCGTGGAAAAAACTCCCTAGAAAGGAGGTGATCCAGCCGCTCCTTCCAGAACGGCTACCTTGTTACAACTTACCCCTGATCACTGACCCTGCCTTAGCCCGCCTGCTGGCGGTTTTCGGGCAGTTTCAGCTTTCCTGGGCTGATGGGCGGTGTGTACAAGGCTCGAGAACGTATTCACCGCCGTATGGCTGACCGGCGATTACTAGCGATTCCGACTTCATGAAGGCGAATTTCAGCCTTCAATCCGAACTGAGACCGCTTTTGAGGATTAGCTCCGCTTCACAGCTTGGCTACCCATTGTAGCGGCCATTGTAGCACGTGTGTCGCCCAGGGCATAAGGGCAATACTGACTTGACGTCGTCCCCACCTTCCTCCCCGTTGCCGGGGCAGTTCCGCTAGAGTGATACAACTAGCAGTAGGGGTTGCGATCGTTATAGGACTTAACCATACGCCTCACGGCACGAGCTGACGACCATGTTACCTGTTATTACTAACAGCACTGACTATACCATCATCCCAATCGCGCCACGCGCGAAAATACGAAACCCTAAATCCGAAATCCGAAACAAAAAAAGCAGATTATTAAAAAACCACAATTCCATAAATTTCGTATTTCGATATTCGTGTTTCTTATTTCCGATGCGAAGCATCGGCTGGGAGTTCGGCGTGTTATGGGTAAAAACCCATCTTCATTTACCAATAACCTCCGATTAAAGGTCTAGTAAAATCAAGTCGATACGGGGCTAAGGAAGCTTACCGTTATTTTGGACCTTAACAGAAAAAGGCCTTATTGATTTCAGAAATTTTTCTGAAATCTGCCATCCAAAATAGAGACAGTAGGTACCGGAAAAACCGTACTTGTAAATAACTGCCTCATAACCAACACTACCAACTATATCTTTATCCATCTCTGCCTCTCTTCTATTCTTGTACACGATCCTACAGTCAGATTTTAAATCTGAAGATACAGAACCATCGCCATCGAAACGCCCTCCAAAGAAAGCGCAGATGTCCCCTTTTTCTAGCAAAAAACTAGAACGAAGTTGTTCCCAACTTTTAAGACACCTTAAAAAAGGACGAGAATTAACATATAGCTGAAATGCCGGTTGTGTGTGCTTATTACCTTTGCAGATTGAAGATTTAACCGCCTGTAAATTAGACGGTAAAACCTTTTTATTAAAAGAAATGTCTGTAGGCAAATAGACTCTGAGACGAAGCCGAGACAAAGTAAATTGCCTCAACAACAAATCAGAAAATCGTTCTAATAATGGTACTGAAACCGTTGTAATCCCTACACTACTGCTCCAATAATATTTGTCAGCACACCATAAACCCAAACAGTAAAAATCACTGTCTGTTTTCGCTTCCCAGCTTCCCACGGTATTGTCCATTAGATTTAGAATAAACTAAAACTAGGTTGGAGTCCACCGTTATGAGCCGAATTTGCTCCGACAGTTACCCGTCGGAGGGCCAATCGTCAATTAGCCATGCAACACCTGTTCCGACACCCCGATATAAAATCGGGGAAACCTCCTTTCAGAGGCGGTCGTCGGAATGTCAAGCCCTGGTAAGATTCTTCGGTTATCATCGAATTAAACCACATGCTCCACCGCTTGTGCGAGCCCCCGTCAATTCCTTTGAGTTTTAGCCTTGCGACCGTACTCCCCAGGCGGGATACTTAACGCGTTAGCTTCGACAATGAGTCCGACAAAATCGAACCCATTACCCAGTATCCAACGTTTAGGGCTAGGACTACAGGGGTCTCTAATCCCTTTCGCTACCCTAGCTTTCGTACCTCAGCGTCAACATCGGGCCAGAAGGCTGCCTTCGCCTTTGGTGTTCCTCCGGAGATCATTGGATTTCACCCCTACTCCCGGAATTCCGCCTTCCCCTCCCGTGTTCAAGATAAATAGTTTTCTAGGCCTTTCCCCGGTTGAGCCGGGGTATTTGACCTAAAACTTATCTACCCGCCTACGTACTCTTTACGCCCAGTAAGACCGGATAACGCTCGAGGCCTCCGTTTGACCGCTGCTGCTGGCACGAAGTTGGCAGCCTCTATTTAACAGGAGTTTACAACCCGAAGGCATTCATCCTCCACGCGGCGTCGCTGCGTCAGGGTTTCCCCCATTGCGCAAGATTCCTGATTGCTGCCACCCGTAGGTGTAGGGCCCGTGTTTCAGTGCCCTTGTGGCCGAACATCCTCTCAGACCGGCTACCCGTCATAGCCTTGGTGGGCCTTTACCTCACCAACAAGCTGATAGGCCGCGGGCCCGTCTCTGAGTAAAGGGTCTAAAGACCCTCCTTTACTAGTTGAAGAACAAAACAGAGAAAAAGAATTACTAATTACTAATTTCTAATTACTAATGAAGTAACAAAATTGTGCGTTTCTACAAATAAAACCCTACAGGTTTCATTAGAAATTAGTTATTAGATATTAGAAATTTTTCCCCGCTTAGCTCTTCAACTAGACCATGGTGTATTAGCCAACCTTTCGGCCGGTTATTCACCTCTCAGAGGTAGGTTCCCACGTGTTACTCACCCGTCCGCGACTATCCCGACACGAGGTCGGGACCGTTTCACTTGCATACCTTAAGCACGCCGCCAGCGTTCATCCTGAGCCAAGATCAAACTCTTATAAAAAATACGAGTACTATATCTTAACGATAATACGCTAAAATAAAACTCTTAGAAATACAGCTGTAATTGACTATACAGCTGGTAAAAAAATCTTCCCGCTTTTCAAAATTCATTACATTAATATAAATTAAAAAGCTGTTGTTAAAGTGCGAGCATAGCTATGCTATCAGAAAAGAAGGGCTAGTGTCAATGAGTACAAACAGCAATAAGGGGCATACAATTACTAATTGCTAATTACTAATTTCTAATTAATAAGGGTTTTTTCCTACTTGAAAGCGCAATCTCACTTATTAGAAATTAAATATTAGTAATTAGAAATTTAATAAATAAACTTACTCTCTATCTCTTCCGCAACTTCTTTAATTGTTCTGCGAATCAAGACCCGCTGTCCCCAGGGAAACTTTTCCAAAACATAATCTTCCACACTGCCAACAACAGGACTGCCAATACCAATCCGAACACGGTAGAAATCTTTTGTATCCAACGCTTTAATTACTGATTCAACACCTTTGTGCCCAGCACTTGACCTGCCTTTCTGGATCACGTACTTACCTGCCGGAAAATCAAGGTCATCGTGGACAAGACACAAATTATTAACAGCAATTTGGTATTTTTTAACTAACTGGCGTACAGCCAACCCTGACTTGTTCATATATGTAAGAGATTTGGCTAAAACAGCGTTTGTGTTTTTCAACTGATAACAGGTTGCTAATTTTTTGTAAACAGATGCATTAAGTTCCCTTCCCTCTTCACCAGCATTCTGCAACAAATTATCAATAACCATATAACCGATATTATGTCTCGTACCTTTATATTTTTCTCCCGGGTTACCTAAACCAACAATTAAATTCATACTCTTATTTTAGCATTTTAAAAACTTAAAGAGAAAAACAAAAAACAGCCTGAATCAAACCAGGCTGTTTTTAAGATTATTTCAAGTACGGAAAAACTGCACTTTATATATTAATCTTCTTAGCAATATTACTAACTATAGGTAGTTCATACTCTTCTCCAGAAAGTGCTTTAATAAATCCAACAACCATACCAACAAAAACTACCAAATTCAGCAACCAACCAACAATAGGAATAAACCAAAGTAAAACAGAAACACCGAACAAAACAAGGCCCTGCTTAGCATGAAAAGCAACAAAAGGATCTTCTTTTTTAAGCACAAGCATCACTATGGAAATTATCCAAACGTAGCTTAACGCAGCCATCAAATTGCTATCTTCAGGCGCTTCTGTATTTGTCTTTTCTTCAGCCATTATTTACCACCTCCTTAAAAGTAGTTAGTTTAATTATACATGAAAATAAATCACAAGAACATTAAAGCACCAAAACACTAGAACAAAGGTACTGAAAAACTAAAGAACTAAAAAACAAATAACAGAAACTTGAAAATTGAAAATTAGTTCAATCTTTTTTTCTTACCAGGTAAAATACTTCCTTCACACCCTCCACTAAAAGCAAATTTAACACGCCAAAACCAGTTAACAACCCCCACTCCCAAAGAAGGAGCGGCTGGGTATGTAAAACAGCTTGAAGAGGAGGAAGGTACACTGCTGCACACATTAAAACAAAACTGACAGATACAGCAAATATCAAATACCGGTTGGAAAAAAAACTTAACCGGAAAACAGACTGGTCCAGACTTCGGCAAGCAAAAACATAAAATAAAGAATCAATACCTAAACCAACAAAAATAAAGGTCCTTATTTCCTTTATAGGTACGCCTCTGGAAAGCATCCAAATAAAAATAGAAAAAAGCAGTAAATCTGTAATTAAACTAATAATTAGAATTATTACCCGCATTTCTGCGTTGAGGAGCGGTGCGTGTTTGGGACGGGGCTTCTTTTGCATTACCCCGTCTTCGGGAGGCTCAAAAGAGAGAGCAAAGTTAGGCAAACCATCCTCAACCAAATTTATCCATAGTATCTGCGCAGAAAGCATAGGAAGAGGAAAGTTAAGGAGTAAAGATCCGGTAATAAGCACAACTTCTGTCAGCGAGCCTGAAAGCAAAAAGGTAATTGCTTTCCGCATGTTTGCAAAAATAGCCCTCCCCTCCTTTACAGCAGCAACAATAGTACCAAAATTACTATCCAATAAAATCATATCTGCTGTCTGTTTTGCCACCTCTGTTGCAGTCCCGACAACTATTCCAATATCAGCCCTTTTAAGCGCCGGCGCGTCATTAACACCATCCCCAGTCATTGCCACAACCTCACCTTTTTCCTGCAAAGCTTTGACAATTGTAAATTTCTGCTCCGGAGTTGTCCGTGCAAAAAGCTTTATCTTGTCCAGCTTGGATACAAGCTGGTCCAATTCAAGATTCTCCAATTCATGACCTTCTATAATCTGGTCTGGCCTGACTTCCATACCTAATTGTCTCAATACCGCCTCTGCAGTCGCTTTGTAATCGCCTGTTATTGTTACAACTTTAATACCGGCTTTCCTGCATAGCTCTAAAGATTCTTTTACACCATGTCTCGGAGGGTCGGAAAAACCGACCAAGCCTAAAAATTTAAACCCGCTTCCAATTTCCGTTCTCAAACTTTCCTTCGCAGCCTCCTCTTTGCGCGGCATTGACTTAATATCTTTTTTATACGCTAGGGCTAGCACTCGAATACCTTCCTCCGCCCAGCTCTGCGCCACAGACTGCCATGCCTCTTTATCTTTAAAATTCATTTTGCACCAGGAAAGCATTTTTTCCGGTGCCCCTTTTGCATATATAAAGTCATTGCCCAAAAACTCAACTGCCACAGACATACTGCGGTTTTTACTGGAAAAAGGTATTTCTGCCAAACGCTTATGCTGGTCATAAATTCTTTCAGCATCTCTGCCGGAAGAGTTGACTTTTTCCCACAAAGCATGATCAACCGGGTTAGCTAAATCGTTAGCAACAGCAGCTATCTGCAGCATTTTCTCTCTGTTTTCATCTGTAGAATCTTTATTAAGCGAACTACTCCAACGCACTACTTTAAGATGGCCAACTGTTAAAGTTCCTGTCTTATCTACACAAATCGTACTGGTTGATCCTAAAGTTTCAGCAGCAACCAGCTTACGCACCAGCGCTGATCGCTTTACCATTCTTTTCATACCCAAAGCTAAAATAACAGTTAGTGCCAACGGCAGACCTTCAGGTATGGAAGCAACTGCTACTGCTACTGCAATAATAAACATTTCCCTAAATGAATATCCTTGCAAAACACCTAAAGCAAAAAGAATTGCAGCTAAAACCCCAACTAAAAAACCTAAAAGCCGGCTGAACTTCGCCAACCTTAACTGCAAAGGAGTGCGCTCATCTTCCGTGTCGCTAAGCAGTTTTGCTATTGAACCGTATTTTGTATCTTTCCCTGTTTTTAAAACTACAGCCTCCGCCTGTCCCGCCACTACAGTAGTACCCATAAAAATCTGCTCCTGACCACTTTTCTCCACAGGCCTGCTCTCACCAGTTAGAGCTGCCTCATTAACTTGTAAATCCGATTCTTTTATTACATAGGAATCTGCAGGAACTTTGTCTCCCAAATTAAGCACTAATATATCCCCGGGTACAACTTCTTCCAATGTAATCTTCTGCACTTTACCACTGCGCCTCACCGAAACCTTTGTAACTACAGCTTCCTGCAACTTTTCCAACGCTTCAGTCGCCTTCCACTCTTGTAAAAAACCAATTACTGAATTAATAATAACAGCGCCAAAAATTACAAATGCGTCTGTTACTCCATGAAAAATTAAAGAAACAATCCCGGCAATAACAAGAATATAAATTAAAGGGCTTCTAAATTGGGAGAGTAAAATAAAAAGTTTACCTTTCTTTTTTTTCCGGGGAAGTGTGTTTTCACCGTACTTTAGTAAACGGTGTTCAGCTTCTTTTTGTGAAAGGCCTTCTGCAGAAGTAGACCATTTTTCTAAGACTTCTTTTGTAGATAGATTGGTGTAGTCAGTTTGTTGTTGGGCAGTCATTTTAAAAATAGGTTACTTAAGTTGCTTAGGAAACTTACGACGAGGTTTTGCCCGTTAGGAAAAACTCTCAATTGTTATTCCTTACACCCTGGTCTTTAAACATAGTTTTTAGCTCTTTCAAAGATGTGGCATCTTCTGCTTTTTTATCATCCCTCCAGGATGTCAGCCGCGGAAAGCGAAGAGCGTAGCCAGCAGTGTGTAACGGGCTTTCCGTTATTTCATCCGCGCTAATTTCGACAATTATATCAGGACTTGACCACACTGACGGTTTCAGCTCTTTGGGAACACTGTAACGTGCAGGAGGTTCAGCCGCCTCTGCGTTATCACACCTCTTCTTCATCTCCCTCCACTGCTCATCTGTCAATCCTGTCCCAATTTTACTCACTGTTTTAAATAAATCAGCTTCTGAATCGTAAACTCCAACTAAAAAAGCACCAATTCCTAACTCACTGCGCCTGCCTTTGCCGCTGTAGTATCCGAGAACAACACAGTCCACAGTGTCAGACAATAAAGAATCTTCACCCTCATACTTAAACTTAACCCAGGAAAAACCCCTTGTACCAGCTTCGTACTCTGAATTACCATTTTTTAAAACTAAACCTTCTAAACCTTGCTCAACAGCATTTTCCAATTCCTCAATCAGCTCTTCTGCTGATTCAATTTTTTTGTTCTTAGTAAGCTGTAAATCCGCATCTTTACCATCAATAACTTCTTTAAGTATTCTTCTACGAGCAGTATAGCTCTGTTTTAACAAACTCTCACCATTTAAATACAAAAGATCAAAAACAAAATAACGCAAAGGAACTTCAGCGCTTTTCTCCTCAATGCCGTATTTACGCTTCCGCTGCATTGTTACCTGAAACGGGAGATAATTACCGCTTTTAGGGTCGTAACCTACTGCTTCCCCATCCAAAATTAAACTTTCCGCATTTGTATTTTCCACCACTGCTGAAAGTATATCCGGAAACATAAGGGTTACATCTTCCAAATTTCTGGTAAAGGCTTTGAGCAAACATCCCCTACCTACACTCTCCTTGTTTTGAAACAAAGTCTGCTCCTCCCCCTCCGCCGGTTGAGATTTATCCAAATGGACCTGGACTCTTGTACCGTCAAATTTTGCTTCTGCATAAACATGCTTCATCTTTTCCATTATTTCCTCTGCAGTTGGAATACGCTGACAAAGCATAGGCAAAACAGGCCTGCCCACAGTAACAGATACCTGCTCTATCCCTTTTTTACCCTTTTTCCGGAAAGTCTTTGCAATATAACCAATATCGGGACAAGCATTGTAAGCTTGCTCAAGAGGGTTGCGTAAAGATTTGTCTTCTTTCTCCATCCAGGACAAAGCATCTAAAATAGTTTTTTCCCCCAAACCTAAACGCATTTTTTCAATTGGTATTCGGACTACGTATTTAGCACTCAAGGAAGATATTTGCGAAAGCAGATTAGCAAACTGTTTGCTTTTGCGCTCAACCGAACCTTTGCCTTCTACAACGGCGATTTCCAACAGCTTGTTGTGAATATCAAGAACAGTTAAAGACCCTGCTTTTAAAGACCCTGCTTTTGAAGACCCTGCTTTTGAAAACCCTGCTTTCCTATTTTCGGAAAGCTTTTCTGCAACTTCACCCAAGTCACCGCGCTGCTCAAACAAATCTTTGACTTTTTCCTGTTCCGTTTTGTAAGCTTGAGCAATAATTTTCACCATCATTTTTTCACCAAGATTAAATTTCACTGTTTCGTAAAGGGGTGCAACTCTACCGACAAGTAAATAGCAAAGTTTATCAATTTCTTCTGCTGAGCTTTTTTCCAATATTTCAGCCAAGATCTCCGTCATTTCGTTGCGGGAGTCAGTTGATTCAAGTTGGTGGAGATAGTTAGAAAACGTTTTAAATAGCATTGTTTAATTATAGCGTAAACAGCAATAACCTGTTAGACTGCTATATTGTTATCCTGTTACACACCTTATTTATCAAGGTCCGGTTGCAGAGTAACAGGATACCAGCATAGCAGGTTTCCTTACATAAACTAAATAAACCACATCACCGAACTCAGAATCTTGTAAAAATTAGCCTCCCCTGTAATACCCCCACAAAGCCTCAAATTGCGCTCTTTCGTGCTCTGCAAGAGTCTCCTCCTCAATAATTACCCCTACCAAATTATCGTGGGAAATATAAGCAACTTTGTTCATATAAATTTGTTTATCTACGTGGCCGAAAGCTGTTTGCGGATTGCTGGGCATTATTACTATTTCGTGGTTTGCCGAAGCATACTTTTCCTTGTATTCGCGGACAGCAGGGTTTTCCTCCAAAAGCTCGCGGGTTGGAATTTTTCTACTCTCAACCTGCTCAATAAAATCTTTTAGATAATTTGGATCGGCGTGGAAAGACTTCTGGACATCTGCACTTCCCTGGCAAATTATTAAAATCTCATCGCTCTTTAGCGCATCGTAATAAACAGTTTCCAAACCGCCCTCTCCTTCAAAAAAGCGGACTTTCGGAAACTGGGGCTCGTGAGAACGGTGCAGAACACTTAAAAAAGGCAAATCTTTGGAAAGTTTACCTAAATTACGGTCCACTTCACTTGCTTTTTCTGATAATAGAAGGTGGAGCCTTTCCGGACTTTCCGAAGTAAAATGCTTTGTATTTTCCACTGTAACGCACGAAATTAATCCCTGCTTAACCAAATCATCCAGTAAACCGTAAGTTGTGCTACGCGGCACTTTAGAGCGTTTTGCAATATGCGAGGCTGGAGCACTCCCCTCTTCTAAGCATGCCAAATACACCGACGCGTGCTCCGGAGTTAAATTTAACTGACGAAAACAATTGCGGATGGATTCTGTCGCCGGCTTCGACAACACTTTGATTAATACTATTATAAAAGGTAGAATACTGTCAAGAGTTGGAACAGTATCTGATAAAGTAAGCGAGGGGGTCCCATGCGGTTACGACTGTTATGCAGATTATTGAAAATAGATTTAGAGTTTATAAGGTCGGGAAGTATTTTTGATGGTGAAACAGTACAGTGCCATTTAGAGCAGGTACTTAGCAGTGAAAACTTGGAACAAAACGTACACAGAAATGCAAAAAAGGCTTCAAAGCTGATCTATTACGGATTTGTTGAGGAACAGGACATTCCCAAACTGGCGAAATTACTAGAAAGTATAATAGCTGAACTTAAGTAAGGTGTGGATTGATTAAAGCAGCGTTTGGGCAAAGGTAACCGCTCGGACGTTGCTTTTTTTATTTCAGCAAAAGGTCTGTAAACCACTCGGTATTTCAAAACAAATTGCTATAGAAAGAAATATCACAGCATACTTAGAAATTAGTTATTAGAAATTAGAAATTTATTTTCCCAACTCTATAACAACAGACCGCTCCTTAAAATATTTCCGCACAATATCCGGATTTGTAGTCGTCACAATCGTCTGCTGTTTTGGAATCACTTCCAAAATACCGACGCGGTTTTCCGCATCCAGCTCTGAAAAAACATCGTCTAAAAGAAGTATAGGACGCTCACCAGTAATTTGGGAACGCACCTCAAGTTCAGCAAGCTTTAGAGCTGTTACTGCCAACCTCTGTTCTCCTCTTGACCCGTACACCGACAAATCGATTGCTCTATTATTCGTTTCAATTTGTGAACCTTCCGTATTCGCGTTAATCCGTGTAAAACTAAAATCGTCACGGTGCGGACCTAAAATTGTTGTCCCCAGCCGAACCTCGTCTTTTCTTACCTCCCTAAATTTATCCAAATCCAGCACTTCCGGATTGTATTTAAGAAGCAAACTATCCAGAACTCCGTACTTATTCTTACTCAACACCTGATTTAGTTTATTTACAAGTTCTGTTCTTCCCCGGGTAATTTTATTTCCCAATTCAACTACTCTTTCCGTCCATAAATGCCAATCGGTTCCGTTTGAATTTCCTTTCTGCATTGCTTTTAGAAGATTGTTTCTTTGAATGCGTGCTTTCCTATATTTTGAGGCTATAGAGGAATAATCAACAGCAACAGCAAAAAGTATAGAATCTAAATAATCCCGCCTTCTGGAAGGCGAACCTAAAATTAATCTTATCTCTTCGGGACCAAAATAAACAACCTGAAAATTGCTGGCAAAGCTTTTCCTCTTTCTTCCCACACCCTCTACAACATATTTCTTACGCACTCTGTTTGTATCTTCCCCATCATAAACAGCATTTACTCCTAACTGTGTTGCCCCACTTTGCTCTCCCTTTTCCAATACAGCTTCAAGGTGAAAACTTTCGTTCCCGCTCTGAATTAGATGCTCTCCATGGTGCTCGCTAAAAGATCTTCCTGTTGCCAATAGTACAATTGCTTCTAGAAGATTGGTTTTACCGGCTGTATTGGGGCCGATTACAACAGTCAAATCAGGACTGAACTCAAAATCAGCCTGATTATAACTGCGGAAGTTGGTTAGAGAAAGCGTGTGTAAATACATTAACTGGAAAAATTATATCAAGAAAAATCTGAGAATTTACAGCTCAGCGCAGAGAACATGCTGCCAGGATATCAGGATAACAGAGTGGAAAGAAAATCTTGCATAAATCTTATTATTAAAATATCAGTTGTCTTGACAGACGGGGCAGTAGAATGTTCCTCTTCCTCCTACCTTAATCCTCTTAATTATCCCACCATCGTCTCTTAAACAAGGCTTGTCTTTACGACCGTATACTTTGAAATTCTGCTGGTAACTTCCTTTTCCACCGTGCGCATCCCTGTACCACATATCCGATGCCCCCTTTGTTTCTAAACCCTCCTTCAAAACTTTCTCTACTGCCTGGTATAAATTCTCCATTTGGTTTTCGGATAAGCTCTTTGCAGGGGTTTCAGGATGAATCTTAGCCAACCATAAAGCATCATTAGCATAAATATTACCTATTCCAGCAATCCTCTTTTGGTCAATCAAAACTGTCTTAACCATTGCCCTTGTATTGGAAAGTATTTTTTTGAATTTATCTAAGGTTAGGTCGTCCAGAGGTTCGGGTCCGTATTTTTTTAGCGCTTGTTTAACCTCATCTTCGCCAGCAAGCTTAATGTATCCAAACTTGCGAGCATTGGCAAAACGCAGTTCTTTCCCTTTAGAAAGCTTTATCCATACCTCAACATATTTATCTTCAGGATCATTCTGGTTGCGGATAAGTAGACGGCCGGACATGCGGAGGTGGCAGAGGAGAAAAGTGTAATCGCCATCCTGGAACACATCATCCTGAGCTGTCCCACCCCCGTCATTCTGAGCATTACCCCCGTCATTCTGAGCGGAGCGAAGAATCCCCTGCAAGTCTTGACCAACATGGGATTCTTCGGCTGTGTTTCTCACAGCCTCAGAATGGCGGCTGTTAGAAGAAAGCACAAAAACAAGGAGCTTAGCGCGGCGCCCTACACCTGTAAACTGTTTACCGACAATTACCTGCTTCACCTCCTGCGGATCCGGTTTAAGAAGCCGTTTATCCTCCCAAACAACATCCCGGACTTCCAGTCCAACTAATTCTTTATTTAACTCGCGTCGTATTGTTTCTACTTCTGGTAATTCTGGCATAATATTCCTTAACTGTTCTTGCCCTGCACCCTACGTGGTGCAGGGTCCACTTCCGGTAATTCCGGCATATTGAGATTTTAACATAAGGGTGTAAAGGGTTTTAATTTAGTTCCCTGGGTAACTTAAGATTCTTAAGTAACTTAGGAGGAAGAACCTTCTGTGCCAAAAGTACTGAAATAGCAACGGTTACGTTGCGCCCTGAAGATCGCTACTCAGAAAGAGTACGCCCCGCCGTTACTAAATCTATAAACCCCTGCATAAAATTATCCTTGCTAAACTTTCTAGCCTCAGCAATACAGTCTTCACTACGATACTTCGAAGTATCGAAGTGTTCAAGAACAGAGGTGAGACTTTCTACTGTAGGACTGTTGAAGAAAGCGCCTGTCTTACCTTCAATAACAGTTTCCTCTGCTCCCCCGCCGCGGAGCGCAATTACCGGTTTGCCGTAACTCATTGCTTCCACAGGCACAATGCCGAAATCCTCCTCGGAAACAGGAAAAATTACTGCTGTGCAGCTCCTATAAAGATTTTCCAGTTCACTATCGGAAACAAATCCCAGCATTTCCACGCTTGGTCCGGCAAGTTTGCGCAACTTATTTTCCTCTCTGCCTGTGCCAACAACTTTAAGCGGCAATCCCAGCTTACTGCAAGCTCTAATTGCAACATCAACGTTTTTGTAAGCGGAGAGGCGCCCGACATACAAATAGAAGTTTTCCATATCATAGGTCCCGTTTGTCGTATTTGACTTATTCAGGGTAACCACAGGAGGATATATAACAGCATCAACTTCCCTCCCCCAAAACTTTTTAATTCTTTTTGCTGTATTTTTAGAGTTAGCAACAATAACATCAGGGCGCTGGGCAGAAGAAAAATCCCAAAGGCGAAGTAGATGATCAATTGGTCTCAACAAAGGACCAATTAAAGAGCCGCGCCTGTCAATTTCGCTAGGATAGTTATACAAAAACCGCGGCGGGGTGTGGCAGTAAAATATGTGCAGCTGTTCGGGAGTAGTTAATACACTTTTAGACCAAATTGTGCCGTCGGAGATTATTACATCGTAACCGCGGAGGTCAAAGCTTTCAAAAGCCAGAGGCAAAAAACAAGTGGCAGCTTTACCCAGCTTACCTAAAACTCCCCCAACCTTGCGAATCTGACTGCTTTCAATTGTTGATTGATTATAAAAAGATGTAAAAACAGGAGCTTTAGGATACATTTCTTTTAAAACTGCCAGTACCCTTTCCGCACCGCCGAATTCAGTTAAATAATCGTGGACTAAAGCTACATCCATAAACTTATTTTACCATTTAAGCAAAAAAAACTGGTTTGCATCCAATTGACACAAACGTACGTTTATGGTATCTTTGCTAATAATGAAAAAAATTCAAAAAATAGGCGCTACAGAAGCCAGAAATGACTTTTTTAATTTACTTACAAAAAGCTTTAAAAAGAAACAGCCTTATTTAATTGAAAAAGGCAAAATACCAACTGCTTATTTAATACCAGTAACGCTGGAAAAACCAGGAAAAGGGGCTGGAAACAGCTATGCAGACGAGTTACTAAAACTCAAGGGAAGCTGGTTCTCATATAAAGATTGGGTAACTATTAGAGAGGAAGTGGCTAACAGAGAACTATAAACTGCAGCAAAATGGAAACAAACAGCTATCTCCTAGACACATCTGTAATTATTGATTTTCTCCGCAAAGAAAACAAAGAGCAAACCCTTCTGTACAAAATAGCAAAAGACAATTCGAACCTGTATATATCATTAATAACGCATACAGAAATCTACGCTGGGAAAAGTGTTTGGGAAAACGAAGACGCGCATCAGGAATTGGAAACAATTTTCAAAGGTACAGAAATATTGGAAGTAAATAAAGAAATTTCCAAAAGCGCCGGAAAGATAAGAGCGCAAAGCGGTGTGGATTTAATAGACGCAATTATAGCTGCAACAGCGGAACAATATAACTTGCCGCTGGTAACATTGAATATTAAGCATTTTGACCAAATTAAAGACCTACAAGTAAAAAAGATTAAATAATTATTGACAGCTCAGTAACTAATATATATTCTAAAAACAGATGAACAAATTATTCTCCTGGATTAAAAATAATAAACTCGCAGCTTTCCTCATTGCTTTAATTGCCGGTTACATTATCTACAACAATTTTCTTCTTAAACTAGTTTCAACAGCACAATACAGCCCGGCAAACTACAGCAGTTACGGCAGAAGCAATCAAATGCTGGATACAGTTTCCATGGAAAAGAGCAGTATTGGTATTCCAACACCGGAAGCAGCTCCAACAACAGATACCGAAGAGCGCATGGTGGTAAGAAATTCCAACCTGTCCTTAGTTGTCAACAATGTTTCAGAAGCGCAGGACCAGATCCTTAACAGAGTAAAAACACTGGGCGGCTATATGGTCAGCACCAGCCTTAAAAATCCACAAGAAGCAGCAACAGCAACAATTACAGTAAGAATTCCCGAAGAAAAGCTGGACCAGGCGTTAGAGTACTTCCGCAACGTATCTACAAAGGTGGTTTCTGAAAATCTTTATGGAAAGGATGTAACAGATGAGTATATTGATATTGATGAACGTCTGGACGCTTACAACAAAACAAAAGTAAAGTTTGAAACAATCCTGGAGCAAGCGGAAGAAGTGGAGGATTTGCTTACAGTCCAAAAAGAGCTTATTAATCTACAACAAAAAATTGACAGCCTCAAAGGGCAGCAAAAGTACCTAGAGCAGAATGCTGCGCTTTCAAAAGTAACTATCTACCTTTCCACCGACGAGTACAGTCTCCCCTACACTCCTTCCGAAACCTGGCGGCCGAAAGTAATCTTTAAAAAAGCTGTCCGCTCGTTAATTAAAACTCTGCGCGGAATTGGTTCACTGGCAATTTGGCTGGGAGTTTACTCAGTACTAATAATTCCGGTAATTGTAATTATCTGGCTGATCCGGAAAAGAAAAAAGAATAAACCCTCTAGTCCAGAAGCTTAAAAACTTTTCCCCATTCCTATTGCAAGTCTATAGGTGCTTGAAGTAATATATTTATATATAAAAAACTCAGCAAAAGGAGGAGACTGTAATGTACATAATTACAACCAGCTGTCCGAACTGCTTTGAAGACACTACAGTTACATCTCCGGATACACCGCGCTACGAAAGTACACGAAAAACAAAACTGTGCGGAAATTGCGGGAAAGCAATAATTGTAGTTGAGGTCTTCCCTAACAACGCAATCTTTGTTATCTACACCGACTTGAGAAACAAAGATAATGGAAGAGAGCACAGAGCAGAACGATGGGTACCGTTAGTTGAAAACAAACCGGCAAAGGAAGCAGATAATTTGCCATCAAGGTTTAAGCGCTACAGAAAAGCTTTCAATAATAAAGCCTGGCTGGCTTTCCAGACAGATCCGGATTATTATCTGCAAGTTGATAGGTGGATAGATATAGAGCAGGATTACGAGGAAGAAGAAGAAGAAGAAAAGCAAGCAGTATTAGTTTAACTAAACTACGTACAGCTTGGACCTTCGTCCAAGCTCTGCGTAAAAAAAGACGCGCAACAGAATTAGGCTTTCCTACTCTGTTGCGTTTTTTATTTGCGGGCAGTAACCAAAACTCTGCGCGGGAAGCCGAACAGCCGCGTTAAAAATAATGCTGCAAACACCTTAATCCATCCAAATAAAGAGGATTTAAACAGACGCGGCCCCTCAAAGTACTGTACAATATTTTTATAACCCACTCCCCTCAAATCTTTTTTTAAAATTAAACCGCTAATCCCTCTTTCCGTAACTGAGTACTTTTTTGATACATATTTTGCATGCGGAGATATATAATGGGGAAAGGGAGGTTCATAAATTATAATTTGACCACCTTTTTTTAATGCGTTGTATGCTGATTCCAAAACATCTTTTTGATTGTTGCAGTGGTGGAGTGAATCGTAGATTAATACTGCGTCAAATTCGTTTTCATAGGTAAGGTTTTCCATGTCGGCAATTGTGAATTTAGGTGGTTTTATTACAACTTTAGCTGCAGCCGCGTGCGCTGCCTTTGAGGCGGCATACGATGCCGCAGCTACAGATCTACGCTCAGCAATCCCCACCATCCCGGGAGAGATATCCACCCCCACAACTTCGTATCCGCAGCGGGCTAAAAATATGCTTGTCCACCCGGGTCCAACTCCTAAATCAAGTATTCTCCCACCGGCAGGAAGATCTAAAACCTGCAAAATCGCAGCAAAATCAAAAAAATTGCGGTAATCATTTTTGCACCACGGTTTTACAAGCAAATGCTGATAGCCTTCTTTAGACAGATTTTTTGGATAGTTTACTTCACCTTGTTTAGACATATACACTCAAATTGGGTCACACCGTTAATTGTAATGCTTATTAGATTTAAACTAAAGTGCGGAGATCTGAATAGAGATATTAAGCTAAGATATTATGATATTAGGATATCATCCCTGTAAACTTGCAGGGAACCACTTTATATGAGACTATATAAGTCGAAAAAGGTGGCTGAAGAAAGGAGGAGAAAACATGCCGCAGAAAGCTGTTGTTGTTTTTTCAAATGTGCCTGAAAATGCAACTGGCCAGGATGTTCTTTTATCGCTGAGACAAGTATTAAATGCTGTTGAATCCGACACTTCTGAAGTAATAAAACCAACTACTGTATTTGTTGAAGGCGAACTTACAAAAGGAAGTGTTATCTTACTTGAGGATTTTCGCAAAAATCAGACAGTACTGATGTATGGACGAAAAGATAGAAAAACAACAAGCGCTGGAGGAGCATTAGGAGGCTAGCATGGACGACAAGTTGAAGATTGCAGTAATTTCTTCGCGTTTAGCGCTTAGGGCTGAGCGAGGGCAGATGGATTACCCTGCAAGAATCAAAAACACTGCCCAGCAATTGGGAACTCTTACACCCAACAAGTACGAAGCCGACATCATTATCCTTATGCACGCAGAGCCGGAAGATGTAGCACAGCTGCGCTCTTCTCTTAGGCGTTCAGAAAGCGCTGGAGCCTTAATTGCAGCAGTACTGACAATAGAACAAACACTGGACACCGAGACACTGGAAAAGTTTGAGCACTACGCAGACATCACTTTTACTGACAGAGAAAAGAGCATAATGCTTAATCTTAAAAATTCTCTTACTCGAACAGTTGTAGAAAAAAAGAGGAGGGGGGGGGAAGGAGGAAGAGCATGGCTAACAAAGCTGTAATTGTTCTTTCCAATATTCCGGTAGGAATGACTGCTAGGCAGGTGGAAGCGGCTGTCAACGTTGCTCTACAATCCGCTCTTAGAGGCAGAGCGAATCCGGAAGACCAGTTTGGACAGTTCTACCAATTCGCAAAGGTTGAACAAGTTACAGTAACGGAAGATGGAGAAGTACTGGACAGTGTTCAAAGACTGTAAGAACTATTAATACACAGCCGGGTAGGCAATAAATTTGCTTATCCGGTATTTTCTTGGGCACTAATTAATCCGAATTTTTCACAAATTTATCCAAATCGCAATCAGAGTTTATAACCCGCTTATACTCCAAACTCTCTTTACCAAAGTTGGCTACAATAGCTAAAGGCAGTCCTGTTGATCGCAAGTATGCTAAAACCTGTTTAAAAAATTTTGTGTGGTAGCTTCTTCTAGCTTTTAGCTCAAGAACTATCTTCTCTTCAATAATGAAATCTAATTTGTAGTATCCTATACTTTCATCCTCATACTTTAACTCTATTGGTGCTTCGCGATTATATTTTAACTCCTGATTGCGCAACTCAGCGGCCACAGCCCTTTAATAGTATTTCTCCAACATAGTAGGACCAAGCTCACGGTGAACCTTAAACAAAACACCTACTATTTTATAACTCAAATCCGGAAGAATTAGCTTTTTAGAATCATTCGTGTCCATTAGTATTAAATTCGTTTAAATTAGTGTAAAATTATTCTACATTAAAGCCAGCTGGCCACCGTCTCCCTCCCCCTCTTCCCCATTCACTATTCCATTCAACTCTTTAATCAAAGATTTAAATCCCAGAGGTTCTAAAACTGTCTCTGCTTCTTCTGTATCTATTTCAAAAACAGCATCATCTAAATCAAACTGCATTGGAACATCAGTAACTATTTTAGCCAAGGTTTTAGATAAAGCTGCCTGCTCCGCCTCCTCCGCCAGTTTTTTTGCTACTGATTTTTTTACCTCTCCCAAATTCTCAAAAATATCTTCAAGCGAATTATATTCTTTAAGCAAAGCTGTAGCAGTTTTCTTCCCTATCCCCTTCACCCCCGGAATATTGTCGGAGGAATCCCCTTTTAACGCTTTGTAGTCAACAATTTTTTCCGGTGCAAAACCGTATTTTTCTTCCACCTGTTCGCGGTTGTAGATAATTGGGTTTGACAACCCCCTTTTAGGCATATAGGCCTTAATTGGACCATCAACAAGCTGAAGTAAGTCGCGGTCGCCGGAGACGATTAGGATTTCCAAATTATTCGATCTGTGTAGTTGCGACCCTTGTGGTCGCCCTTCTGCCGAGGCAGGGACAAGCCCTGCCTCGCCGGCAGGCAGGCCTGCAACTACATTTGCAGAGATTGTCCCAATAACATCATCTGCCTCATATCCGGCAACTTCGTAAACAGGTATTCCTAAACCGCGGACAACTTCGTGTGCAAGAGGAATCTGCTCTTTAAGTTCATCATCCACTTCCGGACGGTGTTCTTTATATGCTGTATATTCTTCGTGGCGGAAAGTAGGCTCCGGGCGGTCAAAAGCAACAGCTAAGTGAGTTGGTTCTAAATCTTTAATCAGCTTAAACAGCATGCGGGTAAAGCCGAAAACTGCATTTGTTACAGTACCGTCGGGTGAGGTTAAAGTTTTCGGCAAAGCATGGTATGCCCGGTGGAGCAAAGAATTACCATCAATGAGGACCAAGCGGGTTGAAATATTACCAGTACCGTTTCTAATTGCTTTTTCCATTGTTTGTTCTTTATCCTGCTAACCTGTTATCCTGACAGCCTGTTACTAATCTTTCAGGTTTTCTCTAGTCATTTTAATTAGATAGTTAATCTCTCTATGTAAACGAGAAAGTTCGTTTTCAAGTTGGTCTTTCTCCTCCTCACTTATTAACTCTCGTCTATAGCTTACTCTTGTCCAATGCTTAACTTCCAAAACAGAACCGCGCGCATAATAAAAAAACTTGATTTTATCTTTTTTGAAATATCGTCCGTGCCCCTCAGCAATATTAGCAGCAGAAGAGTCTATAGACCGAACATACTGCGAACCGATAGTTTTACGAGGAAAATAATCCCATTTAGAAACCTTGTTCCATATATCGTCACTCAACTCGTTGGAAATTACATAAGCAGGAATATCGAGAAGGCTCTTCATGAATTAATTCCTAAAAAACAGGATAACAATCTAACAGGATAGCGCTCTAACCTGAGCTCAGAGACTATAGCTCATTAGAGTTATTGCTAACCAAGCTTTTGAACTCTTCCTCTTCCAAAGTCTCTTGTTCTACAAGTTGATCTGCAATCTTATCTAAGATATCGCGCTTTTCAACTAAAATTTGCTTAGCGCGCTCTAAACAATCATCAAGTATACGCTTTATTTCAGCATCTACTTTATTTGCCATTTCTTCTGAATAATCCGGGCTGGGGTTAAATCTATACGGCCAGGCATCTTCCTCATCAGGAGCTGAACCGGAAGAGAAAGGACCTAAATTACTCATTCCGTACTCAACTACCATTTTGCGAGCAATTTTACTTGCTTTTTTCAAATCGGAAGCAGCACCAACAGTCATTTCATCAAAGACTAACTGCTCAGCTGCTCTACCTCCGAGTAAAGCAGTAATTTGCTCCACCAAACGTGTTTTTGTCTCATTGTAGCGGTCTTTCAGCGGGGGGATCATTGTAAAGCCCAACGCTAAACCGCGGGAAACTATAGAAACCCGGTGGACAGGATCCATATTAGGCAGTGAAGAACCAACCAAGGCGTGGCCGCCTTCGTGGTAAGCAGTCATTTTTTTATCTTCTTCCGATTGCAAACGTTTCTTCTCCGGCCCCAGCTTAACTTTAGTTGCCGCCTCTTCAATATCTTCCATACTTATAGCAGCACGTTCTTGGCGGGCTGCCATAATTGCTGCTTCGTTCAACATATTTTCAATATCAGCACCACTAAAACCAACAGTACGGCGCGCTATTTTATTTATATCTACCCCATCCGCAAACGGTTTGCCGCGCATATGAATCTTAATAATCCCTTCCCTACCCTGAATATCAGGAAGGTCAAGAACAATGCGGCGGTCAAACCTGCCGGGCCGCACTAAAGCGGGATCCAAAAGCTCAGGTCTATTGCTTGCCCCTAAAACAATTACATTAGTATTCGGCGCAAAACCGTCCATTTCAACAAGTATCTGGTTCAATGTCTGCTCACGCTCATCATGCCCACCACCAAAACCAACACCGCCCCGCCTGCGCCCAATACTTTCCAGCTCATCAATAAAAATCAATGCGGGAGCATTCTTTTTTGCATTGGCAAACAAATCGCGAACTCTGCTTGGACCAACACCAACAAGCATTTCCATAAATTCAGATCCCGCCATATTAAAAAACGGGACATCTGCCTCATTAGCTACTGCCCTGGCAAGAAGAGTCTTTCCTGTCCCTGCAGGGCCGACTAAAAGAACACCTTTAGGTATTCGCGCGCCAAGCTTCCGGTACTTTTCTTGGTTCTTTAAAAAATCCACAATTTCACGCAATTCTTTTTTTGCTTCTTCAACACCAGCAGCATCATCAAAAGTTACTTTTTTATCACCGTCTTTATCATATTCCCGAGCTGTAGACTTACCTATCTGCAAAATATCTGTACCAGCACCGCGTGCTTGCTTAAAAATCCAAAAAAACAAACCGGCCATCAAAATAACAGGAATTATATTTACCAGCAAATCCAACCACAAACCTGCTGGCGAAGGGTCTTTAATCTCTATTATTGCTTTTACAGAGTCCGGCTCTATATTGCTGTCCCTTAGTACTTCATAAAAAGACTGCTGCGCTTCTTTACGCGCAGCAAACTCTGTACCATCTTTAAGCGTGAAATAAACCATCTCTCCTTGTACTTCTATTTTCTGTACCTTGTTTTCTTTAACCAAGGAAAGAGCTTCAGAAAGAGGCTTTTCCGACAAAAAGGTGCTGGGGGTAATAAAAGCGCTGACAATCCAAAACAAAAGTAAACCACCAAAAACAAGTCCAGCAATAATACGCAAAATTTTGCTTTTACCTGAGGGTTTCTTACTTCCTTCTGGAGAGAGATTTTTAATACGCTTTCTTGGTAAATTCGGATTGCTCATTGGCATAAATAGTTGTTCCTGAACAGAGAGATTATAACATAGTAGCTAGTATCTGGTAGATAGTATTTAGAGTGACTTATCCCGTAGCATTCGGTAGCAGTTGTAGAGGCGCAATTTTTGGCTGGTGGTTTGGCCAAACGCGCAGTCCTATTGGGCCCCGCATTCTGCGGGGCCAGATTAGCTCTAAACTCACTACGAACCTTCGGTTCTTGTTCGTTAAGAAGCTATCTGGTACCGGTGGCAGGATTTCCAAAGTTCCACTTGACAAGCGCCAGCGCGTCTAGTGGCAACTTGGACCCCGCTGAAGTGTAACAAAAGCGGGGCGAACCTAATCATTCAACAGCTTATCCAAAGCTTCACCACCTTTATATGCTTTAAGCTCTTTTTCCCTTTTGAACGCTTCTTTACGAGTTGCATATTCCTCCGTATATATAACAATGAACGGTACTTGATGCTTAATTGAGGAAGTCCTACCGCTGTTGTGCTCTCCTAAACGATTTTCAATGTTTTGCGTTATACCTATATATTTACGCCCTGTTTTTTGACTTTTTAATATATAAACTGTCCACATTCTAGTTAATTTTGTGTATTGGGCCCCGCATTCTGCGGGGCCAGATTAGCTCTAAACTCACTACGAACCTTCGGTTCTTGTTCGTTAAGAAGCTATCTGGTACCGGTGGCAGGATTCGAACCTGCGACACAAGGGTTATGATCCCTCTGCTCTGCCCCTGAGCTACACCGGCAAATTTATATATAAAGTGTAGCATGCCTAACTTGAAGAAAACAACTACTTATGTTAGAGTAACAGTGCCTCTAAAAGGGTAGATAAAGCGGGCGGGAGGTATAGAATCTCGCCAGGCTCATAACCTGGAAGAACCTCGGGGCGGATCCGAGGGCCCGCGACCAACTTTTTTAAAACCCCAACAACTCTACCCACTGTTTCCAAACAGCAGAAACCTCCTCTGAAGTAGAATTTAAACTAAGCACATCCCCACTATTATCAGTACTGTTGTTATCGGCAATTTTCCGAGGCAAAACAACCATTTTCTCCCCTTCTTTAACCATTTGCAAACGGTTCCGCGCTTCCTGTTCAACATATTCCAGTGATTTTCGCCAGGAAGCCACCTTTTCTAACCTTTTCTTTTCTTCCTCTTCTGCCTCTACTGCTTGCTCTAATGAATGCAACCGCTCTTGTGCGGAATAAAGTTTCCACAAAGAACGAGCCAGGCTAACAACCAGGATTAGCCCCACAATTAAAACAAAAAAAGAAAGAAACTTACTTTTCATTACCTAACATTATTGTACCAAATTTTTTTACCCCCTAAAAAGTGTTGACAAAAATTTTATAAGAGTGTATAGTAATGACTGATAGAGTAAGACAAATGGAAATACAAAATAAAAAACACAAAGAGTTTATTGATAGCCTGAAGGACAAGGGACGGGCAGATGCTACTGTCATTGCCTATGCTAAAGATATAGAACAGCTCATAAATTTTGCCGAAGAGCAAGGTATGGAAGGAATCGAAGAATTAAAAACAGAAGATATTCAAGCTTTTCTTGATGAGCTAAAAGAAGAGGATTACACTAAAAAAAGCGTTTCCAGAAAACTAAACTCTATAAAAACCTTTTATCGTTTTCTTCTAAACAACAATTATGTATCTGAAAACCCGGCCGACCCAATCCCCCATCCAAAAATTGCGCCCAAGCCTCCACGTATTTTAAGTGAAATGGAATACCGTGCACTCCGTGATGTATCCAGGGAGGATCCGAGGATTTATGCAATTATAGAACTAATGCTGCAAACAGGTGTCCGTATTGGAGAAGTACGCAGGCTAAAACTAGACGATGTTGATTTTAAAAACAATGAAATAAGAATCGCACCTTACGGTAAACATCCGGAAAGAAAGCTGCCGCTTAACGAAAAGGCTGAAGATGCTGTAAAGAGATACTTGGAAGTACGGCCGGAAAGTGATGAGAACACAGTATTTATTACTTCCACAGGCAACCCGTTCCTGGTAAGAAACATCCGCGCCTCTATTAACAGAATGTATGAAAAAGCAGGTATTGAAGATGTTATGGTAAACGACCTACGCCACACATTTATTGCCCACCAATTAATAAACGGGGCACCTTTGACTCTAATTTCAAAACTGGCAGGTCACAAACGTCTTTCCACAACAGAACGCTACTTAGACTATATTGATACCCCCGAAGAAAAAGAAGAAGAACTGACTGCACTCTAACTTACTACCCACCAATATTATCCGTACCCCTAACTGTGGTATTATAAACCAACAAATTCTTTGGTCATCCTGAGCTTGACTCAGGATCCTAATATTGTAAACACTAATTTTTCTTAGATTCTGAATTAAATTCAGAATGCCAAAATAACAACATGAATACACAACCGCTAAAAGGCTTTCGGGACTTTTTGCCGAAAGAAATGAAAATCAGAAACTATGTAATAGACGTTTTTAAAAACGTTTTTGAGTCGTTTGGGTTCGAACCGTTAAAAACACCCTCCCTGGAATATGCAGAAGTTCTTTTAGATAAATACGGCGAAGAAGCTGACCGGCTGGTGTACCAATTCCGGGACCGGGGAGACCGGCAAATAGCAATGCCTTACGACCTGACTGTCCCTGCCGCCCGTGTGCTTGCCGAATATCAAAATACTATTAATCTTCCTTTTAAACGCTACCAAATACAAAAAGTCTGGAGAGCTGATAAACCGCAAAAAGGACGGTACCGCGAAATACTTATGTGCGATATTGATACGTACGGAAGTGAATCAGTACTCGCAGACGCAGAAATTATTGCTGTTATTTACAAAATAATGCAGAATCTTAACTTTAATAACTTTACAATCAGAATAAACTCAAGAAAAGCACTTTACAATATGCTGGAAGAAAGAGTAAAACTTCCCAAAGAAAAGTGGGATACAATACTGCAAACTCTAGACAAACTGGATAAAAAAGGTAAGGCGGAAGTAAAAGAAGAATTAGCTGAAAAAGGTATAACAACAGGGAAAGCAAAAGATATTGTTACCTACTGGGCTGGTTTGAAACCTATTGAAGCAGACCCAAAGCTGGGAGAATTAAAAACATATCTTGATACTTTCGGCATTGAGCAAAAATATATTACTTTTACCCCTACCCTTGTTCGCGGTTTGGATTATTACACCGGTACAATATTCGAAACCATTGTTAAAGACGCTGATATCGGCTCGGTTACAGGAGGAGGGCGCTATGACAATTTAATAAATCAGCTTGGCGGACCAGATATTCCCGCAGTAGGAACTACTCTAGGGCTCGACCGCATCTGCGATGCTGCAGTAGAGCTGGGGCTGTTCAAAGAACAGGTACAAAACAATTCTACTCTGTTAGTAACTGTTTTTAACAGCAAATTAGCAGAAAAGTCTATAAAGACTGCCAAAACACTTAGAGAAAAGGGAATGCAAACACTTCTCTACCCCGACACGGATGAGGATTTGGGAAAACAACTAAAATATGCAAACAAAAAAGAAATTCCTTATGTAATAATTATTGGACCTGAGGAAGCGGAGGAAGACAAAGTAACAGTGAAAAAGATGAAAAGCGGCGAGCAGAAACTGGTAACGCTTGAAGAGCTGACAGAAAGTATAAATTTCTAATTTTTAATTACTAATTTCTAATAAACAGCCTACAAATACTGATAATCAAAACCACAAATT
>CAYREW010000004.1:0-3494 GCA_964423535.1 uncultured Candidatus Saccharibacteria bacterium
GCTTTCTCCACCGCTCTATCAACATTAAACGCTTCACGGTCGGAGTACTCTGCCTGCTTACCGTCATTCCATTGATTCACCGGCCGCAGGTAACCGACAACGCGGGAATAAACCTCACACGCTTTTTTGCAGTGGGGGCAAAACATATTCTCGCCTTTAAGATAACCGTGCTCCGGACAAATACTAAATGTCGGCGTAAGTGTGTAATAAGGAAGTTTATAATTTTCCGCTATCTTTTTCACAAGCGCTTTTGTTGCTTCAACAGTTGGGACTTTTTCACCTAAAAATGTATGAAACACTGTACCGCCTGTATATTTTGTCTGAAACCTATCCTGGATATCTAAAGCATCAAAAACATCACCGTCAAACCCAACAGGAAGCTGCGAGGAATTTGTGTAGTAAGGAGCAGCACCTTTTTCCTTGTAAGAATCTTCATTAGCTACTTTAATGTCCGGATAGAGCTCTTTATCTTTTTTTGCCAATCTGTAAGCAGTGCTTTCCGCAGGTGTTGCTTCCAAATTGTACATCTGGTCATCTTCCGCTTGGAAATCTTCCAATTTTTCACGCATAAAATCTAAAATATCAGCAATAAAATGGTGCGCTTCTTCATCACCAAATTGTTTATCCAATAAATTCAAGGCGGCTTCATTAGCACCAACCAAGCCGATTGTATTAAAGTGGTTGCGCCAATACTCGCCAAAACGTTCTTTAATATCAGAAAGATAAACTTTTGAATAGGGATACAGACCTTGTTCAGTAAAAGTTTCAACTACTTGGCGTTTTATTTTTAAAGACTCCCTCCCCAACTCCATTAGCACTTCCAAACGATCAATAAACTCCTGTTTAGAATCTGCTAAATAACCAATACGGGGAAGGTTGATCGTTACCACGCCGAGCGAGCCGGTAAGCGGATTAGCGCCAAACAAACCGCCCCCCCTTTTCCGAAGCTCTCGATTATCCAAACGCAAACGACAGTTATGCGTAAGTATACCTGTTGTGCCTACCGTAAACAGGGGTTCCCCATTTTCTACCTCAAAGCAGTACGCTGTGCTATTAGTTACAGGTTCGATGCTCCTTATCCTTACCCACAATTTATTTTTATGTTTAAACCAAGTATCACTATATTTAGTTCTATTCAATTGATAAATAAGAACAGCATAATTAGGCTCTGATCCTAAACGCCCTTCCCGAGCATCTTCGTAAATACTCGTAGTTGTTCCCAAAGTAGCAGCTAACATATTCAAGCTTTCTACCATTGCGGGCGAAGATGTATAAATTCTATTACGGTTACCCCCATCCGTAGCATAATGCCCTGCAACGACACCCTTACGAAAATTTATACTGGTATCGTAAAGTCGTGCTTTATAATATTTATTCCTTTTCTTCCCTCCAACATAATCTTTACAAAGACCAACAGCAGCCCTAGAGTGTACTTTCAAAGTGACTAATTTTGTATCATCATAATGTATTACTTTTGTGTTAGCCGCAAAATAGCACTCGCTTATATCCTTTAACTTATCAATTACTTCTGCTTTGTGTTCCTCTTCTAAAGAAAAAACAACACTAGTTTCGCCATCAAATGAGCCGTCCCCAGCAAACGCACCTACAAAAAAACCTAACTCTTCTGTGCCACCACACCCTTCATATGATTTTAAAGAATAGGGAAGATAGAAACCTCTCTCTAAATCTTTACCTTGCAATTCTTCTATAGCGGAGTTTCTATCTTTCATAACAAAGTTCAAGTGCTTATCGGTCATTGTTAGGCTATGCCCATTATCTAAAGAGACCTTAATCATTTTCTGATTAGTATATTTATTAAAGGAACCCACAACAAACTTACCGTCACTAAATATTTCATAACTGTTTTCTTTAGCATTACCCTCACAAATCTGACGAATTGTACAATACTCCAAACCACGACCCCTTTTCGATCGAATAAGAACTTTTTCATCACCACCAATAGGACACATACTACGGGCATCCTCAGGCTTCATATCTGAATTAACAAAATTGGAAAAATAGGGGACTCCGTATTTAGCAGTCATTTCCCAAACCGGATCTAAATCCTCATTTTCCCAGTCAAAATCAGGTGTAATATTGTAAGTTGGGATTGGAAAAGTAAATACGCGCCCTTTTGCATCACCTTCCATCATTAATTCTGCAAATGCTTTGTTAAACATATCTAACTCTTTTTGGTACTCACCGTAAACACTATCTTGAGGCTCACCACCAATAATGACTCCTTCATCCGCCATAAAGTCGGGAACCTCCAAATCCATAGTTACATTACTAAAAGGACTTTGAAAACCCACCCTTGTAGGTACATTCATATTAAACAAAAATTCTTGCAGTGACTGCTTAACTTGTTTGTAACTCAAGTTATCATAACGAATAAAAGGGGCTAAAAGTGTATCAAAGTTGGAAACTGCCTGTGCTCCGGCAGATTCCCCCTGCAGTGTGTAAATAAAATTAACCAGCTGGCCTAAAGCAACACGGAAATGTTTTGCTGGTGCAGATTCAATTTTTCCTCGTACACCTCCAAAACCGCGAACCAATAAATCTTTCAAATCCCAACCGCAGCAGTAAGGAGCAAGCAAATATAAATCGTGTAAATGAAAATCTGCTCGTGTATGCGCTTCCCGGATTTCCGATGTATATATTTTATTCAACCAGTAACGCGCAGACATTGCGGAAGAAACGTGGATATTAAGTCCTTGAAGAGAAAAGGCCATATTGGCATTTTCTTTAACCCTCCAATCTGTCTCATCCAAATAGCCGCCAATTAACTCATTAACATCAACAAGTGTACGAATATCACGCAGGCGGTTGTGGAGATCACGGTAGAGAATGTATGCTTTAGCAGTTTTTGCATGTCCGTATTCAATTAAAGTTTTTTCAACCAAATCCTGAACATTTTCTACAGAAGGTGTTTTGTCAGTTCCAAATTCATCAGCAATCTGTTCAACAACTTTTTCACCAATAAAAGCTGCTCTATCTTTATCTTTTCCGCCTACAGCTTTAGCAGCTTTCCAAATTGCCTGCTTAATTTTAGCAGGTTCAAAAGCTACTATCCGACCGTCTCTTTTTTCAATTTTTTTAGGTAACTTTTTTTTCTTGGGCACAGATTTATATTAGGCTGTGAAAGACAGCTGGTCAAGGCTAATCTTTAACTGTAAGCTTGCAGAATTGTATTTTAAGAAACCTGGGATACTTAGGAACCTTACGGAATTAAGGAATACCCTCTATTTATACCAGATTACTTTTCACTGTTTACTCCTGTAATCAGCAATCGCTTTTTTTATTGCATCTGCTGCTAACACAGAACAATGCTGCTTTGCCGGCGGCAGACCTCCTAAAGTATCAGTTACAGCTTTATTAGATATCTGTTTTGCTTCCTCTAAGCTTTTTCCCTTAACCATTTCCGTTGCAATAGAAGAGGTAGCAATTGCTGCACCACAACCCAAAGTCTTAAACTTTATATCTTCAATATATTC
>CAYREW010000004.1:3594-4999 GCA_964423535.1 uncultured Candidatus Saccharibacteria bacterium
TTAAGCTGCATTTCCATTACATCTCCGCAAACAGGGTTGCCAACCCGAGCAACACCGTCCGGGCTGTCAAGTTCCCCCATATTACGGGGGCTGTGAAAATGGTCTAGTACCTTATCTGAATAAAGCTTATCCATAATTTAGGGCAGGCGTAAAACAGATTGCATAAAAATGTAGACGCACAAACCCTGCTACCCTGATATACTGCTATCCTGAAACAGGATAACAGGCTAGCAGTATAACGTGATCTACTCCGGTGCCATCTTTCTCAACCTCTCCACAATCCCCGGCAGTTTCTCCACCACGTAATCAACCTCCTCTTCTGTATTATATTTACCCAAAGAAAACCGCAGCGAACCGTGGGCTTCTTCTGGTTTATAACCCATTGCTAAAAGTACATGCGAAGGCTGCAGCTCGCCGGATGTACAAGCAGAACCGCTGGAAGCTGCTATACCTTCGCGATCCAAACTTAAAAGTAGCGCTTCACCTTCCACACCTTTAACTACAAAACCGGCAATATCAGGCACTCTTTTTTCCGAATGTCCAGTAACTTGTACATCAAAAACCGACTCTAAAACTCCCCTGATTAAACTGTTTCTAAGTTTCCGAACTCTCCGAGCCTGGTTATTTTGTTCCTCTGCCAGTAGTTCCAAAGCTTTTCCAGCTCCAACTATTCCCGGCACATTTTCCGTACCCGGTCTCAAACCTCTTTCATGCCCTCCTCCAAGAATAATTGGCTGCAAATTAATTTCCTTACCAATGTAAAGAACTCCAACTCCTTTCGGTCCGTAAAACTTATGGGGACCTAAACTCATTAAATCAACTCCCAATTCTTGAACATCAAGCTTCAAATACTTAGCAGCTGCAGCATCAGTATGGAAAATAACATTGTTTTTACGAGCAATGCCGGCAAGTTTAACAATTGGCTGAATTGTACCTACCTCATTATTTGCATACATAATACTGGCCAAAACCGTATCTGGTTGTATAGCTTTTTCAAACTCATCAGGAGCTACTACACCATCTGCATTAACACCTAAATAAGTTACTGCAAACCCCTCTTTTTCCAAAGCTTTAAACACATCCAAAACTGCATGATGCTCACAAACAGAGGTAACAATATGATTTCCTTTTTCCTTCAGCACTCCGGCAGCACCAAAAAGTGCTAAATTATTCGCCTCTGTTGTTGAACCTGTAAATATAATCCGGTTAGCTTCTTCAGCATTCAAAGCTTTGGCACATCTTTCCCTTGCTTTTTCAACAGCAAGACGCGCTTCGTTTCCAAAAGAATGGATGGAAGATGGGTTACCGTACTTTTCCCTAAAATAGGGAAGCATTGAGTTGTAAACCTCCTCGTCCACTTTTGTAGTTGCCGCATTATCAAAATATACACGCATAGTTAGTTATA
>CAYREW010000004.1:5099-29006 GCA_964423535.1 uncultured Candidatus Saccharibacteria bacterium
TCGTCCACTTTTGTAGTTGCCGCATTATCAAAATATACACGCATAGTTAGTTATACAATAGTAATGCTAAATAAATAGCAGTAAATAAAAATCGCCCCCCCTGATAACAAGATCAAGCTACTAAATCCTCCAACGTTTTTTCTGCAAGTGCTTGCCTAAGACTGTCACCTACACTGCTCCAAACCTCCTGCTGTCCGCACTCTGCTGCTTGCTGACAACCAGCACAAGCACCAATTGTCACCGGACCAGTTAAAACAGTAACTATATCAGCAATAGCAATATTTGAAGGCTTATCTGCTAAAAAGTATCCGCCTCCTTTCCCTTCTTTTGAATTAATAAAACCGGCATCACGCAGTTCCCGTGCAATTTGCTCTAAATATTTGTACGGTAAATCTTTCTCCTCCGCTATTTTTTTCAACCCAACAGGGTCTTTGGTTTCCTGTTTTGCAAGGAAAGTTAAAAGTTCTAAACTGTATTCAACTTTTTTATTTAAATTAAACATAAATCCTACCTTGTTGGTGGGATTATACTAATTTATAAGTGTGCTGTCAATTGGAATAAAGAGGTATTAACTTAACTACTCCTAAGTTACTTAGGTTGCTTACGTTACTTACGTGAAGTTTTGCCGTAAGCGGCAAAACTTCTAAAACCAAAAGCGGGGCTTTTGGTTAAAACTCTATATACTAAATACTACATACTAGCTACTAAAACGGTATATCGCTGTTATCAATTACTTCTTCATCATCCACATCATCCGGAACTGTTTCCTGCCCCTGTCCGCCACCGTTATTTACAGATTTGGATTGTCCTTTGTTTTTCGGAATTACAAAATCGCTAACAACAATTTCCGTACGGTAGTTTTTATTTCCGTCCTGGTCTTCCCAACTTCTGGTTTGAATACGCCCTTCAACATACAAATATTCTCCTTTGGAAACATGTTGCGCTACAATTTCTGCTGGTTTATTCCAAAATACGCAGTTCGTAAACTGAGGAATTTCCTGCCATTCACCATCTTTTTGGTAAGAATGTGAGGTAGCAATACGCAAATTTAAAACAGCTTGCCCGCTTGGTGTATAACGCATTTCAGGGTCGTTAGCACAACGCCCCAGAAGAACAGCTTTATTAACAGAAAATGCCATATAAATCACCCCCTCTAAAAAGCAGTTTAACATAAAAAGGTTAACTATAAATAGAATGTAAAAGTTTTTGGCTTTACCAAAAACTTTCTCGTAGGTTTGTTAAGAAACTTAAGTGTCTTACGAGTGAAATCCGACTTACAGTCGGAATTCACAGAACTCTTAACATTACCACCAACCATGTTATACTAACCCCTGCTTATGCACATCCCCGCCAATAACTTACGAGCAGGAACTTTTTTTGTCCAGGACGGAAATATCTATAAAGTAGAAAAATATAACCACAAAAAGGTGGGCAGAGGACAAGCAATTATTAAAGTAAAAGCTAAAAATTTAAAATCGGGAAATAACAGAGAGCTGCGGTTTACAAGTAATGATACTGTTCCGGAGGCTGAAGTAACAAAAGTAAAAAAAGAATATATTTACCATGACCAGCGCAGTAATCAAATTGTTTTAGCAGATCCGGAAACAAAAAAAAGAGTCAAAGTTAAAGACACTGTCCTAGATAGAGAAGATATTAATTATTTAACCGAAGGAGTAGAAGTGGATATTATTACTATTCCCGCTAGCGAAGAAATTATTAATATACAAATACCTTTAATGGTAGAGCTGAAAGTTGCACAAACTAGTCCAAGTGAAAAAGGTAATTCTGCCGGATCAGTAACTAAACCTGCAAAACTGGAAAGCGGGGCTAGAATACAAGTGCCTATGTTTATAAAAAACAACGATGTAGTCAAAGTGAATACGGAGACAGGCGAGTATGTAGAAAGAGTATAATTGCCTATTGTTCTTTCAAACTGGCAATCCCTGCCAAAAAAGCCTCAGCATCCTCTGGCGAAGGTCTTAACTTCCACTGTGGAAGAGCGTGGAAAAAAAGCTCACTTAGCCCTGAGACTGAACAATCTACAATATTAACATCAGCAAATTCTTCAGTATTACTATTCGTAGATATATTTAAAATAGGAGTATTTTCAAAAAGTTCCTGGTTTTCTGTATAAAGTTCGGCCAAATCACTTAAATTCTTACAATCAAGAACAACAATTAAGTCATATTTAGGACCTCTGTAAGAGTACCTGACATTTTCAATAGAAAAATCTTTTTTCTCAGGTCTAATTAGTAAATTAAAGGTGTGGTCTTCCAAATAATAGGAGACCTTCTCAATAGGAGAATTTTTTAAATCAAAACTGATTTGTAAATCATTAACACCTAAAGAGTGCTTAATCTCTGCAGATTTCTTTAAAAACTTTATTTCAGAAGGTATAGTTCCTGAAAAAACAGGTATTACTTTTTTTCCTTCATCTTCTAAAACACCAGCAAAGCCTAACAAACCCGCTACCTGGTCAACATTGGGGTTTTCCCGCGTTAGCAAGGCTATTTCCTGCGCTTCAGCAAACAAACTATTAACCTGGTCGGTATTATAACTTACTTCCATAACAGGGAATAAATGTACCAAAAATTAGTCTTATAGTCAAACTGTGGGTTAGTTTTTTCCTTCTGAGGCAGCAATTAGTTCATCACCAATTTTAAACTTAAAAGAGGGTCTAATATTTAATCCGTAATTTTTTCCAGCTTCCGCTTTTTTTAAACGCTTTTTTTCATACTCTATTTTTTTAATTAAACCTTCGTACACTACAGAACCTTTACGTAAAACCTGTACCCTATCTTTTTCTTCAAAAAATCCAATATCAACCCTGGTTCCAGCAACTACATCACCGCTGGGAAGAGGAAATACTGCAATAACTTCTCCCTTACCTTTATACTCGGCTTCTTTCTTTTCCTGCAGCTGTCCTTTCAGCGCCTTTTCAATATCTTCAAGCAGATGGTAGATTATATTGTAACTGCGAATTTCAACATCCTCCTTCATCGCAAATTTTTTAGTTTTTGACGATATTTTTGTATTAAAAGCAACAATAACAGCACCTAAACCAGAAGCAAGCATAACATCGGAATCTGTAACACCCCCTACAGCCTGGTGAGCTACCTCCACTTCTGCACCTTCCACACCTAAACTGCCTAAACTGGCCTGGACAGCTTCTAATGTACCCTGTGTGTCAGCCTTAATTATTAAACTAAGTACAGCATCTTTATCACTGTCCATAACTTCACCAAAATCAGCCAGCTTAACTTTCTTAGGCAGTCTAACTTCTTGCGGACATTCCTCACATTGTAAATGCAACACTCCACCAACCGGTGGAACATCTTCCAGACCTAATACTTCAAACGGCGTTGCTGCAGATGCTTTAGTCATACCTTCTCCAAAAATGTCTCTCATTGCCCTTATGTTACCCGTAATATTATCAACCTGTACTTCCTGTCCAACAGTAAAAACCCCGTCCTTTGGCACAATTGTAGCTAAAGGACCGCAAAACGGGTCTAAATTTGATTCAATTATCACACCCCACGGGTCAGCTTCTGGATTATACGTAAGCTCCTCAAGTTCTGCTGTCAACAAAATCATTTCCAAAAGGTATTCCATATTTGTATGTTTTTTTGCTGAAACTTCACAAGCAACAACCTGGCCACCGTAACCCTCAACAGCAACTCCATACTCTAACAAATCCTGCTTAACTTTACCCGGGTTTGCACCTTCTAACTCAATTTTATTTATAGCAACAATAAAAGGTATCTCACTAGCTTTAATATGCCCCAAAGCTTCTTCTGTTTGTTCTTGCACACTGTCATCAGCAGCTACTACCAATACAGCAATATCCGCAACCTGTGCTCCTCGGGAGCGCATTTGCGGAAAAGCAGCGTGTCCTGGCGTATCTATAAAAGTAAGCTTCTTTTCCTCACCACTACTATTTTTTGCAGTAATTTGGTAAGCGCTGGTATGCTGAGTTATACCACCGTGTTCATCTCTATTTAAATCTGCATCTTTAATTGAAGAAAGAAGCGTAGTCTTGCCGTGGTCAATATGACCAAGAAGCACCACTACAGGAGGGCGTTCCAATAAAGTATTCTGGTTCTTTTCCTTTTTGTTTGGCATAATAAAGACTTAAGAAAATTCATTTGGTTTTTTCCAAAGCATCTTGAATCTCTTCTACAGATTTTGCACCAATTCCGTCTAAATCACTAAGATCGTCCTCACCCATATCCTTTAATTCACTAACATCCACCACATCTGCATCTCTTAATGCATTTTCCACACGAGTAGAGAGCTTTAGTTTCTGCAAATCTCCCTCCAGCTCTTCTTTACCTTCCTCACCTTCCACCATTTCTTTCCCTTCTTCAGAAACAACATCAATTTTCCAACCTGTCAACTTAGCAGCTAACCGAACATTTTGCCCTTCTTTACCAATTGCTAAAGAAAGTTCATCTTCAGGAACAACAACTGTAACTTTTTTCTGTTCCTCATCAACCTCAGCATCAATAACTGTTGCAGGTGACAAAGCATTTGCAACATATTCACCAGTATCAGAAGAATAAGCAACAATATCTATTTTCTCATTATTAAGTTCCTTAATAACAGCTTGCACCCGAACTCCTTTTCTACCAACACAAGAACCTACAGGATCAACATTACGCTCTTCAGAGGAAACAGCAACTTTTGTTCTTTCTCCAGGTTCGCGAGAAATAGCTTCTATATTTACAGCTCCGGAGCGTATTTCAGGTACTTCCAACACAAAAAGCTTTTCAACAAACAAAGGATCGGTTCGCGAAACAATAATTCTTGATCCGTAATCATATGCACGTATTTCCTTAATTAAAACCTTTAACCGCTGATTCTGGCTGTAATACTCTCCCGGAATCTGTTCTTCAGGAGGCATGTAAACCTGAGCTCTACCTAAATCAATAATAATCTGTCCTTTATCTATTCTAAAAACATGCCCGCTGGTTATAGTACCTATTTTTTCTTTGTATTCCTCAATAATAGAATCCTTCTCAGCCTCACGAATCTGCTGAATAATAACCTGTTTTGCCGTCTGAGCAGCAATACGGCCAAAACCCGGAGGGGTAACATCCTCACTATTATGAAAAATACGTGCTTCCCCAGTCTGATCATCAAGCTCTATTTCCAACTCTTCAATATCGAAATCACCGTAGTCCTTACGATAAGCAGCTAACAAAGCAGTTTTTATAGTATCCAAAACTGTTTCGGAAGCTATACCTCTTTCAGCACATATTTGATTAACTGCGGAAGAAAACTCTGTTTGCAACATTGTGGCGTATTCTAACACTTAAAACTACTATACACAAGAAATTAAGAATTATATAAAAGTTATCCACAAGTAATCCACTATACCTACTTACATATAAAAACAGTACAAATAATTTTGTTATAGAGCAGTATAACTGTAATAAAAACAAAAGCTAGGTACTAAAAAATTAAATAGAAAAAAATATAAAAAAAGTACAATTAAGAAAAGCGGGTAACTAAAGTACATAATAACTAATCCACAATCAAATTAGATCTAAAAAGCGCAAATACAATAACTAATATACTTTATCAACTTTTTAACATACACTATTACTAATACTACGTATTTAACAAACTAAAAACTTATGTAGTAAAATTTAATTTGTGGAAAACCTATTAATACAAACACTTCTATTTCTACTTCCGTTTCATTATGTTAAACATTTTTATGCCCCTAATGCATATGTGAATGGAATTTTAGTAGATTATTTAATACCTAAACTTTGGGTTGTGGATATTTTACTTGCTATTCTTTTAATCTCCTGGGTAAGTAAATATTATAAAAATTTACTGATTTTTATTTGGGTTTTGTTTAGTACTTTACTTTTTGCTCATGCTTTTATTCATAAATTACCTTTTTCTTCCTATATATATACTTTCCGTTTAATTTTATATATATTATTTGCTTTTTATGTTGCTTTCTATTTATTAAAAAAGAAAGATTTTTTCTTTGTTTTTAAACCTCTTTTGTACAGTACTGTTATTGAGGTTTTTATTGTTTTAGCTCAATGGTTTAAACAATCATCTATAGCACATTACTGGTTATTAGGTGAGTTTCCTTTTAGCTCTTCTACTCTTCGTGTTGCTACTGTTAATTTTTTTGGTGCTCTAAAAGTTATACCTTATGGAACTTTTCCCCATCCTAACGCTTTAGCTGGTTTTTTATCTTTACTTGTTTTATGGACTTTATATTATTATTGGAAAAAAAGGTCTTTTTATTTACTGCTTTTTTCTGGTTTATTTTCTCTTGGACTTTTTTTTACATTTTCCCAATCTGCCTGGTTAGTGACTTTTATTAGTATAAGTGTGTTTATCCTGTCTTATTGGTTAATATCTATTTATCCTAATAGTAAAAGTTTCCTGTTCAGTTCTGTTTTAGGTACCTTTATTTTGTTTGCGAAGAATTCATTATCTTTTGTACGAAGAGTGGAATTAAACAAATACAGTTTGAAAATACTTGCAGATAACCCATTGTTTGGTGTGGGACTTAATAATTTTACACGTATTTTGCCGTTTTACGGACGTATTTCCGGTCCTTGTGCATTTATCCAACCTGTACATAATATTTATTTACTAATTTTTGCTGAAGCAGGCGTTTTTTTAGGTCTGATTTTTTTATTCTTACTTTTCTTTTCTTTATATGTGTCTCTTAAAGATTATTTAACTACTAAAAACAGTAACAGTTTACTGTTCTTTGTTAGCTTATTACATGTTATGTTATTGGGTCTTTTTGATCATTATTTTTTAACTTTACTGCAGACCATGCTTTTATTTTGGTTGACAATCGGGTTGGCATTGTCTAGACTGGATATATCTATTTATGGAAGTAAACCTGCCTAAATACAAACTACTTGTTGTCAGTCTTTTAATCTTTTTTTCACCTTTTTTAACAGGTTGTACATTGCCTATTTTAGGCGAAATCAATATACCTTTTTTACCCAGCACTAGAGAAAATTTAGATGTTGATTTGACTTATTGGGGTTTGTGGGAGCCTCCCGAGGTTATGCAGCCAGTGCTTTCCAATTATAAGGAAAGCTACCCTAATGTAAATATAGAGTATTCCCAGAGGTCTTTTAGTGATTTATCCCTTTACAGAAAAACATTGTTAAATCGGTTTAAAGAAGGTACAGGACCGGATATAGCCCGTATTCATGTATCTTGGATTCCTCAATTTATGAGTGAAATAGTTCCTATACCTAGTAATGTAATGACCGAAGCTGAGTTTGGTCAAACTTTTTACCCGGTTGCGTTGGATGGTGTAAAAGTAGATGGACAGCTTTGGGCAATACCTTTAGAGTATGACGGCTTAGTTCTTTACTATAATGTTGACCATTTTGCCGAAGCTGGAATAGAATCTCCTCCTGCCAGCTGGGAGGAATTTAGGCAGGATGCTGTAAAGCTTGCAGTTTATGATTCGACTGAGGGTAACGATTTGATCCGGGCTGGCGCTGCTTTAGGTTTAGCTTCTAATGTAGATCATGCCAGCGATATTTTAGGTTTAATGTGGTTACAAAGCGGTATTGTTTTTCCAACAGAATTAGATACTACTCCGGCTCAAGATGCTTTGACCTTTTACAGCTACTTTGTTAATAAAGACCATGTATGGGATAAAAAATTTGCTAATTCTGTTTATGCTTTTGCGCAGGAACAGGTTAGTATGATTTTTGCTCCTTCTTGGCGGTATTTTGAAATAACAAGTATTAATCCTAATTTAAACTTTGCTGTTGCTGGTGTACCGCAAATTCCTGGTAATACTGCTAATTGGGCAAGTTTTTGGGTAGAGGTTGTTTCCAACGATTCCGAATATACAGCGGTTGCTTGGGATTTATTGTCGCAAATGGCTTCGCAAGATTATATGTATGAGTTTTTCAATCAGGGTTCTATGGCTCGTGTTTTTGGAGAACCTCCATCACGGCAGGATTTAGGAGCTGATTTAGCTAACGATCCGGTGTTAGGTCCTTTGTTAAGCCAGGCAAAGACTTCTGATTTTTATCCTATCCAGAACAGGTCGGGGATTGATTCGATTTCAACTTTAATTGAAGATGCTATTACAGAGGTTTCTGTTCATGGTGAAAGCTCTTCTAGTGTTTTAACAAATACAAAGGAGGAATTGATGTTGAAATTAAAGGAAGAAGGGCTTGTTAATTAAGCACCAAAACCCAAATAAAAAACAAATAACAATAACCAAATCACAAACTTCAGACAGTGTAGGTTTGAGAATTGGGATTTGAGTATCGGGATTTATTTGGAGCTTGGGATTCGGGATTTGGTATTTATATATCTATTCTTCCTCTGCTATTTCATCCTTGTTCTTTTCTTCCACATCGCCAGCTTGCGCTACTTTATCTTCTACCGATTCTTCTAACCTTTCCAAATCTTCTTCAATGCCTTTCTCAGCTGTAGCAATAACCTCTTCCGGCTCTACTGCTACCTCTTCCAGCTCTTCCAACTCTTCCATTTCTGCAGGGGCAATTTTTATTACTAATGCATCTTCTTCTTGGTCAACTATTTTAAGCTTTTCTTTGTCAATATCTAGTTCTGCAAATGTAATTCCCTCGCCAACTTCTTCTAATTCAGAAACATCAACTTCAATTTTGTTAGGTAGGTCTGTTGGTAAACATCTTATTTCAACCTCGTCGCTAAGTGTTAGTACAAAACCCTCACCGCTTTTTTCTGCTGGTGATTCACCAACTGTTTCTATTTGTACAGTTGCTGTTATTTTTTCTGTTAGATCGATTTGTTTTAGATCTACATGTAGAATTTCATCAGTAACTGGGTCAAATTGGATATCACCAAACAATATTTTTCCTGCTTCTTTATTTTCCATTACAAGATCCACTAATGTAGATTCTCCCGCTTTTTTGTAAATATCTATAAATTCGCTTTTATCTATTTTTATTGGTGTTGATTCAATATCGCCACCATAGACAACTGCAGGAATTTGTCCTTGTTTCCGTAATTTTTTTACTTTTTTACCTAGTATTTGTCTTTCTTTTGCTTTTATAATCATTAAATTTGTTAGAGGCAGGAAAATATTGGTTTTTTGTTAGGTTCTAAAAAGATAGCGGTTATCTTTTTTTTGTATGTTTTTTTTCTTTTTCCCGGTCTTTTTCTTTTTTGTCTCTGTACCGAAAAGGCTGCTGTAGTTTCCATCAAAGTTTTGCAAAAATTTATGTACATCCAAAACATCATTTGAGGTTATTGGAGTGCTGTTTGCTAAAGGAGTGTTTTTTTTGTTGTCCATGTTGTTTTCTTTCCTTTTTTGCTCTGAAATTGTTGCAATATGCTCTGCTCCGCAGTGGGGGCAGTCAATTTGTGCTAACACATGATTTTCGCTTTCTGCAAGTATTTCAACATTAGCGTCTTTTAATCTTTCACCGCAACTATTACAGTATTGGTTTTGTAAAAAGTTTTTTAAAAGATCTGGCATCTTTCTATATTGTACACAATTTTCCCTACAGTTGTCAATTGTTTGCTAAGTGCTTCATCAGCAACCCCGCACTGTTCAGCACAGATCTCGACCAGGGGTAGGTTAACCTTTGGCTGAACCTGTTTTATTCTAAAGGTATTTTTATATTTAAGTCTGTTAGCAGACTTTTTTCCAGCTTCATTATTTTTCCTATTTTTCTAAAATCTTCTGGAACAGCTGTTACATTTTTACCAAACGGTATTACAAATTCAAGATGGAAAGAATCTTTTGCTGTTCCCGGTTGTTTCTGAACGTATAAACTGTATTCTGTTGTAGAAAGCGGTTTATATACACTGTCAGGTACTCTATATGTAAAGGTTAAGGTTGTAGATTGTCCTGCATTCAAAGTGAAAAATGTTTCGAAAGTAGTTTTACCTGCTTCGCCTCCGGTTACAATTTGGTCTGTTATGTTTTCTCCTTTTTGGTCTTGTGCATTTGTTGTTTTGGTAGCTCTTTTCAGCCAGCTGCCTTTTGGTACTAGAATGCGGAGGTAGTTGTCGTACGGCCCTCCCGGCCAGGTATTGTTTTTACCTGTGTGTATGTATGTAAGTGTTAGTGTGTTTTCTATAGTTCCTTGTCTATCAATATTAAGTATTTCTAGTTTTTGTTTCCTTTCTACAAAATAATTGGATTTAGTTGCGCCTAAATTAGCATCTACTGTGTAGAGGTAATCTCCTGTTGTATCAGCTACAGCACCATTCCAATTCTCTTCGTTTAAAATATTATTAATATTTATATTGTTGTGGTAAATCAATAAATGTTTTTCTTTGAGAGCATTTTCCATAGCTTTGAGCATATTAATTAAGTTTTCTTCTTCAATATTAAAAATATTATTAAGTAATTTAGTACCTAGTGCAGATAAAAAAGTTGTTTTTTTGTCCGAACCTGGTTTGTATTCTGCTTCAACTATAAACTCCGTCTTTTCAAATAAATTATTAGCAGTTATTGTTTCATCAAAATCCTCTATTTTTAAAGGGCCTGTTATTTTAAGTAAGTTTTCTATCAGGAACAGGTCAATACCTATTACACATTGGGTATTAACACCTGTAGCTAGGTAATAGAATTCCTGCGCTGCTTTAGCACTTGTTGGAAAATCTACTGCCCAGTTTGAATCACGCATACGCCAGTTGGTAACTTTTAAGTGGTCCTTTAAAGGTTGGGGAGGAGTAATAATAATTTCTTTTTTATCTAGTTCACCGTCGGGGTTGTATATATCATCTATTTTAAGCTGTTCAATTTTTGCTTTATTTAAAGTTAGTTCTCCGTAGCTGCCTATAAAACCACCTGTTGCTCTTAGTTCGTTGGAGTTTTGCAAAAGGATTAAGCATGTTTGCGGTTCCTCAAAGCCTAGTGCTGTGGGTAAGATTTTGCTTGCGTTTTGCAGAGTATCTACCTTTTTTGTTAGCTTTGTTAGCAATTCTTTATTGGTTACCAGTCTGCTCTTTATTAACTTAGGTAGTTTGCCTGTTTCTATTTCTTTTATTTCTGCTTCTGCTAATTGTAATTTTCTTTTTGCTTGTCCAAAATTTAGATTTACTTCTCTGAAATCAATTTGCGTTTCTTTATCTTTGTTTTTTGTAAAAATGTTTGTCAATTCTTTTAACTCTTCTAAACCATAGGTTGTGTTATTTACAGCACTGGCAGTGGTTTTTGCTGCGTGGATTAGTTTTTCTGTTTGCACAGCTGTAGAATTTTTGTTTAAAAATGCATAAATCCAATATGTACGCGCAAAGCTGTTTTGTGCTTTTTGTAAATACTCTTCTGCTTTTTGACTTTCTTTAATTGCTTTTTCCGTATTTAAAGTCAGCAGGTTCTGTTTTGTAGTATTTAACTGTTTCCAGCCTCTGTATGCCCAAAAACCAGTTTCTGCAAAAGGCAGTATTGTTGTTGTAATAATTAATAGTGCGCTTCCTAATGCTAATAGTTTAGGAACAGGTCCAAAACTGTTAAAATTCTTTACCGGTTTCAGCCTTTCTTTAACCTTGCTTCTAGTTCCTTTTTCCAGTTTATTTTTGGTAGCCTTGGCAATTCTTTTTGCTTTTTCTGATAATTTAATTGGAGATTTTTTTTCAATTACTTTTTTAGTTTCTTTTTCAGCTATTTCTTTTTTTTCTTTTTCCAGTTGCACCTGCAAACTTTCCAGTGTTTCTCTAATACCTTCTTTTAATGGGACTTTTGGTTCCCAATTAAGGTCCTTTTGCAGCTGCCCGTCAATAATTTTTAAATCAGGTACTTCTACTTCTTTTAGAGGAGGTTTAAAAATAATATCCGGTTTAGGTTTAACAAGGTTTTGTATAAGGTAAGCCAGTTCCAGCTCGGTAACAGCGTTGAGATTTGTTAGTGGATAAATTTTTCCTGCAGTATTTTTAGCAAATATTCCTTGGTACAGACCAAAAACAATGTCTCTAATATGGGAGTAGTATTCTTTTTTTAAGCCGTCACCGTGTATGTTTAGCGCTTCATTTTTTGACACCTCTTCTAAAAATCTACCCAGAGAGCCGCTGGATTTTAAGTCCATTCCCGGGCCGTATACTTCTCCTAATCTAACAATCCGCGCGTTTACTCCGTATTTTTTTCTGTATTCCCAAATTAATGCTTCGCCAAATCGTTTTGCTTCTGCTAAAGAATATTTTTTCTGTTCCTTCTCTGTTGCCCCAAAGTAGTTATCGAGATTTAGTGATGAAAGAAGACCTAAATACACTTCTATAGAGGAAGCAAAGAGAAAACGCGCTCTCGATTCTTTTGCCAGTTCTAATAGATTAATAGTTCCAAGAGCATTGGTCCTAAGCGTATCCAAGTTGATGTTTTTGTCTAAGGAGTGGTCTTCTACTCCTGCGAGGTGGTAAACAGCGTCAAATTCCAAATCCTTTATTTCTTCGGGAAAGCCTTTATTAATATTACCTTTGATAAAAGTGAATTGAGGATTGTCCTTTAGGTGCTGTATATTGTCTTTGCTGCTGTGGGTCAAGTCGTCTATTGTAATAACTTTGCAGTTGTGGAATAACAAAGCTTCAGCGAGATTTTTACCTATAAAACTAGCACCGCCAGCAATTAAGCATTTTATGTTTTGGGCAGACATGTTTGTGTTTTTATTATACGGTGTACATGTAGGAAGTGCAATGCTTCTAGTAGACTAATTGACACAATAGATAAATACAAATAATATATAGGTAGTTACGTTTTAGGTAATTATGTACCTAAGTTACTATGACACTTAAAGATTATTTACAATTTCTAAACAGATACTACCGTGTAATACTGGCTGTAACAGCTGTTTGTGTTGCTTTAGGGCTGGCAGTGAGTTTTTTATCAGTACCTAGGTATAAAGCCTCGACAACTCTTGCTGTTCGCCGCGAAGCTGCGGAAACCAACCCCAACTATTTTACCTACGAAGGTTATTATGCCCAGCAGACTGCTCAGGAATATGCAGATACAGTGGTCGGGTTTTTGGAAAGTTATGATACAGCATTGCACACCTTGGTTTTAGCCGGATTACCATCAGGAACAGAGCAGGTAAAAATTTTAAGTTCGCGCATAAAAGCTGAAAAAACAGCACCTAATCTTGTAGCTCTTACTTTGGATTGGGAAGATGCGTCTACTTCTGCAACACTAGTTAATTCCTTAGTAAATGCTACCAAACAAAGCTCGCAGAGGTTGAATGAAAAAGGAGACAAAGCTATTCATGTAGATCCTTTAGTTGATGACCCAATTGTAGAAGAGCTGAAGCCCCGGTTTATATTAAACAGTGCGGTTTTTGGTCTTTTAGGACTATTACTTTCTGCTGTTAGTTTGTCTTTTTATTTGTATTTGACTGAGGAGTAGACAAACACCTTATACTTTGTATTTTAGCATCCAAGTGCTTCATCAATTGCTTTATTTACTTCTTTATCCGCTTCTTTATTCTCTTCCCGTGGTACATGTTTAAATTCTACGCGTTTAAACTTCCTTGCTTCTGTAAATATTTTTATTGCTAATTTTTGTAAATGACTCTGTTTAATTTTGTATATACCGTTTAGCTGGTTTGCTACCAGCTGGCTATCCAGGTAACAGATTACTTTTTCAGGGTTAAACTGCTGAATAAGTTTTAAACCACGTAGTAAAGCTAGATACTCAGCTTCGTTGTTTGTTTTTTTTCCAAGGTAGAAACCTTTGCTTAATAACGGTTCCCCTTGTTTTGTTTTAACAACAATTCCAATACCGGCAGGTCCGGGATTATTGCGCGCTCCGCCGTCTGTGTAGAGATGTAGTGTTTGCATGTTTATAGTATATAGTAGTAAGTAGTTTAACAAAACTGTGTGTTTTGTTTTGGATCTTTTTGAATTATTAAAAAACTTAAGGTAGCCGCTTTTCGGATTCCGGAATGACTACCTGCCACCGTCATCCTGACTACCCTACAGTTATTCTGAACATCAGGGTTTGAGCGGGGGGCTGTTGCTCTCTGCCCGGAGCAGCAACCTTTTGCAGTGTAACTCAATGTAGTACAGCTGTTAGGTCGCGCTCCAAGGCAATTGGAGGAACAGAAGGCTGTAGTCGAAGGTCCGCGGTTGAAATTCATAAGTGGTATCTGTTTCTCTGTGCTACCATATTGCTATGTCCAATAAACAACGTTCTTTACAGCAGGCAGTCCTCAAAACTCTAATTTACTCGGATCTATTTGATTATCCGCTGACAGAAAAAGAAGTGCATAAATTTTTAATATCATCAAAAACATACAGTTTGGATTTAATAAAGGAAAGTTTGAAAAAGTTGAATAAAGACCGGCTGGTCGGTGTTAGTAAAGGTTTTTGGTTTTGCAGCAATAAGAATAATTTGCCTGCTTTAAGAGAAAAGCGTTCAAAAATTTCAAAAGAAAAAGTTCAGAAGGCTGATAAGTGGGTAGGGTTTTTTAAATATATTCCTTGGATAAAAATGGTTTGTCTAACTGGTGCTTTAGCAATGCGCAATGCTGAGGTGGAAGATGACATTGATTTATTGATTGTAACTTCAGAGCAAAGGTTGTGGACTACTAGGCTTTTAGTTGTTTTTATGCTTAAAATTTTTGGCGACTATCGCGGTGGTGCCAAATGCGTAAAAGACAAAATTTGTCCTAATTTATGGTTGACTGCAGAAAGTCTTGAATTTCCTGATAAAAATTTGTTTACCGCCCACGAAGTAGCTCAAGCAGTTCCGGTTTTTGACAGGAATAATACCTACCAGCAATTTTTGCAAGCAAATTCTTGGGTAAATGAGTATTTGGCCAATTTTTCATTTTCGACTAAAGCATTGGATCCAGCAGAAAAAAACACTAGTATTAGTTTTAAGCCCTTTATAGTTTTTAAACTTTTATTTGATTTTCTGGATAACCTTGCTTACCGCGCACAGAAAAAGTATATGTCTTCCAAAATTAATAATGAAAAGGTTGAGAAAAATTTAGCAGCTTTCCACCCCGGAAAGCGCTCTAGTAAGCTTTTAAATGAATACTTGACAAGATGTAAAGAGAGTATATAATTAAGTAGCAATAGGGGGTAATAATTGCCAAATGAAAATTAAACCACTTTACGATAATGTACTAATAGAGCCTGTGGAGGAGGAGCAGACAACTGCTTCGGGAATTGTTATTCCGGAAACAGCAAGTAAGGAAAAGCCTCAGCAGGGAAAAGTTGTTGCTGTTGGTTCCGGGAAAACTGTTGAAGGTGAGGAAGTAAAACTGCCTGTTGAAAAAGGTGATAAAGTAATTTATAAAAAGTGGGGAGGTAATGAAGTGGAAATTGAAGGTAAAGAATATTTGATTGTTAAGAGTGAAGATATATTGGCAGTGGTAAGTTCCTAATATTTACTAGTTACTACTTACTACTTAATTCTTACTACTTAATACTAAAAATGTCAAAACAACTAATCTATTCGGAAGAAGCAAGAAAAAAACTAAAAGCGGGTGTAGATAAAATGGCACGTGCTGTTACCACAACCCTTGGACCGAAAGGGCGTAATGTCGGCTTGGAAAAAAGCTGGGGTGCTCCCACTGTTACGCATGATGGTGTAACAGTTGCTAAAGAAATTGATTTAAAAAACCCCTTTGAGAACATGGGTGCGCAAATTGTTAAGGAAGCAGCGCAAACTACTAATGATGTTGCCGGTGATGGTACTACAACAGCTACTCTTTTAGTTAAGTCAATTGTTGATGACGGGATGCGAAATATAGCTGCCGGTTCAAACCCAATGTTACTGCGGAACGGTATTTCTATGGCAGCGGAAAAAGTGAGTGAAGAACTTGAGAAGTTGGCGCATGCTGTTTCTTCCAAAGAGGAAAAAGCGCAAATTGCAACAATTTCTGCAGCAGATCCGGAAATTGGTCAAACAATTGCGGATGCACTGGAAAAAGTGGGAGACAATGGTGTTGTTACTGTGGAAGAGGGCAGGGGCTTAAAAATAGAGGTTGATTATAAAGAAGGTATGCAGCTGGAGCGCGGTTTTGTTTCCCCTTATTTTGTAACTGATTCCGAACGTATGGAATCTGTTATTGAAGACGCCTATATTTTGCTTACTGATAAAAAAATATCTTCTATGCAAGAACTTCTTCCAATGTTGGAAAATTTTGTTCAAGTTTCAAAAAACCTTGTTATTATAGCAGAAGATATAGACGGCGAAGCACTGGCAACATTGGTGGTAAACAAATTAAAAGGTACTTTTAATTGTTTAGCAATTAAAGCACCGGGTTTTGGTGACCGCAGTAAGGAAATGCTTTCGGACATTGCTGTTTTAACAGGTGCAAATGTTATATCAGAAGATATGGGAAGAACTTTGGAATCTGCGGTAGTTGATGATCTGGGGCGTGCGGAAAGGGTTATTGCTACTGAAGAAGAATCTGTTGTTGTGGGTGGGCAAGGAGATGAGGCTGAAATTAAAAAGAGGGTAGAGCAGCTGAAAAAGCAGATTTCGGAGACGGATTCTGATTTTGAGCAGGAAAAATTACAGGAACGTTTGGCAAAATTGGCTGGCGGAGTTGCTGTTATTAATGTTGGAGCAGCTACAGAGCTTGAGCTTAAAGAAAAGAAAGCGCGTGTCGAGGATGCTGTTAATGCTACGCGTGCAGCTATTGAAGCCGGTGTTGTTCCTGGAGGTGGTGTTTCCTTGCTTAGAGCACGGGAGGTATTAAAGGATTTGCGTGCCGATAATGAGGATAAGTTGGAAACAGATGTGCTGATTGGTATTGATATACTGTACTCTGCTTTGGAAAGGCCTCTTCGCAAGCTTGTTGAAAATGCAGGGGTTGATTCCGGTTGGGTGTTGAGAGAAGTATTGGAAAAAGAAGCAACTGTAGGTTTTGATGTTTTAAGCTTGGAATTTGTGGATATGGTTGAGTCTGGGATTATTGATCCTGCAAAAGTAACAATTTCTGCACTTCAGAATGCAGCATCTGCTGCGGAAATGTTGTTAACAACAGAATGCCTGATTGCTGATTTGCCTCAGGATAATGATGACTCCTCCGAACCTTCCGCAGGCGGAGGTATGCCTCGCGGAATGGGCGGAATGGCTGGAATGGGTGGTATGGGCGGACTATAGAAGAAAAATTAGGCACCTTAGTAACAAATTAACCCGGAAACAACCAGCTCTCTTGTTTGCTCCTGCATATTCCTCATGCTAAACTTTTAATTAAATGAAAAAGCGTTTTGTTGCTTTAATTATTTTATTTTCCACAGCCTCTATTTTTTTAGGGTTTCGCGTAGTAGGTTTATGGCAAAAGAAAAGCCAGGCGGGTTTGGTAGTTACTACTCCTGGTCAAACACATACTGTATTACTTAATAACAAGCCTGTTGGCCAGACCCCTTTTTCCTCAAAAACTGTTTCTGCAGGTGAGACTAACTTAAGTATAGGTGATTATTCTACTCAAATTACACTGACCTCAGGTACAGAAACTGTGGTTAGGCGTACGCAAGCTTCTGTAGAAGCCTTTTCTTTTGGTGATACTGTGTGGTTGGAAAAAACTGCTGGACCTGCTATGCTTTCAGTTCTTTCCGATCCGGAGGAAGCAGGGGTTGTTGTTAATGGTGAGGTAGCAGGCACTACGCCCTTAGTTGTTTCTGATATTAGTCCAGGCACCCATACTGTTCAAGTTAAAAAAGAGGGGTATCGTCCTTCAATAGTTGATCTTAGAATTTCACCAAGCTACCGTACCTATTTATCCTCTGATTTAATGCTTCTGCCTGTGGATGTCGATTTGACGCAGGATTCACCAAAGAGGTTAAGTACAGTTAAGGCAGTGTCAACAAACTTTTTTAAAGTATACGACTTCTCTTCCAATAATTCTTTATTATATTCCGATACATCCTCTTGGGTTAAAGGGGTGCTGTTTTTTATTGATCTTTTTGAAGTGGATTTAGATGATTTTAGCTATTTTGTAGATTATAGAGGTATTATTTATAATTCCAAGGGTAAGGAAATTTCTTTAGATAATGTTTCGGAATCAGATCAGGAATCCGTAGCTGTTGCTTATTTAGGGCAGGGCTCTTCAGGAGAAGAAATTTCCGAAGAGGGGAAATCTGCACTTCTTGCTTTAAGGCAGGCTGTTTCTCCTACTCAGAAAAAAGCTTTAGTTTTAAGTACAGGGATAGGGTGGCTGCGTGTTAGGCAGGAGCCTTCCTTAAATTCTGTAGAAGTAACAAAAGTCACTGTTGGTTCTAAATATCTTTATTTAGAAGAAACTGAGAGCTGGGTTAAAATTCAGCTTGAGGACGGGAATACCGGCTGGGTTTACGCAGATTATGTTGATATTATTGAGGAATAGTGTTTTTGCTAATTTATGGTAAAAAATTTAGTAGCTGCATACCAGGAAAAACCGAACCATGTTGATTTTGAATCCCGGCAGGATGGGGAAGAAATTGTTTTATTACTAAGGCAGCATTGGGTGCGTAATGCAGGGTGGCTTTTTTTCCTTTGTTTAATGCTTACAACTCCTGTGCTCTTTTTAATAGGATTCTCCATGTCCAATATGTTAGGCAGGGAATTTACTTTAATCCTGTTAATTATCTGGTATTTAATTACCCTTGCTTATGGTTTGGAGTCTTTTTTACACTGGTATTTTAATGTCTATATTGTTACTAATAAACGTATAATTGATATTGATTTCTACGGTCTTTTGCACAAGGAGATAACAGAGGCTTCCTTAGACCATGTTCAGGATGTTACCTATCGTGTTTATGGTTTAGCAGCAACAATTTTTAATTACGGGGATGTTTTAGTCCAAACAGCAGCGCAGGAGGCAAGGTTTGACTTTTTGCATGTAGCGCACCCTGCTGCAGTTCACGATAAGCTTACAGATATAGTACACGAAAATTAAATGGATACTTATGTGATAGCTCCGGTTTCTACAGGGTTGGATTTTATTAATACAGTGCCTGGTTTAGCAATTAAAGCTATATTCATAGCTTTTCTTCTAAGCTATGTTTTATTTAGCTTTGTAGTTGTTAGGCAAGTTCAGCAGTTGACTAAAACACTGCATACAGCACTATCGCCTGTTTTACGTATAGTAACTGTGCTTAATGTTTTTTTAGCTCTTTTCTGTTTTTTCTTAATTCTGTTTGCTTTTTAATTTTTTATGGATAAGCATTTGACTGTAACTGTTAAGCGTTTATTAGGGAGCCCTCTTTCTATTGATGGCAAATGGGCGGAAGCTTTTGTTTATCAGCCTCCTAAGTCTGAGGATGCTGCTAGGCGCGGTTCTTTATATACTGTTGTCCAACTTTCTTCTCGCCAGGCGGAGAGCAATTTATCAGAATGGGGAGAGGATCTTTGGGAAACTTTGCGTGGTGTGTATTACCAAAAGGTTGAAGGTTCACCTCTAGATGCGCTTGAGGAAGCAGTAAGAGAAGCGCAAGAATTTTTGGTTAAAAGGGTAGCAGAGCTTCCCGGTAAGATGGAGCTGGATTTTGATTTAGCTGCTGTTTCTTTATGGGGGCAGGTTCTTTATTTAGCGCAGTTGGGGTCGGTCAAGGTTTACTTACGTCGTGATGGTGATACCCGTTTGATTGCAGAAGGAGGAGAAGAGCCGGAAATAACTGCAGCTTCCGGTATTTTAAAAAACGGCGATGATGTCTTCCTTGTTACTGAGGGTGCGGAAGTGGGAGATGATAAATCTAAAACAGAGGATGATAACAGCGGCGAGGCAGTACTGCAGTTAACTATTAATATAGAAGCTGTCCCGGATCACGAGGAAGTTGTTGATATTGAAGATACTGCTGAAAGTGAGCGTGGTACTAATTTGGTTTCTAAATTAAAGAAGAAAGTTGCTGTTTTTATTAAATCCTTTTTAAACAGAAACAAGCTGCTGTATGTGGAGAAACAGCCTGAAGTTATGTTGAAACCCCGTTCTTCGCAATCCACGCAGGTAATAATAGGTTTTTTAATCATAGCGTTGATAATTTCTACTTTTTTTACTATCCGTCGCCGCCGTACATTATTGAGAACAGAAGCGGTAAAGGAAGCTTTGGAGTTGGCAGACAATAATTTAAAAACTGCTGAAAGTCTTTTAGATCTTAATAATATTAAAGCAAGAAAACTATTAGAAGAGTCTGAACAGGGATTGGATGAAGTATCCGGCTATAATATAAAAACGGAAGAACTTGAAAAAGCTCGCCGGGATCTAGAAACTTTGTTTGATAAAGCTGCCAACATAACAAGAACAGAGCCTTCTTTAGTGTATGACTTTGCCGCACAGGGAAGTACAGTCTCCTTAGCTGATGTTACTATCAACGTGACCAGAAATACTGTATATGCTCTTGATAAAGAGAGAAATCGTATATATGAGGTAAGTTTGGACTCAGAGCCGCAAATTGGGAGACTGTCTGGAAGTGTTACTAATAGTTCTTTGCTTTGGGCTACAGATAAGCTTGTCTATTACTTGTCAGGTAATTCTATTAATTCTATAAATGTGGATGACAGCTCTATTAGCACAGGAGTAGCTGAACTTCCGGCAGACAAAGCTTGGGCTGATATGTCTATGTATTTGGACAATCTTTATATTTTAAGTACCTCAGATTCACAAATCTATAAATTTACATTTGCAAACTCAGGTTTTTCTGATTCCACCCCTTGGTTAGAGGAAGATATTGATTTGTCATCTGCGGTTGCTTTAACAATAGACGGCAATATCTTTGTTTTGCTTTCCGATGCTTCATTGTTCAAGTTCGGGGGTGGTGAAAAAGTCGAGTTTGGTGTTAAAAACCTGGATAAATCTTTTGTTCAACCGGCAGATTTAGTAACCACTGTTGATTCCCGCTACCTTTATGTTTTGGATTCTGGTAATAATCGGGTTGTTTTACTTGATAAAGAAGGCCGCTACCAACAGCAGTACGTTTGGGAAAGCGATTTAGGTACTTGTGAAAATTTACTTTTGGATGAAGGCAATTCCAAGCTGTACCTCCGCTGCAGTAATTCTCTCTATACCTTTGGTCTAAATAATTAAAAACACTTCCTTTAAATTCCCTTATTCTGTATTTCTTTGATAGGGTGTCTGGGGCCCATTGTTCCGTGTAATTCTTTTTCGGCGCGGTTACAGCGCATGCTTGGTTGAGTTTTTTGTGTTATAATCTTTTTCACAACCCCCTCAACCTTGTATTAATAAGGAGAAAGACAACAACAACAACAAAGGAGACAGATAAATGTGTACAGCTCTCGTTGTAGCACCTGTGGGGATCTGTTGCCCAAGTTACATTGATGCAATGAGGTCCTGCGCAGTGCAAGTCACGGTTACAACTCCGGAAGGGCGGCCTTTTTATATTAACGGTAAGCCTGTTGGGACATATGATCGGGAGGTATGGTTGACGCAGGAGGAGATCTTGGTCTTCTCACCACCGCCTCTTGGTGTTTCCGAACCGGTTAAGGAGGCAAAACCGCAGAAGAAGTTGTCACGTTCCGCTCTCAGTTTGGATGAACTGGGACTTGCTGTTGCATCGTGCAGGTAGGTAGCTGATTTAATTCTAGCTCGAAGTGTTGCGTTGCTTAACGTTGGTTATTTGAGGGGGGACCAACAAGAAAGCCAACACTTCGAGCATTTTGTTGAAACACACTAATAGAACGAATAGTCACAAATAAAACATATCCTCTATTTTTTTACCCCGTTTCCAGGTATCTGTTATCTGTTTTCGCAGACAGCTCAGCTGTCTAGCTGCCGGCTGTTTAGCTCTATGCTAAACTGTAGTTATGCACGAAAAAACAATTGCTGTAAATAGGAAAGCAAAATACAACTATAAAATAGAAGAAACGTATGAAGCAGGAATAAAATTAACCGGGGCAGAAGCGCAGTCAGCGCGCCGCGGGAGGATGAATTTAACCGGAAGTTATGTTAATATTATAGGTGGTGAGCCTTATTTAATAGGTGCTCATATTTCTGCTTATAAATATGCTAGTGGTAGCCGGTATGATCCTGAGCGGACGCGGAAGTTGTTATTAAAGAGAAACCAAATTAAGCGTCTGCGCGGGCTTGCTGAGCAAAAAGGAAGAACAATTGTCCCTCTTAAAGCTCTTCTGCGCAACGGTTTAATAAAGTTGGAAATCGGGGTAGGGAAGGGGAAGAAGAAATGGGATAAAAGAGAAGCTAAGAAGAAAAAAGATATAGAACGTCGTATTGATCGAGCAGTTAAAGAAAGAGAACCTTAAAAAACTCTAAATCCGAAGCACGAAATACGAAACGTTTCGAGTTTTGGTATTCGAATTTAGATTTTCCGCCTAAAGGGCGGCAAGGGGATGAAAAAGATCTCGCTTGGAAGCGATTTTTTGGAATGCAAGCTGCGGATGGCCAAACCCGCAATATAAATTTTGGTCAACGGCAAATAGCTGCCAACAATAAAAAAGCTACTCCTGCTTACGCTTACGCGTAAAGTGGGTGGGTTTTAAACTTTTTCTTGGTGAGGTTTATAACCCAACATAAAGCCAAGATTGGGTTAAAAAGGAGTTATTCCTCTTTTTAATCGACACTACAAATGGGATAGCGTATTAATTATTGTTTGCTAGTTGGCAGATTATTACGCAATATCAACTAGCTATGCTTGTAAACATACTGGAAAAGAACTTTCAACAAGGCGGTGCAATTCCGCCCATCTCCACCATCCTACGCCCTTACGGGCTTCGGATGGCAGGCCATCCGGAGGATGGCCTTCGCCACCGATGGTCTTAGGGCGGAGGGTGCCCGCCGAAGCTTCTTGCCGTAGGCAAGTAAAGCGAAGGAGGGCAATTGATGATTATTACTATGTATTTTGTATATCTCCTTTTGTTATCTAATAAATCTATATATACAAGATCCTCCCCTCGTTTAAAAAGAAGGCTTCAAGATCACAAAGAAGGAAAATGTTCCTCTACTAGGGATTTAAGACCTGTTCAGCTTATTTGGTATTGCTCATTTAAATCAAAAGCCCAGGCTCTTAGTTTTGAGGAGTACCTTAAATCTGGATCAGGAAGAGCATTCCGTAACAAAAGATTAATCGGGTAAATAAGACTATCAGACAACTAACCTCTAATACTACAAGATATGATGCCGGCAAAGCTCACAGGTAAAGTGAAAAGACCTCTTGTGAATAACTTGTGGACACTTTCTTTTAATATTTTTTTAGACCTCTTTTGGCCAATTAGGTGTGCTTGTTGTTCTAAAATAGGTAATTACCTTTGCTTTGATTGTTACAGTAATTTGGTACAGCACAAAGGTCTTTGTTTAAAGTGTGGGAAACCTTCTATTGCTGGATTTACGCATGCTCGCTGTTCACGAGCCCGGGGTTTGGACAGATTATGGTCTGCATATGAATATGGGGAGACAGCAAAAAAAATAATTTACTCCTTCAAGTACGAAAATTGTCAAAATGTATCTTTAGTGCTTGCTGGGTTAATAGCCGACTCTTTTAGCGATGATTTAAGCACCTTTTCAGATTTTATTTTAGTTCCTGTTCCTTTGCACTGGTTTAAAAGACTGCAGCGCGGTTTTAACCAGTCGGAGTTAATTGCCAATGCTCTTTCCAACTTGTGGCAGATATCTGTAGTTTCTGATTTACTAATAAGATCTGCTTATACTTTTTCGCAGACAGGCTTAAATAAAGATGAGCGGAAACAGAATGTTTCTTCTGCATTTAAGCTGGTTGAGGAAAAGGAAGATTTTGCAAAAGGTAAAAAATTTATCTTGATTGATGATGTTTGCACAACCGGTGCTACTTTAAACGCGTGTTGTGATTGTTTAAAAAGGGGAGGGGCGGAGGCGGTGTGGGCAGTTACTTTTGCGAAGGACTAGCAGCATTAAAATTGTTTTTTAGTTGCTCAGTTTCTTAGTTTCTAAGTTCTTCCGTTTCCTCGTTAATTTCCAGTTGAGCTTTATACCATTTACCTGTTAAAATAATTAAAGTTGCGATGTGTAGAACAGTAATAAAACT
>CAYREW010000005.1:0-18567 GCA_964423535.1 uncultured Candidatus Saccharibacteria bacterium
CGGCTGTTCAGCTCCGCTAAATAAGGCGAGCCGGGGCGGAGCTGCTGCATTGCAGTACTGCCAAAATTAATCCCCTCAAATCCAAGCATTGAGTAAAGCTCTGAAAGTTCGCTGTCCATCTCTTGCCGTAAATCATCACCAAAATCAATTCCGTAGTCATCCAACAGAATAAAAAAGTTATCTCCTGTCAACGGCCAAACACCTTTATGCGGAGTTGCAATCGTAACTAACTTCGCTACACGGTGGTCATCTGCAAACTGCTTCATATATTCACGTGCAATTACTCCTCCTAATGAATAGCCTACTACATTTATTTTTCCATCGCCACCCCAATCTTTGTATTGATCGCTCAGCTCAATAACAGCATTTCGCAAAGCTCCGGCAGTAAAGCTTAAATCATTATAAATATTGTAGTTAACTTTATCTCCAAAAACACGGATCATTTCCTCTGGATAACCCAAGTCCATCAATTCTTGAACATAAGCAGATTTATTACCCAACCGCCAATTGGAGGCATTATCTGCAATTCCGGGAATAAACAGGACCGGACGGTAATCAAATGTTTTGGAAAAAACAATTTGTGAATAATCTCCCCAGCCGCCGCTTGCTTCCTGCCAAACAGCATATTTCACTCCGAAATCTGTCAATCCTAAACTCGGGTGTGAGGAGTTGTAATACCTAGATCTTGAAATATTGGTGTAGGAAGACCAGTCCCTACCTAAACTTTGATAACGAATATTGGCACCGCGGTAAGCTGGCCAAACTTCGTAAAGTAAATGCAAAACACCGTCAGCATCAATACAAAAATCATAAAAGCATAAGCCAGTTGCCTGTTCAGCATATAGCTCCCATCCGCTCCCAGTAGATTGATAAACACGGGTGACTGCCCCGCCCTCTGTATCTACCTGAACACCTAAAAATGTACCAGCGCTGCTCATAAACACGTGCGGATGTTCTACAAACCGGGGGCTGGAACCAAAATTGATCCGCTGTTCATTACCCCAACCCTCCCCCTTAACACGCACCGCGGCATAATGCTCACTACCCTCCTTACCCAGATAGGCAACAACAGCTGTTGAACCAAATGCACCAATAGAAAAATCTGCTTTAACATCTTCCGCAATCAAATCAGCAGTGCTGTCAAAACCGGAGCTGACATATAGATTTCTTTTCTTACTCTCTGTCCAAGCGAAGTAAACAGAATTGCCGCAGGCAATTTTACCTTCTTGTACAACTTTGTCCACTACTGCAATTGGATTATCCCAACCGCCGGACCAGGAAGCTGTGTAAAGATAATTTCCATTATCAGAAACTTCTGTCCAAAAAGCATAAACCAGCCTGTCCGAACCGGTACAAATCTGCGGGCTGTGGCTGTGCACACCTTCTGTACTTAGACGAATTGCATCACTCCAAATTCCGGAACATAAATAACGGTGATAAATTCCATCCTCCTGCTCCCAAACAACATGCAAGCAATTATTTGCATCAACAACTGAATCCGGCCTAGAAGATGAAACTTCAGAACTGGAAACATTTTTGTAAGGAAGCCAAAGAGAATTTGAAGCAAAAACAACACCAGGGGAAATAAAAAACAAAATTAATAGTAAGAAAGGAGCTAACTTTCTCATTCTCATTGGGCAGTTTTAAACTTAAACTAATTTAACCAGAGTACAACATTTTGAACAACTGCCAAATTATCCCCATAACAAAGGGGTAAACAGAGCGAGGCTCTGTTTCCGGGCTTTAGGTAAGGGGAGAAAAAATCACGATTAATCACGATTTGGCGAGTTTAAGCTGGCGGTCGTTGGGGAATTTGTAGGTGATTTCACCTGTTTCGTAATTTAGCTCTGCCTCCACACTATCTCCTACACGAAGACACAGCGCATCCACAAACTCAGCAGGAACTGTAACTGCAGCACTGTTGCCGGTTTTTATTAGTTTTTGTTTACTCATAGAGGAGGCGGGGCATGCCCCGCAGCTACGGATTTTAACCTGTTTTATCCGTAAAAATATGTTCCATTCTTGTCATTTCGCTTCAACGCATCATCTCGTCTTCATTGCCGATCAACATTATTTTACCCTGCAAAAAAGCTCTAATTAAAAATCTGTCTTTTCGATCCTTACGCAAAGACAACTCATCTTCACTCATTACTGTGTAGTTTATTTCGTGACCTACACGCGCTTCCTCCTTTTTCACAAATTTCCTTACTTTATCCATTTCAACATCACCAGCAATAACTAAATCTACATCCTGATCTTTAGCCTGCTTGCCAAGCGCAAAGGAGCGGGTAATATACGCATATTTTATATTACCCAGCTTATTTTTTTCTTTTAATAGACGCGCTCCAATACCATATTCTTTTGCAATCATTCCTAATAATTCATCGTAAAGAGGAAAATCTTCCCTTACCTGATAATAAAGCCTGTTGCTGCGCTTTTCATTAGTAAGCAGTTTTATTTCCAACAACCGGGCTAGCTCACGGCGAACTGCGTTAATTTCCTCATCCACAGCCCGCTCTATTTCACGCACATAATAACGCTCCCCGGGATTAGTAAGGAAAAGTTTAAGTATTTTTATTCGTACTTTGGAAATAAAAAATTGATCAAGCATTGTGTTAATTGTTTCGGCCAGAGGCCGACCTCTTTCAGAGAACCGACACAGCGCCGTTGGCGGGTATTATTTATACGTTACTGCGCTGCCACTAGGCACTACCTCCACCCAAATTTGCCCTCTGTTAAATTCAATCGGGTCTGCTGTATGTGCGTAGTAAAAAATTGTCCTTTCCCGCGGACTGCCTTTGTGCCACTCCGCCTGAACTTCCTTCCCGTCCAAATACACCAGCGCATCGCCGGTCCCAACAGTCTGATATTTAATATGCTTTTTCTGATCATTAAAAAAACTCTGCTTTACAAACTGGACAACTATATTTTTTGCCTCAATAGGCGCATTGTCTGCACCGGCATCAGCCTGCAATTTTCCTCCCTGGTAGCGCGTATATAAATTTGTTGACGGGTTGTATTCCCAAACTACATCAAAATTAGGATAACCCTGCCAAAAATCAATATTTACTTTAGCAGCAGGTCCGCGTTCAAATTTTTCTGCATCATCTTTAAACAACCAACGCTCAACTTCCCTATACTCACGCCACCCTTTCTCCGGATACCTGTTCGGTGCTTCGTGCCACAATTTCTGAGTCGAGGTAAAGCCGGTGTGTTCCAACGCAACATTGCGGGAAGTATCACGCCAATAAGCAGTTTCTCCCAGCCAGGCACGGTCTAATGAAGGTACACCAAGCTCATTAATATAAGCATAAGAATCCGCTTCCGGATGACAAGTAAAATCATAATTGGGATTATCCTGGTTCTCTTTATCATCAGCATCCATATAAGAACCGCCCCAATGCGCAAACCAAGCATTCAACTCTGCTGCCCAGTCTATATAATAAATTCGGGCAGACCTAACAGGACCAACTTTCTCCACATCCCGGGAATGAAAAACTGCTAAAAATCTTGTTATCCCGCCCTCAGCCACTGTTTCGTAAACTAAATCCGCTTTTGACAACCCAAACTGCGGACGCGCTTCAACATGGTTATTAACCATAATTGCAAGCGGCTTCCTGTTCATAAATATTTCTGCTTGTTCTTTAGTATAAAGTAGACCGTTCAAGGGAGAAGGCTGGTCTTTCTTTTGCGTAGGTGGGACACTTATATTATTTGTTGAAGGAAATTCCTGCGACCAATTTTTCCGCGGCGCAGCTTTGACATTCCAGTACCAATAAGAATAACTGCCGTAGCCGATAAGGCTAACTAAAATCACACCTAATAACCCGGCACCAACAAGAAAGGCTGTCCGTTTATCTTTAGGCAGTGCATTCAGCCAACTGAGAAATTTTATTTTTGTGATCTGGTATTTTTGTTTAAGTTTCATACTAAATTACAATACTTAGGATACTTACAACCGCAGATTAGTTTAGGTGCCTACCGCTATTTTACTAACCCGACTCGGCTCTGCATAATTCCGCGCCGGCTTCCGCGCGATTCAGCCTTTCTTTCCTGGAGCGCGCAATAAATTGCGCTACTCTTCCAATGCTAACCTTACAACCTTCTCCTCCTCCTCTGAAAACCCATAATTAACAGGCTTACCTTTTTCCACCGGCTTACCGTAAACCCGCGTAGCCTCTCTACCATGCAAACTGGAAATAATAAAACCATTTCCTTCATTATCTAAAAGAGCAGCAGCAAATGATTGGTCACCACCGGCATCATCAAATGGATTAAATCTAATAACAGCAAATTTCTGGATGTGTTTTAAACTGTCTTCCTCAATAAATTGAAGTCTCTCATCCAGCTTTTCAATATTATTCAAAGCTTCCGCAACTTCACTACTGTATTTTTCCAATAATGTTTTTAAGTCTTCGTGAGTTGCCGGGGAGCGGGTTAATTTTTGGTAATGTTTTATGTAGCGGACAAAGAAGAAAGTAAGAATAGCTAACCATATTGTAATCCCAATCCACATATATTGGGTAAGAATATTAATCATTTTCACAAAGCGTAGCATAGAAACAAGGAAAAGTCAAAAAGAATAAAGTTATGTAGATAAACAAACCCAGTTAAAGAGCTGGGTTTCGCCCTAATCCTGTTACCCTGCTATTCTGTTAGCCTGCATGCACCCACAATTTACGTTCAACACTTACAAATTATTATATGTGGAAAGAGTTAAAAATTCTTGAAGCAACAACATATCAGTTTTAGCAGGTTAACAAGCTAGCAGGATAACAATCAAACATACTTCGTCTTAAACTACAGAGGAGAAAAAGTTTGAAAAACAAGCACTACGCTACCATCTAAAATGTGCAAAGGCTTTGTTTGCCTGTGCCATTCTGTGCATAGTTTCACGTTTAGAAACAGCCTCTCCCTCATTATTGTAAGCAGATTTAATTTCTCTGGTTAAAGAGACAACCATTGGAACACCTTTTTTAGATTTTGCCGCTTGCAAAACCCAACGGACAGCTAAAGTAATTGACCTGTCTCTGTTGACAGGTACAGGAACCTGGTACGTAGCACCCCCAACCCGCCGTGAACGGACTTCCTGGCGAGGAGCAACATTAGACACTGCCTGCTCAAGCATTTTAACCGCCTCGTTTTTATCTTTACTTAAATTTTCCAAAGCTCCGTAAACAATTTTCTTAGCAACACTTTTTTTGCCACGCTCCATAACCAGATTTATAAATCTGGTTACTAAAGTTGAATTATATACAGCATCGACATCTCTTTCTCGTTTTTCTACTTTTTTCGCTATTCTTGGCATAGTAGTAAAATAACTAATTACTAATTACTAATTACTAATTATTTATTAAAAGCTAGCAAGAGTTTACCTTTATTTCTAGACAGCATAGCTCCTTAGAAATTAGATATTAGAAATTAGAAATTTCAAACCTGTTTTATTCCTCCGGGGAGGGTGCTGCACCAGCCGATTCCCTTCCCCCCGCCCCTATACCGCCACCTTCCTTAGTTCCATACTTACTGCGACCGGTAGTTCGTCCCTCAACACCTGCTAAATCGTAATGTCCCCGCACCAATGTGTATTTAATACCGGGAAGATCTTTAACACGTCCGCCGCGAACTAAAACAACACCGTGTTCAGCTAAATTATGCCCCTCTCCGGGAATATAGGCGGTAACTTCTTCACCGCTGGACAACCGCACACGGGCAACCTTCCGCAAAGCGGAGTTAGGCTTTTTAGGCGCCATAGTCTTCACCTGCAGAACAACACCACGTTTAAACGGTGCCGGCTGGCTTTTCATCCTCCTTTTTGTAGAAGAATAATAATGTTTAAGCGCCCTTTTCTTAACTTTTTTCTTTTTAGGTTTACGTCCTTTACGGACCAGTTGATTAATGGTTGGCATAATATTAATGAAATTTCTAATTTCTAATATCTAATTTCTAATTAAAAAACATAAAGAACTTGCTAAAAACAGAGAGCACCTCTGCAATTATTAATTAGTAATTAGTAATTATTAATTAGTAATTAACAATCTACTTCTCCGCTTCTCCCTTTTCAGCAACAAGTTCTTTTTCAATCTTTTCTATCTTTTCATCCTCAACATCTTCCTCCTTGTCCAGGCGGGCTCTTTCTCCAACAGGAATCACCCTTCCTATAATAACATTTTCTTTAAGCCCGAGCAATGGATCCACTGCACCGGAAAGAGCTGCATCTGTCAAAACTCTTGTTGTACTTTGGAAAGATGCTGCTGAGAGGAATGAATCAGTAAGCAAAGCAGAACGTGTAATTCCTAAAATAACGCGGTGTCCTTCCGCCGGGTCATCGCCCTGCTCAATAACTTTGCTGTTTTCTTTAACAAAAGAGTCGCGCGTAACCAAATCCCCTAAAATAAAGTTTGCATCACCGGGATCATCAATTTTCACTTTAGAAAACATTTGGCGAATCAGAACTTCCACATGTTTATCATCCAGCTTAATTCCCTGTGACGAATAGACCTGCTGAACTTCTTCGCGAATGTATTTTTGCGTTGCTTCAAGTCCTAAAATCTCCATTAATATTTCCGGGTCTTTGTGACCGCGGGTAAGAGCCTGACCTTTTTTAACCTTGTCTCCGGACTCCACAATCAACTCATCGTCGTCAGACAATGCATAGTCATCCACAACAACTTCATCCCCTTTTGTTGCTTTAACCTGTACATAATCCTTACCGTCTTTCTGCACAACTTCAGCTTCTCCTTCCAATTCACTAATAATAGACTTGGACTTTGGTGTGCGAGCTTCAAAAAGCTCTTCAACACGCGGAAGACCTTGCGTAACCTCTTTCTCCCTAACAATTCCGCCGGCGTGTTTCGCCCACAAAGTTAACTGCGTACCGGGTTCGCCAACGCTTTGCGCAGCAATAACACCAACAGGAGTTCCTACTTCCACCATAGCGTTTTCCCCCATATCAATTCCATAACACTGGGAACACACCCCGTGCAAAGTTTCGCAAGTAAGCGGAGAGCGCAACATCACTGATTCAATACTTTTATCCGCACTGATTTTTTCTGCCTTTTCCTCTGTAATCAGCTCGTTACGTTTAACAATTTTGCCAATACTCTTAGCTGCTATCCTGCCTACAAGCCGTTCAGAAAAACCGGAAAGCATAGTTTCTTCATCCCGATGAACTTCAATTCCATCTTTTGTACCGCAATCCTCTTCTCGAACAAGAACATCCTGGGCAACATCAACTAAACGGCGTGTCAAGTACCCTGCATCCGCGGTTTTTAGCGCAATATCAACCAAACTCTTTCTGGCACCACGAGCACTGGCAAAGTATTCGAATCCGGAAAGTCCGTCGTGGTAATTGGAACGAATAGGAAGGTCAACAATTTCCCCTGTCGGGTCAGCAACCAAACCTTTCATACCGGAAATCTGGTTCATCTGATCTTTAGTTGCCCGTGCTGCACCTGCATCAATAATAATACGTGCGGGACTGCCGGGCTCCAATTCATTCCAAACAATTTCTCCCAAATTGTTCATTGTTTCTAACCAAACACCTTCCGACAACCGTTTACTTTCCTGTTTTGTAACTAAACCGAGTTTTAAGTTGCGCTGAATTTCTTGTGAACGTTTATTAGCTTTCTCCAATACTTCTTCCCTTTTCTGCGGCGGTTCCAAATCTTCCAAACCAACAGAAGCACCGGAAGCAGTAGCGTACGTAAATCCGAATCGCTTTAAAGCATCAATTAATCTGACAGTTTCTTCCCTACCGTAATTTTCATAAATATCTTCCAAAAGATCTTTAACTCCCGATTTGTCAAACGCTTTGTTCTGGTAGCTGTAATCTTCGGGAAGTTCTTGATTAAATAAAATACGGCCGCAGCTTGTTTCCAAAACTTCACCATCAATACGCACCTTAGCAGGCTGTCGCCAGGAGACAAGTCCTTTTTCCTGAGCTAGAAGAGCTTCTAACTCGTCAGCATAAATTTTTTCTCCCGCCTTATTGTTGTGAGCCAAACTTGTAAAGTAGTAAACTCCCAACAACATATCTTTAGACGGATTAGCAACAATCCGCCCATCCGCAGGTTTTAGCAAGTTGTAAATAGAAAGCATATCTTCTTCAACTTCTGCACGGCTTGCCTGGGATAAAGGTACATGAACACTCATTGCGTCCCCATCAAAGTCGGCGTTAAAACCAGCGCAGGCACAGGGATGCAGCTGGATAGCATTTCCATCAATTAATTTGGGATAAAAGGACTGAATACTTAAACGGTGTAAAGTAGGAGCGCGGTTAAGCATAACTCCATAATCTTTAGTTTTTTCTTCTAAAATATCCCACACTTCGGCGCTGCGCTCCTCCAAAAAGTATTTAGCTGCTTTAATATTAGGTGCCAAACCGCGCTCGTAAATTTCTTTAAGAACAAAGGGCTTAAACAATTCCAAAGCCATCTCCTTTGGAAGACCAACTTCATTAAGCTTTAAATCAGGGCCAACAACAATTACTGAACGCCCGGAATAGTCAACACGCTTACCTAGCAAATTTTGGCGGAACCTGCCTTTTTTACCGCGAAGCATATCAGAAAGAGATTTTAGTTCGCGGCGGCCGCGGCGCTGGCGGTTGCCGGTGCGCGACTTGTCAATTAAAGAATCCACCGCTTCCTGAAGCATGCGTTTTTCATTTCTTACAATAACTTCCGGAGCACCAAGTTCATTCAGTTTAGCCAAACGGTTGTTACGGTTGATAACTCTGCGGTACAAATCATTTAAGTCAGAACTTGCAAACCGGCCGCCTTCCAGCTGAACCAAAGGACGCAGTTCCGGAGGAATAACAGGTATCACTTCCAAAACCATCCAGGGTGCTTTTACCTCAGCTTCAATCAACATCCTTAACAACCGCAAGCGTTTGGAAGCACGGCGTTTTTTCGTCTTACTCATTTCTTCCATTTCTTCCCGAAGTCTTGCTGCTTCTTTTTTAAGATGCATCTCCTCCAGAACGCGTTTAATTGCTTCCGCACCTATACCAACTTCAGCAAACTGGTCTATTTTATCTTTGTATTCAGAGTAAACTGCATCACTCATTACAGAGCTTTCTTCCACTTTCTTAATTCTCCTTCGTACAGCAGCGTATTTCTCCTGCAGTGCTTTGACTTCCATTTCCAAACCTGATTCCAGAGCAGCAATTTCTTTCCTTAATCGCAGCTTTTTTTCCTCACCGGCAAACTCTCTGTCCCCGCCTTCAGCATCTTTTTTAGATTCTGCCCCCGCCTCGACATTTTCTTTCTTCTTCTCAATTTTTTCTTCCACCTCTTTCTCCAATTTTTCCTTCTCCTTTTCAAGTTCCTCTTTCAAAGAATCAAGAACTTTCTCTCTTTTCTTATCATCAACATCAATAACTAAATAGCTGGCAAAATAAATCACACCGGTAAGAGATTTAGAAGGAATATTCAAAAGCAGACCCAATTTGGAAGAAACACCGCGAAAGAACCAGGGGTGAACAACAGGAGAAGCAAGTTTAATATGCCCCATTCTTTCCCTCCGAACCCTTGAATGGGTAACTTCCACACCGCATTTGTCACAGACAACACCGCGAAAGCGGACACCTTTATACTTACCGCAGTAGCATTGAAAATCATGGGTGGGACCGAAAATACGTTCATCAAATAATCCATTTTTCTCAGGCTTAAAGGTCCTGTAGTTAATAGTTTCTGGTAATTTAACTTCTCCGTGAGATTTATCCAACATCTCTTCTGTTGAAGCTAACCTTACCCTTAATTTGTCAAAATCTTGAAATTCGTTTGTTGCCATTTTTAATTATCTAGCTCAAAGCTATCTTCCTCTCCACCTAATGTTTCAATATTCAAACCTAAACCAGTCATTTCCCTAACCAGAAGCTTAAACGATGCCGGAGTCTTTGCCTCCGGAATTTCCTCACCGCGGAGAATTGCATCATAAGCTTTACGCCGGCCAACAACATCGTCTGATTTTATAGTAAGCATTTCCTGCAAAGCGTGGGCTGCAGAATGCGCTTCAAGCGCCCAAACTTCCATTTCACCAAAACGCTGACCTCCAAACTGAGCTTTACCACCAACAGGCTGCTGAGTAATCAAAGTGTAAGGACCAATTGAACGGGCGTGCATTTTGTCTTCCGCCAAGTGGGTGAGCTTTAAAATATATGTTTTACCAACCAAAACCTCACCGTCAAAAGACCTACCTGTGCGACCGTCAATTAACTCCGTCTTGCCGGACACAGGCAAATCTGCTTCCTTAAGTTCGGCACGGATATCTTCTTCTTTATAACTGGAAGAGAAACAGGGAACTTCGTATGTCTCATCCAAAACATCTCCAGCCCATCCCAAGTGAGTTTCATGCACCTGCCCCAAATTCATCCTGTTCAAAATAGAAATAGGATTTAAAATAATATCAACAGGAGTGCCATCCTTAAAATGAGGCATATTTTCAACAGGGACAATCTTGGAAATAACTCCTTTGTTCCCGTGCCGGCCAGCTAATTTATCACCAACCATAATCTTCCTGCGCATAGCAACTAAAACACGGATAACTTTAATAACTCCAGGCTTAAGCTCGTCATTTTCCTGGGAAGTTAGTGTACGAACACCAATTACCGTACCGTGCTCTCCGTGGGGCAGACGCAAAGAATTGTCCCTTACCTCCCGCGCTTTTTCACCAAAAATAGCCCGCAGCAGCCTTTCTTCCGCAGACAATTCCTTTTCTCCTTTGGGAGCAACCTTACCTACCAAAATATCATTAGCATGTACTTTTGAACCAACAGTTACAATCCCGTCTTCGTTAAGATTGCGCAGTGCCTCCTCAGAAACGTTTGGAATATCACAAGTAACTTCTTCCGGACCCAGCTTTGTTTCCAAAACTTCGACATCATATTCATTAATATGAATAGATGTAAGCAAATCATCTTGAACAACACGCTCAGACAAAACAACCGCGTCCTCGTAATTTAAACCCGCCCAACTCATATAGGCAACAGTTAAATTTGTGCCTAATGCAAGAACACCGTTTTCCATTGCCGGACCGTCAGCAAGCAAATCGCCTTTTTTAACCTTATCGCCTAAACTAACAACAACCCTTTGGTTATGGCACGTGTACTGGTTAGAACGGGCAAATTTGCGCAAAGCGTATTCTTTTTTATCACCATCTTTATTTTCCACTACAATATGCTCCGCGTCCAGCTCAACTACTTCTCCAGCCTCTTCTGCAAATGTTGCTCTACCGGACTGCTCAGCAATTACCGACTCCATACCGGTTCCAACAATCGGAGCTTCCGGTTTAACAAGAGGAACAGCCTGCGGCTGCTGGTTGGAAGCAACCAAAGCGCGGTATATTTCATCATTAGCAAGGAAAGGAATTAAAGAAGCGGAAGCACCTACAGGCTGGAAACTGGCAACATCAATAAACTCCACTAAATTAACACCGCCAATGAAAAAATTGCCGGACTGGCGGAGAGGAACCTGATCATTCTGAATAATTCCGTCTTCATCTACAGCAACGGAACGATCTGTAATATAATGTTTTTCCTCTTCAGCAGCATCCATATAAACAATCTCATCCGTAATTTTCTTTTTTCCGTCCTCTGTCTCTTCCACTTTATAGTAAGGGGTTTCTAAAAATCCGTATTCGTCCAAGCGTGCAAACAAAGCTAAATAAGTTACTAAACCAATGTTAGGACCTTCCGGAGTTCTTACCGGGCAGACCCTTCCGTAATGGGTGGGGTGGGAATCCCGCACAGAGAAAGAGGCCCGCTCCGAAGTTATACCACCGGGTCCGCTGACTGAAACGCGCCGTAAATGATCAAGCTCGGACAAGGGGTTTTGCTGATCTTTAAATTGGGACAAGCGTGAGGAGGAGAAAAAAGATTGAATCCGTGCTTGAACAGGACGTGTTGAAATCAACTTGTTCGGTGTGGAAAATTCATCCCTGCTCTGATAGCTAATTCTACGCTTAATATTCCTCTCCATCTGCAAAAAACCTACCCTGGTTTCCCATTTTATTAATTCTCCGACCGGGCGGATGCGGCGATTGGAAAGGTGGTCAATATCATCCCCCTCTTCCTCTCCATTATTAGTACGGATCATAGTTTTAATAATTTCAATTAAATCCTCTTTGGTTAAATGGAAGTACTCGCCTTCCTCACTAACATCCAAGCCCAAACGTTTATTTAATTTGTAACGCCCGACTTTTGAAAGATCGTACCTGCGAGGATCAAAAAAGAGGCGCTTAATTAATGTAGAAGCATTTTCTAAATTAACAGGTTCTCCCGGCCTCATTTTCCTGTATATTTCCAACATTGCTGTCTGCCTGTTTTTGCTTTTGTCCTTTTCCAAAGTATTAGCAATATATGGCCGCTCCTCCAAATTGGAATTAACACCCTCAAACACTGCAGCAATTTCCGAATCCTGTTCTAAACCAAAAATACGGAGTAAAGTAGTTGCCGGTATTCTGCGCCTCTGGTTAATACGTAAAGAAAGGACATGTTTTCTTTTCAAGGTCTCAAATTTTAACCAAGCTCCGACACGGGGTAAAACACGTACAGCCGTTAATATATTTCCCCTTTTCTTATCCACACTAGTAGTAAAAAACACGCCTTCACTGCGCCGAATCTGGTTAACCACCGTCCTCTCCACACCGTTGATGATAAAAGTACCTAAAGGCGTCATCATAGGAACTTCTCCCATAAAAACTTTATCCTCTTTTTCACGCCCTTTTTTCTCATCCACCAACTTGGCAGTTACATACCAGGGAGCATCGTATGTGAGACCCAAATCAATACATTCACGGTGACTATTTTCCGGAGGTAAAATTTGGGGGTTGTCAAAATAAAGTTTCCAACCGCGGCCTGTATAATCAGTCACCGGGTTAATTTCATTTAAAACATCTTTTATGCCCTGATCCAAAAATTCTTCGTACGACTCTTTTTGGACCTTAGTTAAATCCAAAAGGGGAATAAGTTTAGAATCAATCATTAATCAAATAGATAACTTCAAGTTTTTTTGAGCAGACCTTGCGAGATTTTAAAAAAAAGAGATAATACCAATTTATAATCGCTGCTACAAGCCGGAAGCCTTCCGCGGCGGACCTTATTTTAATAAAAACAGGCTCCAGAGAACAATCCTCCTATTCTATAACGCTTGCTCCGCAAAATTCAAGAGGCAATTTTACACGCGGGATAGATAACCTAAGTAGCACAACTATCGTAAATGTCGCGCCACGTTTTCGTTATGCTCCTCAACCGTCTCCGCATAATACATATTACCATCATTACCTGTAATATAGAACCAGTAATCTGTAAATTTTGGATAAATTACTGCTTGTATCGAGGCCAAGCCGGGATTGCAGATTGCTGTTGGCGGCAGTCCTTTGTATCTCCTTGTATTATAAGGGGAATCTACCTCCAAATCAGCCTGCGTCAAGTTCTTCGGCCACCAGACTGATTGCTTGGGTACCGAAGACCCGGTACGGGAGGATTGATTGTTTTGATTGGCAACAGCATACTGTATTGTCGCATCCGCTTCCAGCGGCCAGTCTTCACGCAAACGTTTTAACAGAATTCCTGCAACAACAGGTCGACCAGCATCTGTGTTTACTTCCCTTTCCACAATTGAAGCTAAAATAACAGCCTGGCTCAAAGTCAAGTCCTGCTTTTTTAAATCACTAACCATTTGCTCTGTTATTTTTTCATTAAAAGTATTTTTCATTAAGCCGGCGAGCTGCTGAGCATCAATATCTTTTGGAACAAAATAAGTTTCCGGAAACATATATCCTTCTTCCGCATTATTTATAAAATCAGCTGCGGAAATACCCAGTTCCGAACTAATGTAGTGGGCAATTTCCTCAACACGCCACCCTTCAATAATAGTTAGTTTGTAATCAAATGTTCCGTGGGTAAGTTCTTCCGCTATTTCTGCTGTAGTCATAGAAGGAGAAAGCGCATACTCGCCTGCCTGAAGAGTCATACTGCGAGTTGTAACCAGCATACGGAAAGCAAAAGGGGAACGAATTAGACCAGCCTGCTTTAAATTTATGCCAATTTTAGCAATTGAGTCTCCTTTTTCAACAACAAATGCCTGCAACTCTCCATCTGTTGCTGAAACCGGACTAACCAGGATCTGCATTCCCCGCCACACTGTTAAAGGAAGAATTAAAACAGCAAAAATAGCTATTAAAAAAGTCAGCTTTGTTTTTTTCATTAGCCTTTATTATACCAAAACACCAAACAACAAAAAGAAAGAAAAAAATTTAACCTCAAAAAAGCTAACCTAAATAAATAAATTAATAAATAAATTAATAAATAAATATCTACATTAAATAACTAAATAAAATAAATAACTAATTTAGCCAACCGGAGCACAACAGCCCACTTACAACACTTATAATAAATTCGCACAGATTGGACGAACGTCCAAGCCCTACGTAGCAAAGAAATAAGCGAAATATACCTTTTACTTTAATAACAATGATTATATATGTATATAAATTACGTAGAGGATGGACGAACGTCCAAGCCCTACGTAAATAAATCAATAATTAAATATTTGGGAACTAACCTATAATCATCGGGCCGCAATAACAGGTTGCTCTCAATTACATCATATGATAGGATTACAGCCGCAATGCCAAAAAGAACATATCAACCAAGTAAAAGACGAAGAAGCAGGAAATTCGGCTTTCGCAAAAGGATGAAAACAAAAAGCGGCAGGAACACAATAAGGAGACGCCGTAAAAAAGGTCGCAAAGACCTCGCGAAGTAGTAAAATTATCAACTGCTGTTACTACTTAATTCGTAATTCTTACTACTAATCAATGTTACCGAAACAACACCGCCTAACAGACAACTACGATTTCCAGCGTGTCCGCCGAATTGGAAATAAGTACAATTGTTCCCTTTTCTTTGCTACTTATGCACCGGCAAAAAACAAACAGAAAGATACCCGTTTCGGTTTTGTTGTTTCTAATAAATTAGATAAGCGGGCACCGGTAAGGAATAGAATAAAAAGATTGCTTAGAGAAGCAGTACATAATAACTTGGACAAGATTAAACCGGGATACGATGTTACTATAGTAGCTAAGAGCAGTTTAAAAAATGCTGATTTTAAAGAAGTTAGTAATCAAGTTAATAAATTTTTATCAAAAGTATCTCTCACTTGACCACGGGTGGGCTAAAGCATTATTTATAACAGATAAAGTCTGCCGTTACACACCAACTTGTTCTGAATATACTAAACAAGCTGTGATAAAATACGGTGTGCCCCGCGGATTATGGCTTGGATTTAAAAGAGTACTACGCTGTCATCCTTGGGCAAAAGGAGGCTATGACCCAATTCCATGAATATTTGGCAAACATTACTTTACCAGCCTTTACTAAACCTACTGGTGTTTTTCTACCACCAATTCGGTCATAACCTAGGACTAGCAATTCTTGGGGTTACTGCTCTAACCAATATTTTGTTAATCCCTCTTACTCTTCCCAGCCTTAAGCTTTCCAAAAAGCAGGGAGAGCTTAAAGATGAAATTGAAAAACTGCGAAAAAAACACAAAGACAATAAACAGAAATTTGCAGAAGAGCAAATGAAACTGTACCAAAAACACGGTGTGCACCCTGCACAAGGATGCTTACCGCAAATACTAAGAATTGTATTTTTAATTGCTCTATACCAGGCTTTTCGCCAGGTACTTGGCTCAAACAGCAATGGTATTCAAACATTAAATAACCTGCTTTACACAACAAATTTGCACATTAACCCTTCAACAGGACTTAATACCAAGTTTTTATATTTAGATTTATCACAAAAAGACCCCTTTTACATCCTTCCTATACTTGCCGGAGTAACTCAATTCGCTCTATCCAAAATTATGAATCTGTCAAAACAGTCCGCGCAAAGCAAACCTGCAGAAGAAAAAAAAGAAAACCAGTACGATATGGCCCAGGAAATGCAAAAACAAATGGTCTATATAATGCCGGTAATGACTGTATTTATTATGGCTAACTTACCCTCCGGCTTGACACTGTACTGGTTTTTGTCTACAGTTATGTCTCTAGCAATCCAATTAGCTTTTCAAAAAAAATTACCATGGCAACAAACATAGAAAATTTAATCACTGAATATATAAATAATCTGTCTAAAAATCTGGAAATTGAGCTGTCTCCCCGTATTGAGGTAGAAAAACAGGATGAGGATCTGTTATATAAAATAGAACTGGAAATTGAAGACCCTGAACAGGCAGGTTTGCTTATTGGAAAACACGGAAGTACATTAAGCAGTATTCAACGGCTATTAGGAATACATTTATACAGAGAAACAGGAACCTGGACCAGGGTGTTAGTTGATATTGCAGGTTACAGGGAAAACCAGAAGGAAAAAATCAAACAGCTTGCCTACAAAGCAGCTGACAGAGTACGTTTTTTTGCCCGCCCTGTTGAAATGGCGCCAATGAATCCGTATAAACGGCGCCTTGTGCACACAACTTTAGGCGAAGATCCGGATGTAGAAACAGAAAGCACAGGTGAAGGAAAAAATAGAAGAGTGGTAGTTAAACCGGTGGGAGAAAAATCAAAAGAACACTAGAACACAAGAACATTAAAACAAAGGAAATATTGATTTTTTGATACGGTAATCTCAACCTCGCTCTTGTTTTAATGTTTTAATGTTTTCATGCTTTAATGCTTTAATGTCTGACTCTCAGTAACTACAATAACAGTCTCCCTTATTTCCGGATTCTCAGTTATCTCAATTTCCAGTATCTTATCTTTTTTACTAAAAGTAAAAGGACCTTTATCTGTCTGCCTCCACCCCAGAGTCCGCAGCTGCTGGCTGTAATAGGACATAACTTCAATAGGGGAATCTGTTGTTTTCAAAGTTACTTGGAAACCGCGGTTGGATTCCTGTTGACTTGTAGTCTCAGCCTGCGGGTAATAAGGAATACCTTTCTGAACAAGAAGACCTTTTGTTTTACCATTACCCCAGTCACCAAAAAAATCGGTGCCCGAACCTATATCCAGCCCTTGTTTTTCTATAATCAGGCCGAAAATAATAAACAGAACAATAGCAGCCAAAACTGCGTAAGGCAGTAATTTTTCCCAATTGTATCGGACCTTTATATTTCCATTCATGTTTCGTTAAACCGGTGTTCGTATATCCGTGTATTCGGAAGCCGAATTAACGGTTAACGAATAACGGATCAACGACTTAGTCCTCCTGTACCCGCACAGGCATTACTAAATGCAAAAAGTCGCTTCCTTCTAAATTACGAATTACCAAAGGCTTTAAAGCTCCGGAAAAAGTTAAACTAACTTTATCCGAATCCAAATTATTAAAACATTCCAATAAGTAGTTGGAATTAAAAGCAACTTTCAAATTTTCACCGTTGCAATTTTTAAACCCTGTCTCAACAATATTTTCGCCAATATCTGCTGTGTTAGCAGATAAAATTAATTTATCCTCATCTATATCTGTTCTTGTTTTAACAATATTAGACGAGCCGCGAGCAAAAACAGCAGCCAAACTAACAGCTTTTTTAAACTCTTCCCTTTCAACCTCCCCCTCTAAAACAGTTGATTCCGGTATAATATTTTTGTACTCTGGGAAACTTCCTTCTAAAAGACGCGATGCCAGCCTGACATCGCCAAACTCAAAAATTGCCCTGCCCTCCCCTGTTTCAATTATTACTTCCACTGTACCATTTTTGGAGATACGAATTAACTCTTTAAAAGCACGTGCAGGTATTACAACTCCATCTTCTGCCCAACTGTACTTTGAAGAATCAACATCGGATATCTCAATTTTCTTTTCCGAAAGCCTGAATCCGTCAACAGCAACAAGTATTAAAGTATTGTCTTCCAACCGTGTTAAAACACCTGTTAATACAGGTCGGGCTTCATCTTTGGCTGCCGCAAAAACAACCTTTTTCAATGCCGGAACCAGACTTTCCAAATCTACATTAAAAGAGGGCTCGTCGTTTGTGGTAGGCATTTCCGGAAACTCCTCCGCCGGAATCCCGTTCAACTTGGCATCTACCCCTTCGCCTTTAACCCCCAACACCATTTTATTAGTAGTCAGCTCAATTTTCTGGTTAGGCAGAGAAGTAATTAATTCAGAAATCACATCCGCAGGTACAGTAATCGCGCCTTCCTCCTCAACTTTTGCATTTACAACATTGGAAATACTAATTTCCAAATTAGTACCCGCAACTCTAAGCCGTCCTTCATCTGTAGATAACAAAACGTGAGAAAGCACAGGAAGAGAACCGCTGGTGGTACAAACACGATTCACAGTGGAAAGGCCTTCAGCAAGATTTTGCGAAAGGCAGGTAATTTTCATTGCTACATTGCTATCCTAAACTGAAGCAGGTTCTAGGTCAAGAGGTGAGTGGATGAAAATTTCTAATTTTTAATATCTAATTTCTAATAAACGAGAGATTCTTTTTTACACAAAATCTTTAAACTATTGTTAAATACAGGTAGTTACTGATTACCAATTAACAGGGGAAACTTTACGTGGATAAAAATAAAACTGTGCTCATTAGTAATTAGAAATTAGTAATTAGTAATTAATA
>CAYREW010000005.1:18667-20730 GCA_964423535.1 uncultured Candidatus Saccharibacteria bacterium
AATTAGTAATTAGTAATTAATACCTGATACCGTCATTCTCCAGTACCAACAAGATACACCGCCTGCCAGGACTGGTAGTGCGAATTAAAAACATCTTGCTGCAAAATCTCACTACCGCGCGTAACTTTTCGCCAAAAAGTGACATCTGCTCCCCACGCTGCCCAATCAACTTGCTTTGTTGTTCCTTTCGGCAAACTATCGTCTTCTTGGTAAACAGGTTCCGGAGGAGGGACTTCATTATAAATTCTTGGTCCTGTTATTTTTACCTGACGGCCATCATTAGTTCCGTATATTTTAAAACTCAAACTGCTTGCAGCTGTATTCATAAATGACTTAAGTAAAATATGCGCCGGGGTATCGTTTTTAAAAACTAAATCCGGAGAAGGTGAATAAACAGTGGCATCAAAACCCACAGGTGGTTCATAATAATGAACACGGTAAGCGTGCGCTGACCGTTTTAAAATTGGCAATCCTGCATTAAGCGCTGCCCTAAATAGAGTTGTTGATACCTGGCAGACACCGCCGCCGGTACCTAGAATAGTCCGCCCGCCTTTAATAATCCAGGCAGACTGATATCCCGTCTCTGCAGAAACCTCACCTAAATTTTCATTAAACGAAAATTCCTCACCGGGAGGAATAAGTATTCCGCTTAACCTGGACGAGGCTACTGATATATTATGAATACGGCCGGCACCCGATCCCCTAAAATTAGAATCTCCTGTGCTAAGCAAATGTTGTATTCCGTAGTCATTATTGAACTCGGGAGCAGGTGTAACAACAACAGGTACATTTACGGAACTCTGTTTTTCTAAAATTGCTTTTTCCAGATTTTTCAAAAGTTTTTGCTGATCAACTTTCAACCCGTCCTGGGCTAAATCAAACTCAACCACTTTACCGTCAGCCAAATTAAAAACACCGCCTTTGGAAGGCCTGTTAATACTTTGCGCAACGTTGTAAACATAATTACTCAATTCCTTTTCTTTAATTGAAACTTGCAAACCGGAATTATTTCCCGTATAGGTTACAAAAGAAAGCATCTGTTCCCTAGTCGGCTTCCAGCGGCGGGAACCGTAAGTGAGTGTAGGAGGATTTTCAAACCGCTCTTTTTCTCTTTCCACAATTTCTTCCAACTCTGCCGCACTAATCTGGGGAATTTTTTCCCTGTACGGCATTGGAATTGGTAATCTTGTCTTCAACTCTACCCGTTTTCGGACCTCCTTGTTTAATTCCTGTTCATCTACAACAATGCCGCTGCTTTCCGAAGCAATTTTTAACTCATTACCTTCCCAATAGTATTCCGCATCTTTCGCCTCTTCGCTGTTCTCACTACTAATAGTGGCAATTGTTTTTAAGAATTTAACATCCTCCATTCTGTAAAAAGGTGAAATCTGCACACCGCGGGACCAAGCTTGCCATTCAGACTTAAGGTCCTGCAGCAAATTACCGCTGCGGGCAACGCGGACTGCTAAAACAGCAGACGAAGATGCCTGATAATCAAGACCAAAATCACTAAAACTGTACAATTCCGGTAAGCTTCTGTTTTTGAATACTAACAGGCTGGACTGGTTAGGAAATTCTTCCTCTAAAAGCTCTGTTGCTTGCTCCATACTTAACCCGCCGACACTAATAGCTCCAACCCGAACCCCGGGAATAATCTTTCTATAAAAAGCTAGATGGTAACAGAAAAAAAATAAAGAAAGGACAAAAAAGAAAGAGAGGAGGATGTATAGGAAGATGGTATATAACTGACGCATAGCCTTATGATAGCAGACGTATGCTCAATTACTAATATCTAATTCCCAATTCCTCATAAACAGACAGATCTTTACATATTTAATAACTCAATCTTCCTTATTAGGAATTAATAATTAGAAATTAGAAATTAGAAATTTTACCTATTCTCCGCCCGCACACCCTTCTTTTCCTGCTTCGGAGCACTGTGTATCAGTGTAGGCGCAGATGATGCAGTGCTGACCGAGGGATCAGTCCGTGTCTTCGGGGTTTTCCTTACGTACCTGTGGACATTGCGTATCAGTGTAGGCGCAGATGATGCAGTGCTGACC
>CAYREW010000005.1:20830-23285 GCA_964423535.1 uncultured Candidatus Saccharibacteria bacterium
TACGTACCTGTGGACATTGCGTATCAGTGTAGGCGCAGATGATGCAGTGCTGACCGAGGGATCAGTCCGTGTCTTCGGGGTTTTCCTTACGTACCTGTGGACATTGCGTATCAGTGTAGGCGCAGATGATGCAGTGCTGACCCTTGGGGGTTTTAATTTTTTGCCCGCAAGCTTTACACTGGTACTCTTTCAAGACTTTCATACCGGGTTCAATCTCTATACCGTTCAAATGACCGCAGTGGGGGCAGTGGAAACGGGCAACTTTAAGCATATGTTACTCTTATTATATACTAAATTATGAAGAATAAATCAAGAACTAAACATTGGAACATTAAAATTACAGGAACTGTTCAAGGTGTCGGCTTTAGGGTAAATACACGGCGGAGAGCGCGGGGACTGGGCATTACCGGTTTTGTCCGCAACGAACCGGATGGTTCAGTTTATATTGAAGCGGAAGGTACGGAAAAACAGCTGGATAATTTCCTGGACTGGTGCGGTAAGGGTCCCACTTTTGCACAGGTGGATGATGTTAAAGTAGAGAAAGGGGAGGTGCGGAAATACGGTAAATTTAGAATAGAGAGGTAAGCTTGGCAAACTGCGGACACCAAAAAACTAAAGACTCCGCACCTCTAAGCGTAGGGGCGGCCCCGCGTGAGCGCCGGGGGGAATTTGCGCAGCAAATTCTCCTTAACCGGCCGCATAAAAAAAGCCCACTTCAAGAATATACTTAAAGTGAGCCGGGTCTCAAAATACTACTCCAACTTCTCTGCCAGCCATCCCAAAAATCGAAGTAAGCAAAAAAGCAATGACACTAACGCTAAGGACGCAAGTGCACTCACAACAAAAACTACAATTCCAACAACTACCTGTTTTAAATTGTAAGCAACAAATGTCCCCAAACCGGCAGCAAGTATGATACTGCCTGTAACCTGGCAAACAATTCCCACTGCCCGCCTAACGAAGCTTTTTGGATAATGCTTTTTCCAAAACCTCCAAACCCAAGGTACAAAGAAAAGCCAAACAGCGCTAACAGCAAAGCTGATATAAAAATCATTTTCCACTCTCTTACCCTGCGAATACACAGCAAGATAAACAGTTGCAAAAGCAAACGCCCAAATATAAAGTGTTAAAAACCACACACCTGTCCAACCTTTTTTAAGCCTGATAAGAACAGCAGTTGCAACCAGGGTCAAAAAGGTAAGAAGCATTGGAAAATGCAGCAGGCCGTCAGGAAGACTTTCAATCCAAATACGCATCGCTGTTCCTCCCCATATATGAAATCACAGTTACATACGTGACCCAGATTACTAAAACAACAGGGCAAACAATCCAGCCGAGTATTCCAAAAATTCCGCTTTTATTCTGCACTGAACGAACCAGAGTAAAAACAAGCAAATAGCAGGCTAAGCCGAACCCGCCAATCAGGAAAAACTTGTCCACAATCCGCACAAACACAGCTGTAACAGCCTTTTCCGGAAAATGTCGCTTTAGGAAAAAATGCGCGGAGGGCACAAAAAACAGGAAAGCGTTTGCTAACAGCAAGTTGGAGTAAACAAGCCTTGCATGCAGCCCGGTATAGCCGATAATCACAGCTATCTCCATAATAAGAAACAACAGCTGGACAAAAAGCCACCCTCTAAACCAGTCTTCATCCTGCAAAACAGCAACCCTGGCGAATACAAAAACCCATGCCCAAGCAAAAACAATGTACGTTGCCGGGTCAGCGAGCAGTTGATTTATAAACGTGCCCATCTCCCCCTCCTCCACTTATCCACAACGTACAGCTTGGACGAACGTCCAAGCTCTACGTAACTTTAACCAATAATAGCATAATCCTATATTTATGGACAAACAAAAAGCCCACTTCAAGAATATACTTAAAGTGAGCTGACACCTATCTGTTGCAAAACACTGCAGGCAAGATTTCGTTTACCCGGCGAGAACTAACTGTGTTTGTTAAGCTAAAACCCAATCATTTCTTCCAGGCGGTGAAAAAACCAAACTACAAAAAAGAAAACTAAACTTAAAGCAACTGCTGATCCCACCACTTTGAGAAGAATACCGCCTTCGCTTTTGTCAAGAACCGAGACCACGATACATATGCAAAGTGCTAAAAGAAAAACCACTGCGACGTGCGGAGTATAGTTTACTACTTTCTTAAGTACAACTTCCCAACCAGTCCCCGACTTACGCTTTATTACATACCTAAAAAGCCACGGCACAACTAAAAAAAACCCTGCGGAAGCAAAGTAGTGCAATTGGACTATTCTTACAAACTTGGCGCCGTGGACATCTGGTTCTAGTCCAACAATAAAATAGCCTGCCAAACCCGCGAACAGACTAACTGCAAACCACGAGAAAAGCCAATCCCTCTTCATATCCACTACACTCATAGCGAAAAGTACAAACAGCCCCCAGAAAATCATGCTAAAAACAACAGGATTACCCAAAGGAT
>CAYREW010000006.1:0-15837 GCA_964423535.1 uncultured Candidatus Saccharibacteria bacterium
CCCGATGAGCATCTAAAGTCTGCAAGCGGTCGAGGTAGGCTATCCAGCAGCACCTTCATCAGACTGATCCTGATCATAGCGGTCAGTCGGGTGTGTTGGAAGAATAGCTTGCCGAAATCTGCCAAAGATCAAGAGTCGCCCACCGGTTAATACGCGCGGCCGGCCGGTACGGGTGGCAAAGAGGCAGATCCGGAAAATGTGTGTCGGGGTAGAGTTGATCCGGGTTATCAACAAAAACTCTACCAGCAGTGTAAAGGGAGTGCACTTGTATTAAATGTTTCACTCCCAAAAGGAGGTGGGGCTTGTCCCAAATCCTGAAGCTGGTGTAGCAGACAACCCTCATTTCGCAGCCTAGCGGGTGAGGGAAAATACTGTCCCTTTAACGAGGGATAAAGGCGATGAGTAATTGGAAGCGCAATCGCGCTTCGGCACCAACCATTTACGCCAATTCCCTCTCGCTTAGCGAGGTACGGGTGGAATCTAATAGGTTAGGTGCCAAACATATCAGGCGGCCCCAAGCCTGATCGATCAAAGTAGAGGGGACAGGGGGAATAGTCAATTGCCTCCGAGGCCGGAAAGGGCTAAATGCCAGCTCACTTCGATTAAGTTACAGGAAGTTGTATGAGTTTGCCTGTAAATGAACTGGTGAGAGAAACTATGGCAACAAAGACTGCAGTGAAAAGAAAACTCGGGGCCGGTTGAGTTAAGAGCATTTGTGATTCACGCTCTAACTCACCCGGCCTGTTTTTTTTTGTATCTGTAGGCGAGATTGTTTGAGCCGTACAGATACAAAACCCTCCGTAGCTCCGACGATTCGATCGGAGCGAAGGAGGGTCCTAGCGGTCGCGCACTGAAGTGCGCTACTACAAATAGGTATGTATAATAGCAGACTCCTGAGGTGTACCCTGCGTGGTACCGCCTTTAGTCTGCGATCAAATCCGCAAATGCTACCAAGTCTATTCCCGACATTTCCAAAATTTCTGCAGTAAACTCATCGGGATATTTACCTCGGTAAATTATTCTATTTATACCAATTGGACTGGCAGCAATAATTCTGGCGCAGATTGAACAGGGCTGTTCTGTTACATAAAGTGTGCAATTTCCCGGCTCATCCGGTCTTCTTGACCATAACAAAGCATTTATTTCTGCGTGAACAGCGCGGCAAATTTCGTGTCTTTCACCTGAAGGTACTTGTAATTCCTCCCTTAAACAACCTAACTCTTCGCAGTGCGATTGTCCAGGCGGTGCTCCGTTATAACCTACTCCTAAAACCCTGTTGTTTCTGTCCACAAGTACTGCTCCTACTTGTCTTCTTATACATGTTGAGCGTTTTGACAAACCATAGGCGATTTCCATAAATGTTTGGTGCCAGCTTGGTCTATGCATTAGTCCTCTCCCTTCTTGCGCGGCCTAACCGCAGAACCAGAGTCCTGACGGACTCGGTTCACGGCAAGAGGCCGCTACTCTAATGCAATTTACCGCAGTCGGGATTCAAGCGTCCTTATCTCTCCCCTAAACTTCGCGTTTTCATTCATCATATCCGCAATTTTATCTACACCATACATTATTGTAGTGTGGTCGCGGCCGCCTAAAACATCGCCGATTTCCATAAACGGCAAATCAGCTTTACTGCGTAGCAGATACATTGCAACCTGCCTTGCCAGCGCTAAATTTTTTGGTCTGCGCGGTCCTTTTATATCTTTAAGATTTACAGAGTAGTAGGAGCAGACCTCGCGGATAATATCACCAGCAGTTAATTTTTCTTCTTTTTCTTGTTTAATTCCCCCCAACGCTTTTTTTGCAAGATCTATAGTAATTGGTTTTTGCTGGCTGCGGGCAAAAGCTGCTACCCGCATAAAAGCGCCTTCAAGCTCACGGATATTTGATGGTATAGATTCTGCAATTAAATCAATTACTTCATTAGGAACTTCCAAACCTTCGCGGTCTCTTTTTGAGCGTAGAATTGCAACCCGCATATCAATGTTTGGTGCTTGCATATCAGTAATCATACCGCCGGCAAAACGGGACGAGAGGCGCTCTTCCAAACGGGCAATTTCCCGGGGCGGCCGGTCGGATGTAAGTACAATCTGTTTTTGGTCAAGGTAAAGAGCATTGAAGGTATGGAAGAATTCTTCCTGTGTACTTTCTTTGCCGGCAATGAATTGGACATCGTCAATTAACCAAACATCACTTTTTCTAAATTTTTCTCTAAATTTACCGCTCTGCGCCCGATCCCCGCGGCGAATAGCATCCAACAGCTCGTTGGTGAATGATTCCCCTGTGCAGTAAACAATTCTTAATTCCGGATGCTTTTTCTGGATTGCATTACCTATTGCTTGAATTAGGTGTGTTTTACCCAGACCTACCTTGGAGTGTAAAAAGAATGGGTTGTAAGTTTCCCCCGGTTTCTCCACAACTGCTTTGGCAACAGCGTGAGCAAGGTTGTTGTTCGGTCCAACTACAAATGTTTCAAATGTATATTGGGGAAATAACCCTGTATTGTTGTTTTTCTTCTGTTTAGGTTTGAATAGAGGTCCGTAGTTACCTGAATTTTTTGTTTCTTTTTTAGGCGCTTTTCTTCCTACCGGGGTTTTAAAAACAATCTCGTTTTTTTGGTGTGTAACTGAATCGAGCGCTCTTTTAATTTGGCTGTAGTAACGTTCTTCTAATCTTTTCTTTGCGTAACTGGGGCTAGTCACTTCGGCAACACCGTCTTCTATTTTTTCTAAATCAGTATCTTTAAACCACGTTTTAAAAATTGCGGGGGATAAATCAACTTCTAATTGCGCTAGGACAGCTTTCCAAATTTTTTTTTGGTTCATGATGAATTTTTTTGGGCAGATAGTTCACTTAATTAAATGTAAAGTCTATTGTGGATAACTGTCAAGATGTAATATATCCTTTATTGTGGATAACTGACGGTATTGATAATTTAATTTTGCAGTATCCCCTTTCGTTACAAGACAGGTGCACTTAGTCATTCCGGGCGGCGACCCGGAATCAGTGCGGGAATGACTCTCCTTTGATTCTGACTTTCGTCAGAATGACGAGAGTTTTATGTGCTACTATTAAATATGAAAGGCGGTGATGTTTAATGTTAGCTACAAATCCAATAGATTTATCCAATGTTCCGGCTGGTGATGTTGATAAAGAAATTCTTCGTTTAGGAATTATTGCGGAATTAGACGCTATTAACCTGTACGAGCAGTTGGCGGCCAAAGCAGAGGATGAAAATATTAAAAAAGTTTTAATGGATGTTGCCAGTGAAGAAAAAGAACACGTTGGTGAATTCCAAACTCTGCTTTTAGATCTTGATCCTGAACAGGTTGAGTTAATGGAAGAAGGCGCGGAGGAGGTTAGGGAAATGATTTCTTAATTGTTGTTTATGGTCGCCAGCTTATTTCCGAAGTTTCCAGGTTAAACTCTACTGTATTGCCATTCTCTATAGAAACTGCTTGCTCTATTAGTTTGTAAGCGCCAATCAGTATCCACTTTTTATTTGTTGATGTTCCTTTACTAAAAACAAAGTGTTTGCTCATTTCGATTTTGGGAATAAGTGTATTTAAGGTGTCACCTTCCAAGTCTAAGACTGCTAATTTAAAACCAGCTTGGCCAGGAAAACATTCATTCTCAATATTGCTCTTTATTGTAATAAACTCTTTGTTATTTAACCAATAGGATGAGATTGTTCCTTCATTATGAATTGTTTTTGTCTCTTTTGTTTTTAAAGTGTAATAGTGCGTACCGCCCAACCAACCCCCGCATTCCCCGCTGTATAAAATTTTACTGCTGTCAGGGGACCAGCTAATGTGGTTAGGCTGCAAAGCTGTTTTTTCAATTATGTTTATAATTTCTCCATCAGCAAGTTGATAAATATTGTACTCCTCCCCCATCAAGAATGTTTTTGTAAATAGCAAATAGGCACCGTTAGGGGAGTATCCTAAATTTTCGTAAACATAACTTCCCTTTTCTAAATCCCAAACCTTATTTGGTAAGGGATCATTAATTACTTTGTTTTTTTCCAAATAGGGTTTTAAAATTTGTTTTTCTTCCTTTGTTTCTAGATCTTTAATCCATACACCATTGCGGGAATAAGCAATTTGTGTACTGTCCGGAGACCAGTCAAATGAATGCAGTTCTAATAATTTTTGTTTTCTTAATTCCTCCGTTCTGTCAACGATGCTCATATTTTCCAAATTATATGTATCAAGAAGGTAAAAAATACTGCCTGTTCCGTAATTGTATATTTTGATATTTTTGTCTTCTTCTATCCAGGCCAGTTTTTTACCATCCGGCGACCACTTTGGGGTTGTGTTTTTTCCATTGTCCGTTATCTGTTTGTTAGTTTGCGTTACTGTATCTAGAATCCAGGTATCTCCTTTGCCAAAACCATCGCAATCGCTAAGGTAAGCAATTTGCGCTTCTGTAAATTCTTCTGCAGTTGGGATAGAGGTTGTTGCATTGGCATCAGTAGTTTCCGTTTGTTTTTGAGGTGGGGGAGAAATTGATTCATCGGTAGCAGTAGAATTCTCTTTTTTATACTGGGAATAAAGATAGCTACCGGTACCAAGAATAAGAAGCAGTACAAAAGTGGCGGCAAGGTATGTTAGCAGTTTTTTACTGCTCGGACTTTCCCCGCTGTGTTCCTGCTGAATCTGTTCTTTCTTTATTGGCTGTTCTTTATTTTCGGTCGGCTTTTTTTCCATTGTTAAACTCCTTTAATAACTTTTTGTCAAAAGTCTTGAAATCCTCTGCTTGTTTTTTATTTGCGTAAACCAAGTTGTAGCTGTCCTCCAAATCAAAATTAGTTGTTGTATAAATTTCAAGTGCTTTTAGCAAAAGGGTTCTTTCCGGTAAATGAATAAATATGAAATCTTTAAGAACATTGTTTAATGTTTGGCTGATTTGAACTTTGTCCTTTTCGTAGAAGGAGGAGAGAACCCAGTATATTTCAAAAATTACTATTGTTGAGGTAAATAAACTTGCTTCTCCTTCTGATGCTTGTATAAAAAGTTTTTTTGCCTCTTTATGCTGTTGTTTAATATCGTTTAGTAAAAACCTGAGGAAGTAATTTGTATCGACAAAAATCATTTGGTGGAAAAATACTCCTTTTTTGCCTTATTTACAATTTGCTTACCGTTTAAATTTTTAAATCTCGCCGGCACTTTTACAGAACCGGCTAATTTTTCTACAGCTTGTTTTGCCTGTTTTAATGTAATTTCCCCTTCAAGTTCTTGTACCAGAACTTTTTGCCCCTCTTTAAGATTTGCTTTTCGGAAAATATCTGCAGGAATTGTTATCTGTCTTTTGCTGGTAATTGTAGCTGTTTTTACCATTGTAAGGAGATTATATATTTGTAAGGACTTTTTGTCAACACCTTACAGGTCGTGTTCGCTTCTTGATTTTTTAAGTATGGTGGTTTGTCCATTATTTTACTACAGCAGGTTCTGCTTTAGTGATATCATCAATAGTACTGTTAAGATCATATTCACCTTCCGTTGTTCCCAGAGTGGTACCTGTATATTCGTTTCCGGTCCAGGTCCATTAGAATTACCAGTTTTGTTCTTGACTCAGCATCTTCGTTATACAAAGTGATTGTTTCCTGAATCCCATCATTGTCAAAATCCGTTTTTACCTCCGCTTTATTACTGCCTTCTTTTCCACCCCAATCATCCGTGTTTGCTTGTTTGTAATTACTGGGTACTGTTGATGTATCTGTTTCTTTAGAGGAAGCGCAGTCCGCATTTGATTTACATTTGCGCCCTTGCCAGCTCCACAAAGCAAAGTAGGCACCGCTTAGTATTAAAGCTGTAACTACCGCGCCTAAGCTAATGTAAAGTAGTAAATGTGATTTTTGTTGTTTAGCGGAATGTGCCGGCTGATTTTGTTCTTTTTGGATATTGTTTTTACTTTCCATCTCCATATTTATAGTTGTGTGGTTTTAATCTGACTTGTTAGCAGTAAACGAGATAGTTTTTTCCGTCTCATCTTTTCCTACAACTCCCGCCCACTCATGGGTTTCTTCTGTCCGATTGTCGAAGACAAGAGCCCGGATGCTGTAAGCGTCCGGCGTTTCAACATAACTTGCTTGGATAGTATTCGGAACGGTCCATTTGTAAGAACCTTCTTCTAAATCTGCTCTTGCAATTAAGTATGAGCCTGCAACACTGCCTGACGGGTAAGTACAAAGCTCTTCATTCCAAGGTTCTTTTGCAGAAATTTCTTGGGAAGAAGAGTCGTATCCAACCAAGCAAAGCAGAATTTCATCGCTGTAGTAATCTAGACCTTCGTATTGCCAGGAAAGCTCAATTGTCTCCCCCAGCAAGATTCTGTTAGCTCCGGAGTAGTTTAAAGTAAGCGGCCTAGTAGAAGGGTCCTTAAAGGGTGAAATATCCTTTTTGTCCTCCTGTTTGAGTGATAAATACAAAACAGAAGTTACAGTAATTGTAAAAAGGACGAAAATAACTGCAAAATAAAGGGGAATTTTAGGCTTACGCCAAAAAGGATTTTTGGCATCCTGCCCAGATTCCGATTGGATTTTGTTTTCCTCAATTTCTTTTCCCATATTTTCCTTTAATTTATTTTCACTTCCCTTATGCGGCACTCGAAAAATTCTCCTATCTCTTTTTTGCTAATACTACCGTTCAAAAATTTAATATCCTGATCTTGTACATCCTCAAGGTAAACCAATTGCTCCAAGAACAACCGGGGATCGAAAGCTTTTCCGTGCTTCCTCTTGGCTAATTCGAGAATACTTTCTAAACTAGCTACATCTTTCTTCACCACATAATACAAATCAACATAATCCTTAAATGTTGCTCGCCTGCCCAAAGTATAAGCTTTCATCGCTGCAATTTCTTCGGCCGACAAAATGCGCAAGCCTTCCCACTCCAATAACTCCTCAACAACAGTAAATGGATAATGAATTAAGGATATTTCCACATCATCGACAGAAAAGCTCAGTTGGCTCTCCTCATTTATTAAAATCTGTATTTGATGTTTGCCAAAAACTCCCTCCACCTTCTCCAAAGCTTCAACAGAGCTGTGGCCACCGCTAAAAAAATCGAAATCAACAGAAATACGGTGGCCTAACTGCAGCGCAAGACCGGTTCCCCCGGCCAAGTAATAATCGGGAAATTCGCTCAGGTTAGTTAGCAGATTTTTTGCTTTGGATGTAATCGCTTCGGGATGCATATTTCATCCTTTCTATACCTAATAAAAGGGAAATTAAGTTTAAAGCTGGTTTTCTGAATTCACTAACGGGGATTTCGCTAATCAGCTCTCCAAGATTATCTTTTCCGTAATAGTTAACCAGCCATTGCCAATGCTCCCACCTGCCGTGATTTATTGTCCGCACAACTATGGTTCGGTTATTTTCTTCCGGATCAAGCGAAGAATAATTTAATTCCCAAAAAAGAGGTTCAAAAAAGCTGGGAAGTTCACTTTCAGTTCCTTGCATACTAGTATTCTAGCACACCTCCTTACCGGCCTGCCCCGATTTCAATTGAATTTTTTCTCTCAGGTTCGGTGATCGCACATTATTCCGCAATCTTCGGCTACGCATCCCCAGTTTGTAACCTTTTTAGTTATTTGATCCTTATCCTTATACATTGTTGTTTAGAATCTTATTGTAATTAGAGAGTAGTAGTAAAGAATCCCTGCTGCTATACCTGCAATTAATAGAGCTAAAAGAAGTTTTGAAATAAAAGACTTTATTATTTTAGTTGCAAGTAGAAAAGCAAAGATTGCAACAAATACACCAGCAACAAGGGTTAAATTTTTAGAAGATATAAAAGCAGACAAAGCAGCTGCTCTTAGTTCTGCCGGTGTTGGTGTTAGTATCGGCAAAGGCATAATTTTACTTTATTTTTCCCACTCATAAACCTGGTAAACCCAGTTAATTATTGTTTCCGCATCTGCAAAGCGGTCATCGCTTCCTAGAAGTGTGCCGATTATTTCGTATCCTTTTCTTTCTACAGAAAAAACCAAACAGCCTTTAGCTTGTTCTGTCCAGCCTGTTTTTATACCTGTTGTTCCCGGTATGCGTGAAAACAGCTCGTTGGTGTTTTCTGTTCTTGTGCCGACAATTTTCCTGAAAATTCCGCTTTTCATTGCTTCTTTTGCCAGCAGAGTTAAATCTTTTGCTGTTGAATAGTGCTCGCCGTTTACATTGTCAAAACCTGTTGGGTTGGTAAAGCGGGTGTTTTCCAAATCCAGGTTCTTTACCAGAATGTTTATTTGATTAATAAATTCAGGACGGCCGCCGTTAAAATTTTCTGCTAGTGTACAAGCAGCATCTGCCGCAGATTCCGTCAGCAGGTTATAAAGCAACTCTTCTACAATAACCTCCTGCCCGGCCGGGTAACCAATCCTTCTCGCATCCAGGTTGGTGCAAACTTCTGGCACACGCAGTTTTTGGTTGAGCAAGTAGTTTTCCATTGATACAAGAGCTGTGGCAATTTTTGTTGTTGATGCTGGTGGTAAAGGATTCTCCGGGTTTTTTTCAGCAAGGATTTTGGAATTTTCTGCATTTATTACATAGTATGCTTGTGCAGATATGGATGCTATTTTTGGTGAGTCAGGGATGCGGAAAGGCGGGCGCTTTTTTATTGGAGAATTTTCCTGTACACCACGCTGGGTGTACGGTTCGGCATTTTGAGTTTGCTCCTGAGCGTCTTTGCGTGCTGTTGTTCCTTGAATTTTTTTAGGTTGGCTTGTTGCTGCGCCGGATGTTTTCCCAATTGCAAACACAGCTATAAAAATTATAAATGCAGTGCCTACACGGAAATATTTTTCTCCTGTAATAGTGCCGTCATGTTTTTTCTTAGCGTAGTATGCTTTTGCTTTGCGCAGAAGTTTATTAATTTCGTATGCTGGATTAATTTTCATTGTCTTCTTCGACTACTTCAATACCCAATTCCTCAAGCTGTTCTTTTTCTACATCGCTTGGCGCATCCATGACTGCTGTTTCACCCGACCCGGTTGTTGGGAAAGTCATAACTTCCCGTAGACTTGGTTCTCCCAAAATAACCATTAGTATTCTGTCAATTCCGGGAGCAATGCCGCCGTGCGGCGGTACACCGTATTTGAATGCTTCCAGCATATGTTTAAATTCTTTTTTCTTTTCCTCGTCAAAGCCAATTAATTCAAACACTTTTTCTTGTATTTCCGGCTGGTGAATACGAATACTGCCGCCGCCGACTTCGTATCCGTTCAACACCATATCGTGCTGAAGACCGCGCACTTTTAAAGGATCCGTATCCAACAGCTCTATATAATCAGGGTGCGGAGCTGTAAACATATGGTGACTTGGTGCTAGTTTTTCCCCTGCACCGTGGAAATAGTCTTCTTCTGTTTGCTCGGAGAAGAGTGGAAAACCAATTGTCCAGGAAAAGGCAAGTTCGTCGGGGTCGTCTTTGTTTTCCCGAAGGTCAGGTTTATCAGTCCCGTATTTTTCCATTGCTTCCTTGTGAGTAATGCGCGGCCACGGTTTTTCTTTTATTCTTTTTTCCGGCCAAAGTGTTTCTACCATTTTGGTAAACAAATCTTCCGTCAGCTGTAAAATATCTTCCTGAGTTACAAAAGACATTTCCAAATCCAGCTGGGTGAATTCGCCGTAAGCACGGTCTGCCCGCGAATCTTCATCCCGGAAACAGCGTGCTATTTGGAAATATCGTTCAAATCCGGCAACCATTAAAAGCTGCTTGTATTGTTGAGGACTTTGCGGCAGGGCGTAAAATTTTCCCGGCTGTAGTCGGGAAGGGACAATAAAATCACGTGCACCTTCCGGTGTTGATTTTGTTAATATTGGGGTTTCAATTTCGCAAAAGTCTTTTTTAAGAAGATAGTTGCGGATAAATTGAACAGCTTTGCTTCTTTCCCGAATGTTTTTTGCCATTCTCGGGCGGCGGAGATCCAGATAGCGGTATTTTAGCCGTACACGTTCGTTAATATCATGACCATCTGTTGTCAGCTCAAAAGGCGGATTTTTTGCTTCTGTTAGAACGTTGATTTCTTCTGCTTTTACTTCAACAGTTCCTGTTTGCAAATCAGGGTTAGTTAAATTTTGCGGTCGTTCTTTAACAGTTCCTTTTATTTCAACAACGTACTCTTTACGTAGTTTTTGAGCTTGCTTTGCTAAGTCTCCGCTGGCAACGACTTGGATAAGTCCGGTTCTGTCGCGCAAATCAATAAAAACAATTTTACCGTGTTCGCGGTAAGTATTAACCCAGCCTTTGAGAATTACTTCTTCTCCAACCTTTTCTGGTGTTTGTGAACTCAATGTTCGGTTCATAAGTAAATAATTTGCTAATGTCTTTTTTAACTCCTAATTCACGTAAAGTTAGTGATCCTGTTATTCTGGTAGCCTGTTAGGCTGTTCCACGCTTAGCTGAGCAATCTTTTTCAGGATACCAGTATATCAGGCTATCAGTATAGTGAGCACCTATCTTTTATCTACTCTGTTTGGACCTGTCAGTTTTTTAACCACCATCTTACTTCCTATCATACTATGCTAAACTATTCTTTGTGAAGACTAAATTTCTACAAGCTACTGCAGCGTTAGTCGGTACTGCAATCGGTGCCGGTATTTTAGGTATACCTTATGCAATTTTGCAATCAGGTGTTTTAGTAGGTTTAGGCTATTTATTTTTGCTCGCCGGAGTTGTTTTAGTTTTGAATTTAATGTACGGCGAGGCAATTTTAAGAACAGACGGTGACCATCAATTGGCAGGTTACGCAAAAATATATTTAGGAACTGGAGGGGAGGTTGCTGCTACAATAGCTACTTTTGTTGGAATATACGGAGCTTTACTTGCTTACATTATTAAAGGAGGGGAGTTTTTAGGTTTTATATTTGGTGCAGATCCGTTTATATTTAGTTTGCTTTTTGCTGCTTTAGGTTCTTTATTAGTTTTGATCGGCTTAAACATACTTTCTGACGTAGAAATATTTTTAACTTTTGGAATTGTTTGTTTAGTAATTTTACTTGTGGCAGTTGCTCATTCCAGTATTTCAATTGCCAATTATTTTCCGCTTGCTGTTAATAATTTACATTTTCTTTTATTGCCTTACGGTGTAATATTATTTGCTTTGCATGGTGCTTCTGTTCTTCCCGAGGTTGAGGAAATACTTCGTTCTGATCACCACCTGTTAAAAAAAGCAATATTTTTTGGGACTTTAACTCCGGCTGTGCTGTATTTAATTTTTGCTTTAACTGTTTTAGGTATTAGCGGTTCATTTACTTCTGATGATGCTTTTACCGGTTTAGTTAGTTTTCTTCCTGATTGGGTTTCGATTGCCGGTGCTTTATTAGCTGTTTTAGCAATGGGGACATCTTTTTTAACTTTAGGCTACGTATTACGGGAGACTTATTACCGCGATTGGGGAATGGATAAACGCGCCGCCTGGGCTCTTGCTTGTTTGCTGCCTGTGGTTTTGTACTTTTTAAGTTCACAAAACTTTATTCAAGTTTTGGGAACAACAGGTGCAATAACAGGAAGTTTAACAGGAATAATTGTGATTGCTCTTTACAACCAGGCGCGGAAAAAAGGACAAAAAGAACCGGAGTACAGGTTGCATGTCCCCCGCAGTCTGCAGTTTTTATTAGCTTTTCTTCTCTCCGCCGGCGCTTTACTTACAATTTTTCTCTAACTAATTTTTACGTACAGCCTGGTCGTTCGTCCAAGCTCTACGTAGTTTTGGACAATGTTATACTTTTTAAACAATGGATAAAGAATGGAAACTTATTAGCCGGCAAAAGACGGAGTCTGTTGATGACGTGGTGCAAGTATTGCTAAAGAACCGCGGTTTGGATAATGCGGAAAAAGCGGAAGAGTTTTTTAATCCCCGTTCCATTGTTGATCCTGTTAACAACCCTTCTCTAGTTGGTTTGGATAAAGATAGTTTGCAAAATGCTGTCCAAATTATTAAAAAAGCGGTTAAAGAGGAGCGTTTGATTGTTATTCACGGTGATTACGATGTTGATGGTCTGTGCGCAACTGCAATACTTTGGGAAACACTGTACAAAAGTTTAGGATACAAAAATATTCTTCCTTTTATTCCCAACCGTTTTGACCATGGTTATGGACTAAGCATTGACTCCGTCAATGAAATTGACAAAATCCGAAATCAGAAATCCGAAACAAATAGAAGTCCTTTGTTAATAACTGTGGATTGCGGTATTACAGCTAAGGATGAGATAGAGTACGCAAAGTCAAAAGGATTTGAAGTATTGGTTACGGACCATCACCAAAAGCTGGAAGAACTGCCGGAGGCGGAAGAGATTGTTTGGACAGATGAAATTTGCGGTGCAGGGATTAGTTGGGTGCTTTCACAGATTCTTAAGGCGGCATACGATGCCGCAGCTACATCAACTGCCAGTGCAGCCACAGCGCCGTGTGCTGCTTTGGACCTTGCTGCAATTGCCACTCTTTGCGATTTAGAACCCCTGCTTGGACCAAACCGCTCTTTTGTTAAATATGGTTTAGAAAAGTTAAATCAGGATACTCGTGAAGGTATTAAAGCACTAAAAGAAGCGGCTGGCTTGGGAGGTAAACAAGTTGGTACTTACGAGGTTGGTTGGATTTTAGGTCCGCGATTAAACGCTGCCGGGCGTTTGGATGATGCTACAGATGCACTGCGCTTGTTATGTACAAGAGATAAGCAGGCAGCTCGCGTATTGGCAGGCAGACTTAATAAATTAAACAGGGAAAGGCAGAAAATTACAAAACAAGCTGTGGAAACAGCTAAAAAGGACTTAATTGCTGATCTTGTTGATCTCCCAACCTTTTTAATTCTTGACCACGGGGATTACCACGAAGGTGTGATTGGTTTGGTTGCGGGGGATTTAGTAAAAAATTTTAACCGTCCCTCAATCGCAATTTCCCGCGGGGAAGAGGTTTCTAAAGGTTCAGCACGGTCTGTAAAAGGTTTTGACATTATTTCCGCACTCCGTGAGTGTTCTGATTGTCTAGTAGATGTTGGCGGTCACCCAATGGCAGCAGGTTTTACAATTGAAACGGAAAAAATTGTTGAGTTTAGAGAACAGCTTTTAGCCTACGGTGAGGAAAATGTAAATAAAGAAAGTTTAAAACCGGTGGTCAAAGTTGATTCTCAGATTGATTTATCTTTAGTTAATCCAAAGCTTTGGGAAAAATTAGAAGAGTTTGCACCTTTTGGAGTTGGTAATCCAAAGCCTAAGTTTTTGCTCCATGGTGTTGAAGTTCAGAGTTTGCGCGCTGTTGGTTCGGATAATGCGCATTTAAAACTACGGCTGGGAAGTAAGGATGGAAGAATTGTTTCTGCTATTGCCTTTGACTACGGAGATTGGTCAATGCGGTTACTCCCCGGGGATGAGATTGATATTATTGCCAACCTGCAGTTGAATAGGTGGAATGGGAAGACGAGTGTGGAATTGGTTGTTAGAGAGTTGAGAAAGGCTTTGTAAATTTCTAATTTCTAATAACCAATATCTAATTTTGGGAAAAGATTGGGATTAAGATATTATGATAGTGGGTGCGCTTAATAAGCAATAAACAAAAAAACTGAGAAACTAAAGAACTGAGAAACTAAAGAACTAAGAAACTGAGAAACTGAAAAACGAAAACAGAATTCGGCATTACGCTATTCGACATTACGGTGTTTCGGCACCTCGGCATTACGGCATGTCGGTACTTCGGCATCTCGTTATTATAGATGGCTATCCCTGACATTCCACCTGAACTGTATAGCTTCGTTAATATGTCTTTTGTTTATTTCCTCACTTTTTGCTAAATCAGCAATTGTTCTAGCCAATTTTATTAGTTTGTGGTAGGCGCGGGCTGACAGGTGGAATTGAGCAGCAGCTTGGTTTAAGATATCCTCTGCTTCTTGGTTCATATTTGCGTGTTGTTTTATTTCTCTGTTTCCCATCTGTGCATTGCATTTAATTTTGCTTCCTTTAAATCTTTTTCTTTGTATTTTTCTAGCTGATTCTACACCAGCCCGGACTTCTGCTGATGTTTTTCTATTTCCTTTATCTTTAGAGATTAATTTCTTAATTTTCACAGCCGGAACGCGGAGATGTATATCTATTCTGTCCAAAATAGGACCGGAAACTTTGCGCTGGTAGCGGCGGATTTCACTTGCTGTACAACGGCAAGCTTTTTGCTCGCTTTCAAAGAATCCGCACGGGCAGGGGTTTTGGGCGGCAATAAGTATAAATTGGGCAGGAAAGGTAAGTGTTCCGGAAGCGCGGGAAATTGTTACTACACCGTCCTCCACAGGCTGTCTTAATGATTCAAGCACACTGCGCGGAAATTCCGGGAATTCATCCATAAATAAAACACCGCTGTGAGCTAAACTTACTTCCCCGGGCTGAATTTTTGTTCCTCCGCCAATTAGCCCGACGCGCGATACTGTGTGGTGGGGACTGCGAAAGGGGCGGGTCGCTATTAATTTTGTTCCCGGAGGTAAGTTGCCGGATATTGAATAGATTTTGGTTGTTTCCAAAGCTTCCTCCGCAGTCATGGTTGGTAAAATTGAAGGCATTGTCCGCGCAAGTAATGTTTTACCTGCTCCAGGCGGTCCTTTCATAATTATATTGTGTCCGCCAGCCGCGGCAATTTCTAACCCTCTTTTTGCTTTCAGCTGTCCTTTAATTTCTGCTAAATCATATTCGCATTTTATTTCTGTTTTGGTTAATTTATTTATGTTGGTAGGCGGATGCGTTTCAATAGGTTTGATATTGTGAAGGTGATAGATTAAATTTTTTAAATTGTCTATTGGAATAATATCTATTCCTTTAACTACTGATGCTTCCGGCGCATTTTCTTTAGGTGCTAGTAATGTTTTCCAACCTTCTTCTTTTGTAAGTAGAGCTGCAGGCAGCACCCCATGCACTGGTCTAAGCGACCCATCCAGGGATAGCTCTCCTACAACCATAGTTTGCTCTAAATCTGCTGAAACCTCCCCGCTTGCTAGTAAAATTCCAAGTGCGATTGGTAAATCGTAGATGCTGCCTTCTTTTGGAAGTTCTGCTGGTGCTAGATTAATTGTAATGTGGTGGTTGGGGAAAGTTGCGCCGGAGTTTTTAATTGCAGAGCGTACTCTTTCTTTAGCTTCTTCAATAGCTTTGTTCGGAAGTCCGACAATTTTGAAGCCGGGCCATCCTTGTTTTTTAACATCAACTTCCACCTCTACTAGTACACTGTTTAAGCCGATAGTGGCACAAGAGTATATTGTAGCTAACATAGGGCAGTAAGTTTAGAATAACATAATTTCCAAGTACACTGCAGTAAGAGTTTTTTATAATTTAGACGCAGATCCTGTTATTCTGATAGCCAGTTAGCATGTGGTTGTAATACCACGCACTTAATTTGCAAAAAAGTGCTTTTTTTGCTATAATAAAGGTGCGTTTAGGAAGAAGAGCAGCCGCGGAAACAGGGTTTTAATACCTTGTTTTTGAGGAAAGTCCAGGCAGCATAGAGCAAAGGGTCGGGGCGTAAGCTCCGAGTGGAACTCTTCGACAAGCTCAGGGTAACCTGTTTTTGTTTTGAAGGGGAACACCTGGTGTCCCAATCTGGAAACAGTATCGGGAACAGGTGGTGAATTAACACTACCTGAGAGTCACAGAGACGATCTGAGACCTAAGCCGCTATAAAGCTGGTGGCAATTTAACACTGGCAAGGTATGGTATCAGGGTGAAACGAGACAATCCCACCTGCTGTAATCCACGAAGAACTGTTTGAGCCTGCTCGGCAAAGTTCCAAGATGGAGCACCTGAGGTAATAATCAGGAATCGTTGATTAGATAGATGGCTGCTTAAAACAGAATCTGGCTTACTAACTTCCTAAACGC
>CAYREW010000006.1:15937-23150 GCA_964423535.1 uncultured Candidatus Saccharibacteria bacterium
AGCTCTTTTTTTCCGTCAGTGCCTCAACAATAATTCTTCCTGTCACAGTTACTGGAACTGCAAGTAGCGCTCCTCCTACTCCAGCTACTCTTCCTCCAATTGCTAAAGCAAGTAGTGTAACCAAAGGGTCTAGTCCTACAGTTTGTTTCATTACTTTAGGAACAAGAATATTATTTTCAGATTGCTGAATTAAAAAGAACAGTGCAAATGTAGAAAGTCCGGTTAAAGGCGATATAGAAAGTCCGACTAGGGAAGCGATAATTAAAGCAATTATTGGACCTATTATTGGAAATATTTCCAGCACACCAGCGATTAGTGCTAGTGGTAATGAATAGTTGACCTGGAGTAAAACCAGGCCAATGTAAGATATAATCCCGACAATAAATGCTAAGGATAGCTGACCTCGCACATATGCTCCCAGCTGTTTTTCAATTAAGGTTAGAGTTTCTTTAATTTTCTTTTGCTTCTTTTTGGGAACCAGGGACAGCATTTTTTCTTTCAGAGTTTCCCTTTCCCAGAGAAGATAAAATGCAAAAATAAGGGTAGTAATGACTTCAGCAGTGTTGGAAAAAAGTCCTACAGTAAGTTTGACAACTAGTGCGGAAAATGTTGAAGCGTAGCCGAGTAAGGCTTGTGTCATTTGTTGAGAATATGTTTCTAACCCTAAAAATGTTGTGACATCTTTTAAAATTGTTGGGAGATTAGATGCAAATTTTTGTGTTTGGCTTACCATTGGCGGGATTATAAGAAAACCAAGTATTAGAAGGAAAATAATCATAACAGAATAAACTGTAAGCAAGGCTGTTATTCTGCTAAACTTTCTTTTTTCTAGTCTTTTAACTGCTGGGAAGAGCGCAGAGGAAATTATAAAGGCAATAAAAAGGACAAGAACAAGCCCGCGAATTTGCCAAAGCATCCAGCCTCCAAGAAGAATTAAAGTAAAAGTAAGTAGTACTTTTGGGTTAATTTCAATTGTCATTTCTTTAAATAGGATTCTACCAGTGCTGTGGCTTTACTGTCAAAGTGCGGTTTGCTAATGTCCAGCCATTTAATTTCATCATCCCTTCTAAACCAAGTTAACTGCTTGCGGATGTAGTTGTGCAAATCCCATTTAATCCTTTGCAGCATTTCTTCTTTTGTTTTTTTGCTTTCCAAATATTCAAGTACTGTTGAATAAATAATTCCCTGCATTGGTTTTGTTTTTTTGTACCCCATTTCTACTAATTCTTCTGTTTCTTGAATTAAACCTTGCTTAACAACTGCTTCTGCCCAGTTGTCGGCCCGCTGGTAAAGTATTTCGCGGGGCGCTGTTAGGCCTATTTTTAGTGTTTTGATTTCTTCTACGTTTCGGCTAACCTGGTTCGGCCCAACAGCTCCACTCGTCCTCGAAAGGGAGTCTGCGGTCGAGTGCGGTCTGTTGGGCCTGCACCGAGGCCCAGCCGAAACTTCTAAACTTTTCGCTTTCCTCATTCCGATCTCAATAGCGCGGACTAGACGCTGCGGATTATTTTGATCAATTTCCTCCAACCTTTCCGGGTCCAGTTTTTTTAACATTTTTACAAGCTCTTCTGCTTCCAGCTTGTTTAGCTTTTTCCGAAGCTCTGGATTGGCAGGTATGCCGGAAAGTTCTACCTCTCCCAGTGCTGCAGCAATGTAAAAACCTGTTCCGCCGACGACGAACGGTATTTTTCCTCGTTCCCAAATTTCTTGGGATTTATTTTGAGCATAATCTTTAAAATCCCCGGCGGAGAAGCGCTGATCAGGCTCTACTAAGTCGTATCCGTGGACAGGTATGTCCTGAATTCTCCAATCGCTGGTTTGTTGATTTGTTGATTTGGTATCCGTATTTTGAAAATTAACCGGGATTTTTCCTGTCCCTATGTTCATGTGCTTATAAACTTGCCTGCTGTCAGCAGAAATAATCTCACTGTTAAACTGCTTGCACAGTTTTATTGCCAGCGAAGTTTTCCCCGACGATGTTGGTCCGCAGATGGTAATTAGTTGTTGATTGTTCATTGCTTATTGTTTATTGTTTATTGCTAATAATGGCAAGGTGGTTTTGCAGCACATTAATGTTTTTCTAAATATTTTCTTTTTTTTGTTTTGCTAAGTCTAATATTATTTTGTGGCGGCGGCGTTTTTCTTCCAGCGGTATACTGTCCTCATACGTTTTAGCGGCAGTTGTTCCCTCTCTTTCAGAATATTTAGCGACAAAGATTACTTCAAAACCAATTTCTTTTACTAAGTCAACTGTGTTTTGAAACTGTTTTTTTGTTTCTTTTGGAAAGCCGACAATTATGTCTGTACCAATTTTTACTTCTGGAATTTTTTCTCTAATTTTTTTAACTATCTGTTTGTATTCTTCAACAGTGTAAGGCCTGTTCATTTTTTTAAGTATTTTATTGTCCCCGCTCTGCACCGGCAGATGGATGTAGCGTTCAAATTTTGGCATAGCAAGAACCTCAATTAACTCATCCGGAAAGTTCCAGGGGTTTGGAGAGAGCAGTGATATTTTGCTAATACCTGGGATTTTGTGAATTGCGGTTAAGAGTTCTACAAACGGGTAGTCGCCAGTATTAATTGTTTCAGCCAAAGGCTGACCTCGACCAGAGGACCGACACGGCGCCTTTGGCGGGGATTTTTTAAAGTCTAATCCGTAATTGTTGACAGATTGCCCGAGGAGGGTAATGTGGTTAATTCCTTGTTCAGCAAGCAGTTTGATTTCCTCAACAATTTCTTTTTGCGGACGTGAGCTTAGTTTACCCCTGCCGTAGGGGACAACGCAGTAAGTGCAGAATTGGTCACAGCCGCGGGTGACGGGGATTTGGGCGTGGTTCTGACGTCCCTGCTTTTGTAGGCAGCCACGAGGGCTGCCACTACATTTTTCTATTTTCTTAATGTAATTCTGCAACTCCTCATGGGTAAAAAAATAATCAACCCAGGGCATGCGCTTTTTTAGCATTTTCTCATCGTACCGTTTCCGGGGCTTACGGGTACTGCCAACCATACAGCCGGTTAGAATAATTTCCAAATCCCAATTTTCAATTTTCAAATTCTTTAATACCTGGCCCAAACCGTAAGCTTTGTCTTCTGCTGCCTGTCGTACAGAGCAGGTATTGATAATTACTACATCAGCTTTTTCTACAGATTCAGTTTGCTCCCAGCCGCTGGACTGGAGAGCTTGTGCAAATTGTTCTGAATCAGCTGTGTTCATTTCACAGCCGTAGGTGATTATTGTGAATGCATCTTTTTTTTTCATAGGTTTAAATTAAAATATCGGTGTTTTTAAAACCAAATGTAATTTTGCCTGCTATGCTGTTAGCCTGGTATCTTGGTGGACTATTTAGCCGAAGCTTGTTTCAACTTAACAGTATATCAGGGTAACAAGATAGTGGATATTGGAGCATAATAAACTATTCTATTATTTAAAATTAGTTTATTTTAAAACAGAAACACTGCTATACATCCAAAAACCCCGCGGAGCGGGGCTTTTTGGTATAGATTCCACTACGGTTGTGCACCACCGCTGTTTCCTCTATTAAATCCTGCTAGGGACAATGTCCCTAAAGGACAAAGGTACTCTTAGCTACGAACATCATCCTTAAGAGTTTTACCAGCACGGAATGCTGGAGTCTTTGTTGCAGGAATGTGTATAGGTTCACCGGTCTGTGGGTTGCGGCCCATTCGGGCTGCACGCTGACGTACTTCGAAAGTACCAAAACCGGTTAATGTTACTTTTTCACCGCTGGCTAATGCCTTTGTAATAACTTCCAAAAGAGTGTCTAGGTATTCTTTTGCTGCATTTTTAGAAACATCTGCCTCGGTTGCAAAGCGATCTACTACATCTGACTTTGTCACTGGTTATCACCCCCTCTCAGGAATAGTTTAAAAATTAGCTTGGTAATCATTTCTTTTTATGCTTTTTGCTTTGAATTTACTTTCAGTTTCAATAATTACACTATTAAATATTGCCTGGCCAGTTTTAACCCATTCAAAGCGTTGCGGGTAAGGGGTTGTCAGTTTTTTAGTAATAATTTCCGGTTCTACACCAAGTACAGAATTGCGGGGGCCTGTCATTCCTGCATCAGTTATGTATGCGGTTCCCTTTGGTAGAAGACGGGGGTCCGCTGTTGGCACGTGGGTATGTGTTCCCACCAGGGCACTGATGCGGCCATCTAGGTAATAGCCTAAAGCCTGTTTTTCTGATGTTGATTCAGCGTGGAAGTCTATAATCACAGCTTTTATTTCTTTATTTTCAACCTTGTTGAGTATTTTATCTACAGTTCGGAAAGGGCAGTTAGCGGATGCTGCACCACCCATGTTTGTTTTACCTAAAAGATTTATAAGCAACACTGACCCTTCTTTACCAGAATCAATAATAGTGTATCCCTGGCCTGCAATATCGTCAGGATAGTTTGCTGGTCTTAGGATGGGCAGTTGGGCAATTTCGTTTTCAAAGTCTTTTTGCCAGAAAATGTGATTACCAGAGGTAAAATAATCAATTCCCGCTTTCTGCATTTCTTCTAAAGTATCTTTAGTAGCACCCCTACCTCCGGCAAGGTTTTCTCCATTTGCTATAACCAGGCTAATATTAGCATCTTTTTTTATTTTCGGCAAGAGAGATGCTGTTATCTCGCGCCCGAGACGGCTGACAATATCTCCTATGAATAGAATGTTCATTGTTGTTTATTAATACTTTTATAGATTTGGCTTACCTTTTTCTTGTCGCAATACTGAGCAGCGAGATGCCGAATATGGAGGTGCCGTAATGCCGTAATGTCGAATAGCGTAATGCCGAATTCTGTTTTCGTTTTTCAGTTTCTCAGTTTCTTAGTTCTTTAGTTTCTTCCCCATCTCCTCACCTCGCTATTCCTCACCTCGGTTTCTTCCTTCCTCACTTCCTCATCTCCTCGTCTCGTTATTCATCACCTTGCTACTTCCTCTGCTCGCACTTCCCTTATTACATTAACCTTCACAGTTCCTGGATAAGTTGCTTCCTGTTCAATTTTTTTTGCAATATTGTGCGACAGGATAACTGCTTCCTCATCACTAATTTCTTCCGGTTTTACAATAACGCGGACTTCTCTACCTGCGGATAGGGCATAAGCCTCCTCCACGCCATTAAAGGATTTAGCAATCTCCTCCAAATTATTGATCCTATTAATATATGCTTCGTAATCCTCGTGTCTTGCACCGGGTCGTGCTCCAGAAATTGCATCAGCTACATAGATTAGAGCTGCCTCTATTGATTTAAATTCTTCGTCTTTGTGATGTGCCATAGAGGCGTGGATTATATTTTCACTAAACCCGGCCTTTTTTAGCAATTTTCTGCCTATTTCTGTGTGGCTGCCTCGACCCTCCTCTACTGTTTTTACTTTTCCGATATCGTGAAGCAGTGCCGCTACGCCGACAGCCTCAACATCAGCGCCAACTTCTTCTGCTAAATCTTTTGCAATATTGACAACTTCCAGTGTGTGTTTAAGTTGGTTCTGTCCGTATGATGTTCTGTATTTTAGCTTGCCAATCAGGTTTAAGATATTTGGTGGTAAGTCGGGGACTCCAACTTTATAAGCGATGTCCCGTCCTGTTTCTATTGCTTCCTCTTCTATATTTTTTACTACCCGCTCAACAGTTTCCTCAATATGGGCGGGGTGTATTCTCCCATCTGCAATTAGCTGTTCTGTTGCTCTTTTTGCAATTTCCCTTCTCACCGGGTCGAGGGAGGAAACTCTTATTTCTTTTGGTGTTTCATCAATTTCAAAATTAACACCTGTAGCTTGCTCCAGTGCTTTAACATTGCGGCCTTCTCTGCCAATAATGCGGCCTTTCATGTCCTCGTTGGGAAGCCCGATTGTAGATGTTGTTGCTTCTGCTACATAATCTGTCGCACCTCTCTGAATTGCGTTAACAATAATTTCTTTTGCTCTTTTTTTTGCTTCTGCGCGTGCTTTTTCTTCTGCTTCTTTTATTATTGCTGCCTTTTCACTTTGCAGTTCTTTTTCCATTTCTTTCAAAAGCTGTTCTTTAGCTTCTTCTGATGTTAATGCAGCAATATTTTCCAGCTTATTTTTATACTCGTCACGAAGTTGTTCCAGTTCTCTGGCTGCGCTTTCCGACGCTGTTGATTGTTTCGGCGACTCCGTATTTTGTTCTTTTTTAGTTTGTGCTTTCTTAAAGATAGGTATAGGCATAACTACAAGGCTTATTCTAACTCTCGCTAATAAATGTGTCAACGACCTTATTTATTTGGTCCCAGGTAAATCCTCTTCTATACAAGTATTGTGATAGTTTTTGTTTTCCTTTTTGCAACGGGTCTTTTTGGTATTTTTTTGCTTTTTTTTTCGCTGCTATGTGGGCTAGATATGCTTCCGGATCATTACTGAACTGTTCCGGTATTTCTTCTATTTTTTTAATAATTTTTTCTAAACCAGCGAGTGCTTTTTTTATTGTTTTTTGATCTACGCCTTTTTTTGCCAGTTCTTTGTAAAGAAGAATTCGTCCCCGCGGTTTGTGTCTAACTCTTTGTTCAATCCACCAGGTGGCAAAGTCCAGGTCGTTTAGATAGCCTAGATCTTCTAAACGGGTAATAATGTTTTCTATCTCTGTTTGCGAAACTTTCTTTTTTCTTAAATAGCGGCGGATTTCTGAACTGCTGCGGGGGCGGTAGGATAAGTAGTTGAGAACTCTATCCCAATTCTTATCTTCAATATCCCTCTGTTTCAGGTTGTCTAATTCTTCTTCCGTAATTTCTTGGTCTTTTTCAAGCCCTGCTTCCAAAAGGGATGATTTTTTTAGACCGAGAGCGAATTTTTCATTCACATAAATATTAACCCGGTCGGGGTTCTTTTTCTGCTGTTCTATTTTTGTAATTTCTGGCATCTTTGCTAAAGATTAACACATTTAAGCAAATTCCAAATTTGCTTCCGGGCCTTTCGTACGAAAGGTATAATAAGGGAATTTTGCAACACGCGCTTACAATATTACCTGTCTACAACCGGCAGCGGACAGTCATCACCTCTTCCGCCCAGCGGAGGCGTTTGTGGGGATCCGCTATGCTTGTGCGCAGAGTGTTTTTTAAATTAATTAATTCTTTGTACAACTTCTTTTCTCTTTCCGACAAATTTACTTTTTTAAACTCACTAAGTGCGTGATCTAAAAACTCCAAAACGGATTGTTCTTTAACATCATGGTTTAAATTACCAACGTAAGTGCA
>CAYREW010000007.1:0-1676 GCA_964423535.1 uncultured Candidatus Saccharibacteria bacterium
TTTTTTATTTTGGTAAACTATGGTTGTGGGTTTAAAGAAAACTATTTTGACTAATTGGCCTGCTGGTCTGTTTTTAACTGTTTTATTTATTCTTTTTTTCCTCCCGCCTACAGATCCGGATTTAGGCTGGCAGCTGCGCTGCGGGGAGATAATTTTGCAGCAACACGGTGTTTGCAGCCGGAATACGTTTACTGTATTGGAGCCAAATTATGTCTGGTCTAACCCCTCTTGGGTTTACCAAGCTTTTCTTTATCCTCTTTACCAGGCTTTTGGACTCTGGGGATTGACAGTTTTTAATTCAGTGGTTGTTACTGTTGCTTTTGCTTTTTGGTGGTTTTCAGTCCGTGATCTGGATTTACTTAAAATGACTGCAGTACTGCTGATAACTTTTCTTGGTTGGGGTGTTTTTTCTTTTGGCATTCGCAGTCAGATTCTTGGTTTTTTATTTTTTAATATTTTGCTGTTTATTTTTAGTCGAGTTGATGAATCGCCGCGGACTGTGTTGTTTTTACCGCCTCTTTTTGTGCTGTGGGCAAATATCCACGCTTCTGTAATTTTGGGCATTATTGTTTTAGGTTATTTAACTTCCCGTTATTTATTGTCCCGGTATGACCGCGACTTGATCTCATTTGTAGGTGAAAAAAGATTGATAATTGTCGCAACTGCCGGGGCTGCTCTGGCTCCCCTGCTTAATCCCTACGGTATTGGTTTGTTTAAAGAAGCTTGGCGGCACTTTGCAGTTGTAGAAATGGATAAGCTGATTGCTGAGTGGGTGCCGCCGCAGCCGTTTGTATATTCTTTTACTGTTTTAGCCGGTGTGGTTACTGGAGCTGTTCTGCTGTATTCGTATTTACAAAGAATCAGTAATGATAAATTGAGGATTACTTTGTTATCAGTGACTGATGTAGCATCAATAGCAATTTTGACTTATTGGGCAGTTGGTGCGAGACGTAATATTCCACTTTATTTTGCTTTAATATTCTATCTGATATTATCTTCAGATATTGTTGATAGATTTGCTCAACAGCGGCGAAATTATCAACAATTGAGTAAATATTTTATAGGAGGATTTAGCAGTTTACTTATTCTAATTTTACTGCTTGTGAGAATTCCGAACGCAACTGCTCATAATCAGTCTGTGCAAGCTTACACTTCCGAATCCGGGTTGGCACTCCCCTACTCTGCTGTTCAATTTTTGCGTGCTCAGCCTGAGAAAGGAGCGATATTTAACCGCTACGAATGGGGCGGGTATTTAATTTGGCAGCTGCCGGAATACAAAATATTTGTTGACGGCCGGATGCCGGCGTGGGAAACGGAATCAGGTGAAAGTCCTTACACAACCTATTTGCATATTCTGCAGACGCGGGAGGGGTGGAATGCTGCTTTAAAAAGTTACGCAATTGATTGGATTTTAATCAGCCCGGGAACATTTATGGATCTTGAGCTGCGCGAATCGCCTAATGACTACGGTTGGGAGGAGGTTTATAGAGATGAGAAGGCTGTGATTTATAAAAGGTTGTAGCTGCCCCTCATCAGCGACTTGCTGTAAAGGCGAGTTGCAGTCCCCTTGCCTGTCCGCCAAAGCCTTGGCGGCGGGTCGCTGCGTAATTTGCAGAAACTGTAGTTGCAGTCTTTGCCTGCCCGCCAAAGCCTTGGCGGCGGCGGGTGGTTGCCTA
>CAYREW010000007.1:1776-9171 GCA_964423535.1 uncultured Candidatus Saccharibacteria bacterium
GTGGTTGCCTAGGTAGGAGTAAGAGTTGCATTTTGCCACAACTTGATATTATAGGTTAGCAATGCTATAATTGCTCTGTAATCAAGTACATAGAATTAAAGGAGGAGAGATGGTTACTTTTCAGCAATTTGCCTCCGAGGTGGCGCGGCAGATTACAATTTCGTTTTTGTCGCATAGAATAAATCGGCGCTCCGCCTTTCACCTCTGCCCAATCGAGTCTGACTGTCAACTGGTGGACAGTGGCGGCGATGTTGTTCTAATCGCTAATTGGGTAGTTGGAGTAAGTGCTCAGGGGCAGAAATTAGATGATGTTTGCGTTAACCTGGTTGCGAGAGATGGTGATCAGGTTTGTATTGAGATAACTGTCAGCTCGCCGAATGGGGTTAGCAGGTCTCAAGTAGCTCGCCGTATAGAAACTATTGGGATAGTCCAGCCAATTTTTGGCAAAATTGGCAAGGATACTCTCCGTTATGACTGGTATCACCGGGCAACACAATTCGAACCCGTCTGAGAATTAGCAAGTCTTTTTCTCAGACGTTTTTTTTTATTCCCCCAACCACGCCCCGCAAACAGAGCCTCGCTCTGTTTAGACTACAACTGCGCTATTTAATAATTACAAAAAAACGGCTTACTCAGTATATGAGTAAGCCTGCTCACTTTACGGTCTATGCTTTGAAACAAGTACTACTGTATCCCCTGCTCTCAGCTCCTTGTTAATCCTTCCAATACTCAGTACACCACCGCTGAAAATTTGCCCACTGCAAGCTCCGGCATGTCTGTCAATTTTCATCAGCAAAGAATAGAACTCGCTGATTGGAATTGTTACACAGCATTTGAAGTTCCCGTCTCCCAAACAATAGCCTACCTCTACTTGCTCATCTTTGGGTTTGAGAACAACTCCACTACCATTAATGTGCGATCCTACTGTGTCAAGAACAAATTCGCGCAGTTCAATAGCCGACCGTTCTTTTACCAGTTGCTTTTTAAGTTGAGCAGCACCTAGGCGAAAGTGTTTAGAATTACAAGGATAGGGTCTCATTTTTCTGCTCTCCTCCCATTATGAGTTATAGAACCTTTGATTATATTTTAACATAAGTTACTTCCGCCAAGTAGTAATTCAACACCCTTTACTTTTATAAGTTCTCAATGGTATCATTTTTAGCAGGTTCAACTGTTTGAGAGAAAGGGAGGATGGTTATGGATATTGTGGGGGATAAACTGTATATTGCCGAATTTGAAGGTGATGTTTGTTACTTGGTATATGCTGATCCCGGGCTTCAAGACTTGCTTCACAGTTTAGCCCGTATGGAGGAAGGTGTTGGAGCAACCGCGATTTTGGGGCATTATATCTTTCCGGCAGTTAATAAGCATGATGGAGTCATGTACGATGTATTCACAGACGAACAATTTGAGCTTAAAGAAGCTGTTGATGAAGAAATTAAGAAGTTTATCACTGCTTGGAATAATGACATTTCAGTAGCTCTGCACAATTGGCTTGCGGATTTGCAGAATGAGTCAATAATCCAACTGCCAAAAACGCATTGCGAAAGAATAGTTAGATTAGTGGAAAAGTGCGCAAAGACTGCTAGCTAGAACTCAAACCAGCTTCGGTTGTAGATATTTGTATCTGCACCCGAAGCTTTTACTTTACCTACAGTCCGGAAACAGAGCCTCGCTCTGTTTACCCTGTTAAACCAATCTTTTCCAGGTACCTATTTCGCAATTCTTTCTCTTCCGCTTTTTTGAGTGTTCTAAATTGGGCAAACCACCCAAAATCGTCATCTATAGCAACCGACTTTAAACGTACAGGTTCAAATTCATCTACAGGTTCAAAGGTAAATTTTGTATAATCCTCTAAGCTGTCAAAGCAATCAAGTACTTGCTTTGTAACAACCCACTTTTCTTCTCCTTCTTTTATATAATTTTTTAACGACGACCACTCATAGTTAATCAGTTCAGAAATTTTTAAATAACCAATTTTTTTTGGATTTAAATGTTGGTATCTAACTAAGTGGCATAGCTGCTTTCTTGATCTTACTTCTTTTGATTTAAAGGGCGCTTCAAACAATCGTCCTGTTCTGTCTGCTTTTATATTGAAATAGTTTGTGTAGCTTGTTCCTATCCTGTGCATAAAACTGCTAATTCCACCTTCACACAACTGCTTTAAAGTTAAGTGGTAGTGATTTGGCATTAGGCAAAAAGATATTATTGAAACAGGCGTTTTTATCCTTTTTGTTTCTAAAAATTTATGTATTTTCGTTTTATCCTCAGGAGAGGAAGCTTTTTCCATTTTTGCTTTATATTGGCTGTAGGGGTAATCAAAGTGTTGGTAGTGTTTTATAGATTTAATAAATTGTCTATAGTGATTTGCAGTTAGAAAAATATCGCGCTTTTCAACTCCGCGATTATAAATATGAAAGATACCTTTGGTATATATCCTTTTCCGTCGCATAGTTATGCTCTAAACAGAGCGAGGCTCTGTTTGCAGGGCTTTGTTAAGGGCAAAAGCGAGTAGGGCGCCAAGAAGGGCGGTAATTAGCTGCGGCCAGGCCATCATTGCTGCTGCTTTTGCTGCTACGTTGCTTGCAAGCATTCCTTGCATCAGCGTTCTGCTTGTTGTGTAGAGAAATGCGAATTTAAGTACGCTTGCTGTTCCCGCTGCCAGCCAGTAGTTTATTTTACGCAGTTTGCCAAATATTGTTACTAAGATTGCGTTTCCGGTCATGATAAATGGTATCATTGCTGCTAACGGTGCAGGTAGTAAACCGACAGAAAGAGCAATTAGACTGGGCAGCAGCCCGACCCAAATACCTTCAGTAATTCCCATGTTAAGCACAGCTAAGTAAAGTGCTGCGTTGACAATCGGTCCGGTGATGAATTGATTTTTCAAAAGCGGTGCTGTGGTTGCAATTCCAATCAAGACTGCCAATTTTGTCAAAGTTGCTAAATTTGTTAGTGCTAGCAGTGCTGTTTTAATTTTTTTCATGCTAGAAATTCACCTCCTTTTCTTTCTTTTTATATTTTGTATGGCATATTTTTTTGATTTTATCCTCGCTGGTTAGAAATTCTTTATACACTTTTTTTACAACCGGATTTTTGTGTGCGCTGCGAACTTCTTTTTCCTTATCATCTTTGTAAAGCCCTTTTGCGCGTGCTTTTCTAATTTGCGGTTCGCTGGGCAAAGGCTGCCCTCCACCGCCAATACACCCGCCGTAACAGGCCATGACTTCAACCCCATCATATTTAGATGGGTCCTTTTTCAATTCCTGCAAGATTTTTTTTGCTTCCCCAATTCCGTTTACTGAAGCAATACGTACAGTTTTCCTTCCTAATTTTATTTCAGCCACTTTGGTTTGCTCCATACCGCGCACTTGTTCAAAATTGATTTTATCCGGTCCGTGTCCGTTAACCATTGAGTAGGCTGTGCGCAAAATAGATTCCGCAACTCCTCCGCTCGCACCGTAGATTACTCCCCCACCGCTTGGTATACCCAGCGGATTGTCCGCTTTTTGCGGTTTTAGTTTTTTAAAGTCAATACCACGCTTTTTAAGCAGGCGCGCCAGCTCCCGCGTCGTCATTACATAATCTACTGGTTTAATACCTTCGATATTAAGTTCCGGTCGTGTTATTTCATACTTTTTTGATACGCACGGCATTATAGAAACAACCCTGATTTTTGTCGGGTCAAGTCTTTCTTTTTCTGCCCAATAAGTTTTAATTAATCCGCCAAGGATTGATTGCGGCGAGCGCGTTGTTGCTAAGCAGTTCGCAAAGTCAGGTTCAAAAAATTCAATGTATTTAACCCAGGCTGGACAGCAGGATGATAAACAAGGACCACTTCCCTCCTCCATTTTTTTTATTAATTCTTTTGCTTCTTCCGTAGTTGTAAAATCAGCACCAACACAAGTGTCAAATATTTTGTCTACTCCAAGCGCCCGAAGTGCGCTTACTAGTTTGCCTGTAACTAATTCACCGGGGTGCAATCCAAATTCTTCACCTAAGCTGGTTCTGATTGAAGGTGCGAACTGGACAACAATTTTTTCATCTGTTTTTCTTAGCGGTTCTTCAATTTTTTCAAATTCGCTGACTGCTTCAAATGCTCCTACCGGACAGTGCATTAAACATTGACCGCAGTAAATGCAATCGCGGTCGGGTTTTTGCGATGGTATTATTCTTGCTGTGTGCCCTCTTTCCTTGCGTTCCAGGAAATTAGCAGCCTGTCTACTGCAAATATCAACGCAGATTCCGCAGTCGATGCATTTTGAACTGTCAAAAATCAGCGAAGGACCAAATTGGTAAACAGGATAATCTTTTTTGCGGTCAATATATTTTTCAATATCTACGTTGTATTTTTGCGCCAGTTCCAAAAGACGACAGTTGTGGATTTCCCAAACGCAGTCGTTGCATTCTTCCCTGTGTTGCGCAAATAAAAGTTCCAGATTAGTTTTTCTTGCTTTAATTATTTTTGGAGATTCTGTGTGGACAACCATTGCATCAACAACTTTTGTGCTGCAGGCAGTGTGCAAACCGGGGCGGTCTTCAATTTCAACCAGGCACAACCGGCAGGAGCTTTTTATTCCTGTATCCGGGTGATAGCAAAGCGACGGAATTTTAATACCATTGCTGACAGCTACCTCCAGTATTGTCTGGCCTTTTTTGCAATCGTATTTGCTATTGTTGATGGTTATAGTCATTGTGTATATTGTTTACCGCTTTCCGCTTTTGGCGCGGCAATGCCCCGCAGTTACATGAGGAAAGCACCTGTTTTAGAATTGTTTACAGTTTCAACTTCTCAATCAAACTTCTAAACGGCGTTACTGCTGCTTTGCCAAGTGCGCAGAAGCTTGTTTCTTCCATAACGTAAAAAATATTATTTAAGGTGTCTTTATCAAGTTTGTTGTCGGCTACTATTTCTGCAATGCGAAAAACCCCTTCTCTGCACGGTGTGCATTTGTCGCAGTTTTCCGCCATAAAAAAGTTAGCCCATTTGTTTAGTAAATCGTAAGGATCTGTTTTTTCTTTATCAAATACTTTGATTGAACCCAGACAGCCCGGTTGCTTATCTAATTCATCAGCAAGCAAAATCTCACCGCAAATACCAGCGCCGGCTTGAACAAAAAAGTCAAATTCGGGTAAATTTTTTGTTTCTTTTAAAATTTGTTTAACAGTGTAATTTTCTGCCAGTTCATAAACTCCGGGATTGGCGCAGTCGCCGCTTAGAGTAAAAAAGCGTGTTTTTTTGTAGTTGTCTTTAGCAATATTAGCAATGTGGTAGAAAGTCTCACAGTTGTTTATCAGTGTTGGTTGTCCGAACAGCCCACTCTCTGGTGGGTATGGCGGTTTCCGACGCGGCTCCAGCGGTTTTTCTAGAGTTTGGTTGGGGGCGATTTGTTTTTCTATTGCATTTAGAAGTACTGTTTCCTCTCCGCACAGATAGCCGCACGGCTTTTCAAAAAAATTAATTGGTGCATCTCCGATTAGTTTTTTTAGTATTGGGGGGTATTTTTGGTAATAATCGCGGCGGAGATAAATGTAGGCTTTGTCCGCGTCTAGCACCTTAATTGCCAGTTTTACTCCGTCAACTATGTTTTGTGGATTGTGTTCTAGTAGGTAGCCGTCTTTTTTAGTGTTGGGATCTCCTTCTGCGCAGTTGCAGATTACGTATTTCTTTTCTGCTTTTTGTTCCGCCACACACTGCCACTTTTTCCAGGTTGGAAAACCGGCACCGCCGCGCCCGGTCAATCGGGAGTCTTTTAGTTTTTGAATAAAATGTTTAGGTTTTTGTCGGGCAGGCATAGTCTTTTACTAACTATACAATATTTTACTCTATTTTTGTATTCCTGATTACTTGCATGGTGCGGTTTTTTGTGATTATATTAGTTAGTTTTAGTGTGGTTGAGTAAGGAAAGGAGAAAAGAAAGTGAAAGGGGTTGTTCTTGCTGGCGGGCTAGGTACGCGGCTAAACCCGTTGACTCAGGTAACAAATAAGCATCTTCTTCCTGTTTATAATAAGCTAATGATTTTTTACCCGATCCAAACTTTGGTGCGAGCTGGAATTTCTGAGGTCCTTGTTGTGACAGGAGGTCCGCACGCCGGTCACTTTTTACGCGTTTTAAAGAATGGCGATGCTTTGGGTTTAACCCATTTGGAATACGCTTTTCAGGAAGGTGCGGGAGGAATTCCTGCTGCTGTATCTTTAGCAGAGGATTTTGCTGCCCAGGAACCAATTACAGTTATTTTGGGCGATAACACAACAGATGCTGATATAAGTACTGTAGTGCGGAGTTTTATTTCCGGCGCAATGGTATTTTTGAAAGATGTTACCGATCCGGAACGTTTTGGTGTCCCCCGCTTTGGGGAAGCGGGTCAGATTTCTGAAATTATTGAGAAGCCGGAAGTTCCGCCCTCCCCGTTTGCTGTTACAGGTTTGTATATTTACGACAGCACAGTTTTTGACCGGATCCGCAGTTTGACAAAGTCGGAGCGTGGCGAGCTGGAGGTTACTGATCTGAACAACAGTTATTTAGCCGAAGGCATGCTGGAATTCGATTTTTTAGAAGGCTTTTGGTCTGATGCCGGAACGTTTGAATCTTTGGCAAGAGCGGGAGAATTCTGGCGAAACAAGATAATTGGGTAGCAAAAAACCCGGGCGAAAAATAAGTTTTTCGTTCGGGATTATTATTTAACTACTTTATTTAGCGGGTAATTAGTTTTTGCGTGGTTTGGTTGTAGCATTCCGGGACCATGAAGCTAGGAAAATCGTAAGGTTCAATATCAGCACACATTACTGTACCGTTGCCGTCAGCCACCAAAACCCACCCCCCTTCTTCTCTTGCAGCCAGCCACCAGCCTCCGCCCATTTCGCCGGTAAAAGTTACGCCGCCTTTGGCGTGGGTGGATGTTTCCTCACTTACTTCTAGATTTATATCTTCCTCGTCATTACCGAATTTGTTGGCGAATTGTTGCTTTAGAGCTTCTTCTAGAGAAAGGGGTTGTTCTTCCGGTTCGGTTTCTGTTGGTGATTGTGCCTCGTTGCCTTCTTGTAAAGCTGTTGGTTGCCTAGTGGTTTCTTGCTCGTAGAGTTCCGGTTTTGTCTGTGCTGCTTTGCGTAGGTCCTGGTTTTGCTGGTACAGTATCCAAAATAGACCTCCGCTAAGTGCAAGAACAGCTACTATTAGAATAATGATTATGATTTCTGAAGTTTTCATGTTTTTTTAGTTTAGCATTTTTTTATTTATCATGCACCGCGTTGGTTGCGCGGCAGTGCTGGGTGACCTGATTATTTAGTTGTCTGGCCGCCGCATACTGCGGGGCCAGATTAGCTCTAAACTCACCTGCGATCCCGCTTTGCGGAAGTCTGGTACATGGCGAAGGGTGATGAGAGTTGCGTTATTT
>CAYREW010000007.1:9271-22210 GCA_964423535.1 uncultured Candidatus Saccharibacteria bacterium
TCCCGCTTTGCGGAAGTCTGGTACATGGCGAAGGGTGATGAGAGTTGCGTTATTTGCCCTGGTACCAGAGCACTCACTTTGTTCGTGCACGGTACAGGGCAGTGTAATCTCTAAACTCACTTCGGCATTTTATGCCTTGTTCGTTAAGAGCTTACGCTGGTGCCGCGGGCGGGACTTCCGAAGTGCCACTTAATGAGCTTCAGCGAATTTAGTGGTAACTCGGACCCCGCTGAAGTGAAACGGAAGCGGGGCGATTTGATTATTTTTTTATTAGTAATGTTTGTCTGGCCGCCGCATACTGCGGGGCCAGATTAGCTCTAAACTCACACTGCGGTCCGACGCTTCGGTCGGACCTTGGTTCGTTAAGAAGCTATCTGGTGCCGCGGGCGGGACTCGAACCCGCACGGTTTTTTAAACCAGCAGATTTTAAGTCTGCTGCGTCTGCCAGATTCCGCCACCGCGGCCCATTATGCATGCCGTTGTCGCTAATTTATTTTACAAATTTATACAGCCCTGTACTAGAAGTCTGCTTCGCAGACTACAGTACAGGGACAGACATCCGTAAAGCGCTGCTGCTTTGCAGCACCGCTAACGGCTGGTCTGTATTCCGCCACCGCGGCATGTATTATTGTTTACTATGTAAAACATTGTAGCTATTTAGTTAAATTATTCCCCCGATGGTCCGACGCTACGCTCGGACAGCGGGGTCAGGTAAAACCTAAGACGCACCTGCGGTGCGCCAAGGTTTACCAAGACGCCACCGCGGCCTACATTTTTCCCTTTACCTAAAGTGCTAAAACAGAGCCTCGCTCTGTTTAACTTGTTGTTACAGCTTTAACTAGCCACCGCATTTTACGCAGGCGGATCAGGGCGACTGTCTAAATCTTTGCTTAAAGCTCTGCTTAAAGCTTTGCTTACAGCTCTTCTGCTGACGGCGATGCTTGTTGCCCGCTTGGTGATGCTTGTTCTCCGCTTTCTGTTGCTTGCTTTTCTGCCGGCGAAGCTGTTTTATCAACAGGCGTTTTTGTTTCTTGATTTTGTTCAGTTAAACCACTTTCCTGTTGCTGTTCTACTGTGTTTTGCATTTGATCTGCCTGCCTGTTGTTGCTTGGGATCAGGTGGAAATTCGGATTTACAGCATTAAGAATTAAGCCTGCGACAGCAACAATTCCTAAAAAAACAAGACCTGTTGTTATTAGTGTAATTTGAATATCACTTGGCTCTTTATTGCTAGTTTTCACCATAACGTTTGTATTTTAGCATATAAGTTTGATTTTGGTCTATGCTATTATGCAGGTATGAATCTATCCTGCGGTCTAATTGGCCTTCCCAATGTTGGCAAGTCAACTTTATTTAACGCACTTCTCTCTCGGCAGATTGCAGATACCGCACCCTACCCTTTTTGTACTATTGAACCAAATAAAGGAATTGTTGAAGTTCCGGATAAGCGTTTAGATAAAATTGCGGCTGCGGCAGAGTCGAAGAACAAAGTTTCAGCTGTAGTTGAATTTGTTGATATTGCTGGTTTGGTTGAGGGTGCGCACAAGGGCGAGGGGTTGGGAAACCAGTTTTTGGCAAACGTCCGTGAGTGCAGTTTGTTAACCCATGTTCTCCGCGCGTTCGACAATCCAAACGTAGCCCGCGCCGGTAGTAAAGATCCAAAAAATGATTACGAAGTTATAAAAACAGAATTGATTCTTAAAGATTTGGAAACTTTGGAAAAGCAGGAAGAGCCGAAGGGTACTAAAGATAAAGAAGCGCTTGCTTTTTGGGAGGGTGTGCAGAAATTAAAGAGTGCACTTAATAAGGGCACGGAAGCAGGTCAGGTGGAGCTGACGGATGAACAGCGAGAGTTAGTAGCTCCCCTATCTTTGCTGACAATGAAACCGACATTATTTATTCTTAATATTGATGAAGAAGACTATAACAAACTGGACGATCTGCAAGCAAAGTTTGCAGGGTGGGATGTTGTTCCAATTTGTGCTCAGCTGGAAGCGGAGCTTGCTGAACTTGATCGTGCTGAGCAGGAAGAGTATTTGAAAAGCGTTGGTGTAGAAGAGTCGGGTTTGGATAAGTTGATTAAAAAAGCTTATTCGGAGTTGAATTTAGTTTCCTTTTTTAGCGCACGGGAGAATGAGACAAGAGCGTGGACAATTACAGCTGGTTCGACAGCTGTTGATGCTGCAGGTGTAATTCACACCGATATGCAGGAAGGATTTATCCGTGCATTGGTATGTCCCTGGGAGGATTTTGTTAAGTTGGGAGGTTGGAAAGGAGCGCAGGATGCTGGTGCAGCGCGGGAAGAAGGGCGCGAGTATATTGTTAAAGACGGCGATGTGTTTGAGTTCAGGTTCAGCAAATAAAATCCCCAGAAGACGCTTATTCCGTTGTCATTCCGGGGAGTGCTAAACATATCCTTTCTACACAACCAGTCGAAGGTGGGATTCTTTTTGCTTCTCTTCTTTTATATCTATATCGTTGATTCTTCTGAATTCCTCTTCGACAAGATGATAGTTTGTCCATGGCTGCTCTCTATCTTCGGAAGGCTTCCAGATTATTTGGAAACGTTTTTTTCCAGTTACTGTAGCACTTATTTGGTAATGGACACCGTCAATTTGCTGACGCTGCAAATTACCGATTTCCAAACCGCGTTCAATCCTTGTCGGCAGCATTTCCATACTATGGATTTCTAAGTATCCAATTGCATCCCGCCAATAGATATGAAACCGTTTGCCAAACAAGGTGACACCAATGGAACGCAGGATCCAGATATATATTGGATGCATCTCCCTCCCCCTAGAGATAAGATCCCTTAACAGCTATAAGGTTAGCACCTTTTTTGCTTTTTTGCAATTTGTGCTAATATAATTTCATGTCTGCCCAAGAAAAAGCGCAGCCCGAAATTAATTCCCAAGCAAGCCCAAGTAAAAAAGATAAAATTCGCCTGTTTTGGATTGCGAATAAAATTGAAGTAATTATTACAGGAATTTTATTTTTTCTGTTTTTGCTTTTAGCATCCGCTTATACATATTTTTATCTGCAAAACCGTAATTATGGGCAGTTAGCAATACTTGCCCCTGTCGCTTCTTTTAGTTCCAATTTGGCCAGCTCTTCTGCTGTTTTAGGTGAGGAAGTTGATGACAATAATGTTGAAGGAGAGCCTGTGCAAGAAGAGGAAAATTCAGAACCGACTACGCAGCCGCCTGCAACTGCACCTCCACCGCAGTCCGCTCCGTCATCAACCTTCCCAAATTGGGGTACACCAAACAACAAGTTTGGTATGTACATAAATGCAGAAATTGACCAAATAGCGGAAATTGCTCCGTTAGTTAACTCCAATGGTGGGGACTGGGGTTGGGCTTTAATTCCCTTTTCAATTAATGATTACAACCACGACCATTGGCACGATATTTTTAGCCGCTGTGCGGACAAACACGTAAAACCTGTTGTTCAACTGTTTAACAACCACACCTGTAACCCGGATGAAATGAATTTTGAAGGTATTGCTGAGTTTTTAAATGAGTTGCCTTGGCCTACCAAGCATTTATATGTAAGTGTTTTTAATGAATTAAACGCTGTGTATTACTGGTGTGAAAGAATTGCTCCGGAAGAATATGCTGTAGCATTAAATAAAGCAATTGATGCATTTAAAGCAGAAAACCCGAATTTTTTTATTATGCCGGGGGCTTTTAATTCTTCTGCACGAACAGGACCTCGCTATTTGGATGAAGAAGATTATCTACTGCGAATGAATCAAGCTGTTCCCGGAATTTTTACTAAGTTAGACGGTTGGGCAACACATGCTTACCCTCAACCGGAATTTTCCGGTGACTTTTACAATCCTCCTTCGCATTACGGTATCCGCGACCAGATTGAAAACTACAAATGGGAGTTGGGCGTGCTTCGCAGACACTTTGGTGTTACCAATCTTCCTGTTTTTATAACAGAGACAGGCTGGGCGCACCGTGAAGGCAGTCCCAATCCCAAACCGCAGTATAAATCAGCAACAGTAACTGCCCGTTACTTTGATGATGCCTACCGCAACCATTGGCTTCCTGATAACCGTGTCGTAGCTGTAATGCCTTTTGTTTGGTATAAATCAGATTCAGTTTCAAAACACTTCAACTGGAAAAAAGACGACGGAACCTTCTATCCCCAATACGGAGTTATAAGATCTTTCCCAAAAATTGCTGGTACAAACGATTAGTATATTTAAAGTCTAAACCAAAATCGAATTTTGGTTTTCAACTTATTTTAGGGGGTAGGTTTGGATTTATATAGTATGACAGTTTTGAAAGTTTATGGCTAAGATTAGTACAACTATTAATGGCATTTGCCATGTTTACAATCGCGGTGTAGATAAGAGGCAAGTTTTTTTGGATCGTACCTACTATGCACGGTTTTTGGATGTTGTAGAGCATACGCTTAATTTTGATTGGCCTTTTTCTCGGTTTATCCATAGATTAGAAAATGCAGAAAATGCTGAGGAGCGTTGCCATGTTAAAACACTGCTCGAAAACTATCGGTGTAAACCGCCAGTTGAGCTAATATCGTTTTGCTTAATGCCAAATCATTATCATTTTGTTTTTAAGCAATTGGTAAAGGACGGGGTCTCTAAGTTTATGCAGCGAGTCGGTATTGCATTTACTAAATACTTTAATATTAGGAATGAAAGAACAGGAAGTTTGTTCGAATCCGGATTTAAGTCTGTCCCAGTAGAAACAGAGAAGCAGCTGGTTTATGTTGTGCGTTATCAGCATGTTAATCCTTTTAGTTTGGGTTTAAAGAGTCCAGAGGAGCTTTTGGATTATAAATGGTCATCCCTTTCTACTTATGTCTCAAAGGGGAAGCCGAGATACCCTTTTGTTACACCGGAGCTGCCTTTGGCATCTTTTAATTCTAAAAAGGCGTTTTTAGATTTTACATTTGCAGAATTTCTTAAGCATGAGAGACTTGGTTTGGAGGAAATAGCGATTGATGATGATTTTAACTGGTTTATTGAGATTAGAGAGTATGCAGAGTCTCGGAAGAGAGAACTTCGTGAAAAATTTCTTAATGTGGAATTTAATTAAGGTTCATTTAATAGGCAAAACCAAAATCGGATTTTGGTTTACAATGTAGGTTTTAGAAGGGTGCATATTTTTATTAAACAGATTATTTTTGGAATAAGTGCTGGTCTCTCAGTTGGTGTGTTTTGTATTAGTTCTTGTTTGCCTGTTTTTTTGCCTGTTTTACTGTCGGAGAAGCGGAATGTAAAAAAGAGCTTTTGGGCAGTATTGGAATTTTCTGCTGGCCGGCTTGTTGGCTATCTTCTTTTTGGTCTCCTTTTTGGCTGGTTGGGACAGGTTATTCGCAGTGGATGGATTCATACTATTGCATCATTAGGCAATTTGTGGATGGGGGTTGTGCTAATTTTGTACGGGCTTGGACAGATTGATAAAAAGATTTGTTCTCTCCTCCCCCACTCGCAGGTTCGCTGGCCGCTTGTTTTAGGTCTTCTTACCGGAGTTAATGTTTGTCCGCCTTTTATTGCTTCTTTAACCCATGTTTTTAATTTACGTAGTGCAATTTCCTCCGGAATTTACTTCGTGTCGTTTTTTGTTGGCACCAGTGTCTATTTGATTCCTGCTGCTTTTTTCGGGATTTTTACCAAGCTGCCTTGGTTGGTAAAGTTGGCGAGGTTTAGTTCTGTACTGGTTGGCATCTACTTTGTTCTTAAAAACTTTATCGTCTTTATAACGTAGAAAAAGACGTTCTGTATATACTTTGATCATATACTTCAAGACATTGCTTGTTTATTAGTTTTGGTATAATAGGTTGGTTTGATTAACAGGGCGTCTACGGTAAGGAGGAGATCGACGTGGATTACTACATGGTTCTTCCGTTTGTTGTTGCAATAATTTTCGACAGGCAGGGTCGTATTGTGATTGGTAAGCATCCTGATTTGCCGCATAAACCCTACCCCGGTTTGTGGGATCTGCCGGGGGGAAAAAAGCTCCCCTACGAAACTCCGGAAGAATGTATTCTTCGCGAGGTTGTTGAGGAGACCGGCTTGTACACAATGGGTATTTCTCTTCTTGCTGTTTATTCTCACGACGGTCCGCGGTTAGGCCGCGAGTGCAGGTCGCAAATTCCTTCGTTAGGTATTTGTTTTACGACTGGTGCTTTCGGTAGGCTTTGGCCAGCAGAGATGGTTGATATGCATTGGGCCACCGGTGAAGAAGTAATTGGTAGAATTTTTACACCGTGGGCGGAGCACTTTTTGCAGGTTTACGGAATGCTTTAAAGCGATTGCACAGCGGTTTGTTCATTTTTGAACAGGCCGCTTTTTTTTATTTTAAAAAGTGTTTATACCTTTCTATAGTATGAATAACAGCAATAGAAAGAAAAGCGGCTCCGAAGCGGTTGTGCCACATTTGTATTAAAATTGAGCGCTGTCCAAAGATCCAGGCTAAGCTTGTTACTACAGTTGGAATTAGCAGGAATAAAAGTATTAAATTCCAGCTGCGGCGGAATTTTGGTAGAGGCAGTTTTCCCTTATTGTTTTGATTATCAATATATTTGTGCAGTAGATATAATCCTGCCGGTGCAAGTAAAAACCACAAAGTTGTTTTGTCTATAGTTGCCGGTCGGGCAATTTGTTGATTTTGTTTTCCTCCGCTTTCTGTTGATTGGTCTTTGACTGACAGGGGCTGGGGTTCGCTGTGGTCGCAAATACCGTTGTTATTTTTATCTACATAGAGATTGCATTGACCAGGATACGGATCGTTGACGTTCCCCAGCGGACAGTCGTTCCAGGCGCGAGCCGGCTGCGGAGTTGCCAAAATGATAAAGAGACAGACAGCTGTTAGTACTGGTGGCATTGGTTTATTTTAGCAGAATTTATCTAACTCCTTTAGGCGCGAAACAAGTTTCGCTACTCTTTTCTTAACCAGACTAGCGCAACTCTTGCTGCGTACCCGCAGTAGTACTGCGGTGCAGCGCGCAATTAGCAGTATTGTGTTTCGCCACAGCCGATCAGATTGTAGCTTTACTATCCTAGCGTGTCTCATGTTGTAAAATACAAGTATGCAAAAGAAATATATTGGTATTGCAGTTCTTGCTGTTGGCGCACTTCTATCTATTTTAGTTGTTGTCAGCTCGGATAAACAGCAAGCTGATCAATCAACGGCTGAGCTCCACGAAGCAATGTATTACCGCCAGCTTGAAGACGGAAAAGTGCAGTGCGAGCTTTGCCCCAACCGCTGTATTTTAAAAGAGGGCCAGCGCGGTATTTGCAATGTGCGGGAAAATATTAGCGGTAAATTGTACAGCCTTGTTTACGGCAAGCCGGTAACAATTGCTGTCGATCCGATTGAAAAAAAACCTCTTTACCATTTCCTTCCCGGGGCGCAGGCATTTTCTTTGGCTACTGCCGGGTGCAACTTGGACTGCAAGTATTGCCAAAATTGGGATATTGCCCACCGCGCGCCTGAAGATGTGCAAAGTTACAGTATGACTCCTCAGCAAGTTGTGGATAAAGCTTTGGAAGAACAAGCGGAAGTAATTGCTTTTACTTACAACGAGCCGACTGTTTGGTACGAATATATGTTGGATATTGCTAAACTTGCGCATGAAAATGATCTTAAAACTGTCTCAATAACAGCCGGTTACATCAATCCGGAGCCGCTAGAAGAACTTCTTCCATATCTAGATGCAGTGAAAATTGATTTAAAAAGTTTTAATGAAGAGACCTACAGAACTTTAAACCAAGGTCAGCTCCAACCTGTTTTAGACAGTATAAAAATTGTTAAAGATTCGGGAACGTGGCTGGAGCTGGTCAATCTGGTAGTTCCCGGTTATACAGATGATTTAGGTGAGATTCGCGAAATGTGCGTTTGGATTAAAGATCAGCTTGGTACAGATGTTCCTCTCCATTTTTCCCGCTTTTGGCCCAAATACAAATTAACAAACGTCTCTCCTACTTCGGAAGAAACATTAATTAAAGCCCGCCGCATCTGCCGTGATGAGGTAGGTTTGAATTACGTTTATATTGGAAATGTAGAAGTTGAGAATGGAGGAAATACTCTTTGCCCAGGTACGGATGAGCCTCTTATTGTCCGCAACGGCTATTTTATTGAGGAGAATTTAATTAGTCCGCAGGGTACTTCGTCTGCTTGTCCTAATATTTCCGTACCTGGTGCTTGGCGCTAGACCCCTCTACAACGGCGCTAACAGAGCGAGGCTCTGTTTCCGCGGCTTAGGTAAGGGATGTAATAAGAGCGAGGGTTGTAAGGCAAATTAGTAGTTGAACAAGGCCTAGGGTTGGGAAAAGTAGTGTACCGGTAAAAAATGCACCTAAACCTGCACCAATTAAATCTGCTGTATATAGTTTAGACTGCTTGGAATCTGTTTTTTTTACGTTGCCGGCAAAGATAATTCCTCCACAAAAACCAAGCCCAACTGCCACCATCCACCACAGGTACAGTAACGACCCTATTGTTTTAGTACCCAAAGCGAGTAAAACTGTCATTATTGGTAGATAGAGAATTGGTTTGGAGGCAAGTGGTAGTTTGTCTATTCTTTTTTTCTCAATAAGATAAATCCCCGCTCCCATACCAAGTAGTACTAAAGAAAAAAGTAACGCAATTTGGCTGTACAAGTTCCCTACCCTGGTTTGGAAAAGATAAATTAAAATAGTTTGCAGGCTGATGAGAATAAAACTGGAGACAGCAACTACTGCGCGCGTTTTTTTCTTCTTTTTGATTTTTAAAAATATAAACAAGGCCAAAAAGCCTACAGTAACGGCAATAACAGAGCCTCGCTCTGTGTAAAAGCTTGTTTGCGGGGAGGAGAAGGAGAAAGTGGTGAGCCAGAAGAGGCTTTGGTAAAGAAAGGAGACGGGGTGGATGTTGGAGTTGGGTTGTGGTTGGTCGGTTTTTAGTTTGTTGATTATTTGTGCCCGTGTTGGTTTAGTTAATTGGTATTGGAGATATGCGGGGGTAAAGGATGGGTATGTGTTTTGTAGATTAATAATTTGTAATTTGTCGGATTTTGCTGTAGAGACGCCGTGCGGAGCGTTTTTAGCCGGCTCCCCAATTAGGAGTAACTGATCTTCCAAAACTAAAACCGCATTGTTTTCAAATATTGAATCAAAGGTTGTATAAATGCTTTGCCCCATTTTTAGCACTTCCCTGCTTTGGTAGTTGGTTGGAAAGTAAAAAGTAATTGCAAAAGTACTGTTTTCAGCCAAGCTGTTTTTTACAAGCTGGTAAAATTCTTGTGTGTAGAGTCGGTTGGTTAATAAGCTTGAGGGCTGTGGTAAATCTAAAAAAATTAAGTTGTAGCTGTCCTCTTTTGCTTTTAAATGATTTACAATATCGCTGTTGATAGCTGTCACTCCATTATTTAAGAACTGTTTGATAATTTTAAATAATTGTTGGTCGCTTTCTACGTAATTTACTTTAGGAGTGTTTGTGTTTTTAGAAAAAAAGTTAGCTAAGTTTGGATTTCCTGTGGTCAAAATGCTGTCTGGTTCATTTGTGTAAGAAAGAACAAGACCGGCAAGCTGTTCATTTTCCATTTTTTGTCCTGTCGAGATTGCTCTTTGTCCGGAGAGATAAATATTGGTTTGATTTCCCTCTTTTGTTGCAACAATTTGCTGTTGTTTAGAGTTAATGACTTGCTTAATGTTGTGATAAAGAGGTTTAAGAGTCTTTTTGTTTAGACCAGCTGTTAATGGAAAAGATGTTTGTGCAAGAATAAAGCTAAAGACAATGCCGCCGGCAAAAATACCCAGCGTTTCTGCAAAATATGCTTTGTTTAATTTTGCTTTCCGGATGCGAGCGCCTGCAGTGAATAAGTAACCGAGAGTAAGACACGGTACTGACAGTCCTACAGCTGTTATTGCCAGCGAGTAAAGTAGCGGCGGCAGTTCTCCTGTAATTGTGACGCTGGCAATTAATGCTCTTACAGCAATTGTAAATAGAGGGAGGTAAAGAAGTGCCAGGGTTAGATAGAGTGCGGGCGGACACATTGGTCCTCCCCTACGCGGGTTGTTACAGCGCGTTTCGACCCGTTCGCCATTATATTTTCTTCCCAGCCAACTACCCAGACTTGTAAACAACAGCCACAACCCCAGACCGATGCTGTAAAATATTTCGTTACCGTATGTAATGTTAACTATTTCACGGAGAATAACTGCCTGGGAAGTTATGGATATAAAACCAAGAAAGAAAAAGTAAGTGTACATATAAAATTAATCACCTTTTATAACCATCAGCGGTTGCAGTTTTACTACCAGCTTTGTCAATCCGGCATCAACCAGAGTTTTTACAACTTCATCAATATTTTTATATGCCTGCGGAGCTTCGTCTGCAATTTTGTAAAAAGGCAGATTGTAGATAATGTTACCCATTTTGTTTTTAAATTCCTTTTCTTTAATTGATTTTTTTGCCTGCCGGCGGCTCATTGTTCTGCCTGCACCGTGGTTGACAGAACCAAAAGTTTGCGCAATTTTATCTGTCCCAACCACAACATATGATCCAGTACCCATGCTTCCCGGTATTAGGGCGGGGTGGCCTGTTTTGCGGTATGCTGTTGGATTGTTTTTGTGTCCCGGAGGCAGGGCGCGGGTAGCGCCTTTGCGGTGGATGAGTAGATTTTTCTCCCCCCACTTCTCCCATTTAGCAATATTGTGGGCGATATCGTAAACCTGATTTAGTTCTGCTCCCCGTTTAAATTCCTCGCGGACAAAATCTTTAAACACCCGCCTTACTTCGTGGGCCATAATTTGCCTGTTGGCAAAAGCAAAGTTGACTGCTGCTGCCATTGCTCCGTAATAGTCCTGCGCTTCTTCCGCTTCCCAGGGCAAAGCTGCCAGCTTTTTGTTCGGCAGCTTTCCGGTGTTATATTTGTGCCGCGCTTTCCAGAATTTTTCCGAATAATCAACACAAGTCTGGTGGCCTAATGCCCGCGAACCGGAGTGGATCATAAAACACAGTTGATTTTTGTACAGGCCGAATGCGTCTGCAATCTTTGAATCAAAAACTTGAACAACTTTTTGCAGTTCAATAAAATGGTTGCCGGAGCCGAGTGTGCCTAACTGGGTCTCTCCCCTACTACGCGCTTTCCCGGTCACAGTTTCCCAGCGGGCATCTTTTAAATAACCGTTTTCTTCTGTGTGTTCAACATCCTCCGCTTTTGCATAACCCCGCTTTATTAAATAAGGACAGCCTTGCAAAATAACATCTTGCAAGTTTAATCCTTTTTGAATTTGTGAATGCCCTTTACCCAGCCCGGCCGGGATACGTGCTTCAATTCTGCTCATTAGTGTTTTTAGCCGCGGCTTGTTGTAGTGATTTTGTTTATAAAATTCAGTTGTTGCTAAAAGTCTTACTCCGCAGTTGATATCCATTCCCACTGCACCGGCGGAGATATAACCTTCCGTTGCCATAACGCCGCCAATAGGCAGTCCGAAGCCCTGGTGCATATCCGGCATACCGATTACCGGCTCTACCACAGTGGGAATTTGAGCTGCATTTTTAAGCTGTTTTATTGAATTGTCTTCCGTAAGCAGAGGAAGAAGTTTTTCCGAAGCATAAATGTGTGCTGATACCTTCATTTTTTCCGATTTGGGAATTTTGTAAAGATTGGATCTGATTTTTTGCAGGTTTTGTGATTTTGGCATGCATATTTTAAAGTTGATTGCGATGGCGGCGGGAGAGAGATTTGAACTCTCGTGGGATTTGAAACCCGCACGGTTTTCGAAACCGGCCCGTTTAGCCGCTCCGGCATCCCGCCGCGTTTTACCTAATTCTCCTTAATCCAAAGCCGTAGGCTTTGGATTATGGTGCCGGTGAGAGGACTCGAACCTCTAGCCTTTGGTTCCGAAGACCAACGCTCTATCCAATTGAGCTACACCGGCTAATTTAACCTACTCGGCTCGCCATATTTGCGTCACTGCAAAATACCCTCAATTTTTGTTTAACCTTTGGTTCCGAAGACCAACGCCCTGCCTGTCGTCAGGCAGGTCTAACCAGTTGCCCACCAGAGGCGGATCCGCCTTTGGCGGAAGCTACAGGTGCCAGTATTTAAATTATAACATGCTTTAAGGGAATTTAAGGGGCTTTACGGGATTTTATAGTGCTGCGCATGTAGTTGAGTGCTTCCAGCATTTCCTGCGCAATTTGCGGGTCAACGCTTTGCGCCAGCGGCAGGTACATTGTCTCCGCTTCTTGTTGCCAGCGTTTAAATTTACTTCTCCCAATGTTTTGCGGCGGAACCTCCGGCATGCTTTGCAAATTATCCAGCCAATCGCAAGCTTTAATTGCTCGCACTTGCCTGCTTTCCTGCATTAGTTTTTGAAACTTTTTGTATTTCTTTTCGTATTTATTTTCTGTACTCTCTCCTGTTTTATCTCGCGTAACAGCAGCTACCGTAGCAGCGGCTTTTGGTCCGAAATTTTCTTTAATTTGTTCTATTTCTAAATCCGCATCTTCAACACTATCGTGGAGCAATGCTGCAGTAATTAGCTCCGGATTGTTAATTTTCAGTTTTGTAATTAGTGCAACAGCAACGCGGATAGGATGGAGTATGTAAGGACCGCCTTCGTATCTTGTTTGCTCTTTGTGCGCTTCTTCTGCCAGTTCAAGCGCTTTGTTGATTAATTTTTTTTCTTTTTTCGGGTACTGAGCAATAAGGCTGTTGAGGTTAATTTTTGCTTCTGATAGTTTAGTTTGCAGTTGCGGCATTGAGGTATTGTAACAAACCTGTAGAGAGTTTGTCAGTTGATAAATTTTCAATTTTCAAATCCCAATTTACAAACAAATTACAATTGACCAAATTTTAATGGGCGGTGTTTTGTGGGCATTCTGTTATCGTAACATAAATCGCGAAATAAATTTCGCTATTACGGCTTTGGATGTTGTGTCTCTGAACGCGTAATAAAGTGCGCTATTA
>CAYREW010000008.1:0-19942 GCA_964423535.1 uncultured Candidatus Saccharibacteria bacterium
GCACCAATAGTTAATACACTTAAAAGTATTCTTTTATTCATAATCTTATTTCACCCCCTTTAGAAACTGTTAAGGAACGTAGTGACTTTACAGTTTCTTAAGCCCTGCACCATTAAGCAATCCACCACCGGCGGATAGCTTACTTGTCGTGGACGTTCGACCGTAAGGGCGAACTCCAAAACCAAAAGCACAGCTTTTGGTTACTGGTGACGGGGCTACCTGCAATTAGCACCGCAGTTCATAACAGCTATGTTACACCACGTTAAAATTTACAAAGTAAATTTTTCACGTGGTCTATCTATTAATTAAATAACTAAAAAGATAATTCCTTAACCAAAAGTTTCACTTTTGGTTTTGGGAGTTTTTGGAGTACCAAAAACTCCACTATTTCCAATCCAGCAGTCCACTTAGATTCCGGATCAAGTCCGGAATGACTGCACCAAACGCTGCGCGCTTTACCCTCCTTCGGTGGCATATCTTACTTTGCGCTCATCCGCCAGAGGCGGATTAATGCCTGCTAAAGCTACCTGCGCTAGTACATGCTGTACCGCACTTACCCTCCTTCGCCGAGGCTACGGAGGGTTATGCATCTGTAAAACGTAGCTTCGCTACGTCAACAGCTGCATAAAAAAAGCCACGGAAAAACCGCAGCTTGAATAGCTTTATATTTTAATCTCAATTGCAACTTGTAAATTGTAATCTAGTCGCATAGTAGGATTTATTAATCGAGGGCAGTGTAGTCTTATACAATCATAAAACAAGGTACTTGTCAATGGTTAGGATTTTTATAAAAAACAACAATACTAAACCGACAGGCACTGCCTATAACACCGTACAAACCCAAAAAAGCCGTCCTAACCACCGGTCCGCAAACTCCAAACCCCTCAATCGCAGCGCGGACAGTTAATTACGAACAGCTTGGACGTTCGTCCAAGCTCTACGTAGTCCCTATAAACTTTAAAATGAAAAAAACCGTTTACAGTTTTAGTAAACTGTAAACGGTTGAGTGCTTATAACTCACAAAGTTCAAATCACCAAGGCCATCTTGCTGTAGCGTACGCACGTATATATTTAAAAGAGAAATGCGGTCGCCCGGTAGCGGAAACATACTGCGCAACCGCTTCCAACTGCTCCGGCTCCCAATTGTACTCACCGCTCTCTCCGATACGATGGAAGCTAAGAATCAGCCAGCCACGTGCTTCCCGAGATTTATCAACCCACTCCTTTACTTCTGCTGCAGTTGTTTGATTATCAGTCCAAACATTCTTTAGTCTATACCGTGACTCACCGTCCAAAGGCAGTTGGTTAAAGCCGCGCGGCCAGGAAGTTCTGTGGCTAAGGTAATACTTCTTAACCAATTCAACCACAGCATCGTTGTACTCTCCGTAAGGACAAGCAAAGCTGTCCACCCGGAACCCTGCACCTCCTAGCCACGCTTTTGATGCAGCCAGCTCAACCTCTGCTTCCTGCAAAGATATTTCTGTTAGGTCAGGATGCGTCATTGTATGCGAACCGATTTCCCAACCAGCATCTGCCAACTCGTGCAGCTGCTCCAGCGTCAGGTGGCCTTCCGTACCAACAAGGCTTGGAATAACATACACTGTACCTGTCAAACCGTACTTGTCCAAAATAGGGTAAGCAACTGTGTAAGTACTTTCGTACCCGTCATCAAACGTGAATGTAACCATGCCTCGCGATATGTTTGGCGGCGGCTGGGCAGGTTCTAGCAAGTGCAAAGCAAAAGCAAGAACAGCGACAGCGACCAAAATGGGTACGCGAAATAACAATCTTAATAGCCCAATCCCACCTGTCTTCGGAAGCAAAACAGACATTTCCCCCTCCCTTTACTTACTAATGTCCTTTAGTCCACACACCCAAACGGCGTCCCAATATCCACTCTCTCCATACACTTCGCCACCAAAGAAATATATTTATTGGTTGCACCAACCAATAAAAAGGTAGGCATTTGAGAGCAGTGAATAACACCTGTTCCCGTAACGCTACGACCGAAGTAAGCAAAAAACTGAAGCCCCACTCAACAAGCAAGAGATTCAAAAACACTTTCCACAAACTCGAACGCATAATAAAAACAGGAACAAGGACCAGATACAAAAAAAGCGAGTACAAATTTCCTATCAGCGAAATATAGATAAAAAAACCCAGCTTCTTATTTGTAAATAGCCTTGCTCCATGGCTAGCCATACTCTGCAACCATCCGCCGCGAACCCAGCGGTCCACTTGCGACTGATAGAACTGATAATTCGGCGGTGACAAAACCCAACACTTTGCTTCTGGAACCATCACCACCTTATACCCAGCTTCGTAATGCCGCCAGGTTAAATCAACATCTTCAAGAACATTATCTACAGGCATTCCGCCAAAATCAATAAGTGCATCCCTGCGAAAAGCGGAAAAGCATCCTGGGCTGATGACAGTAGCTCCCCACAAGTTTTCTCCTTCTTTGTAAAGAAATAGGGATAACAAGTATTCAACAAAACGTGCTTTTTCCCATACTGTTTTTGTCCTGTAGGGCAGGATGAACCCGCAGGAAGAAGCCACTTTCGGATCAGCAAGCGGGGGTAGAAGTTTTTCGACAGCATCAGGATCCAATACTGTATCTGCATCTACGGTGACTATTATATCTGTATCAACAAACTGAAGAGCATAATTTTGCGCTCTGCCTTTTTTCCCGGATTGAGCACGCATTCTAATTACATCAGCGCCTAATCTACCAGCTAAATCTCCAGTACGGTCAGTAGAACAATCATCAACTACCAAAATCCGGTCTACGCGGTGTGTCTGCTCTTTAACAGAACGTATTGTCCTGCTAATATTTTCAACTTCATTGTAAGCAGGAATCAAAACAGTAATGGACCAATCATAAACCGCGTCAGAATAATAGCGCTGCTGTATGCCAAAAAGCCAAGATAGAACCTTTTTTAAACAAGAAGCTATTGAAGAAATAAAGGATATCAACACACTCACCTAAACCCCCTTCTGCGCAACTTCACTGTCTAAAACTGTCTAACCTCACCACAACCAGCAGCCTTTTCCAAGCAGTGCCATACGGTGTACAAGTTAAAAGAACCAGAAAGGAATCTTCGCTTTCAATACCTCTTTTGTTTATCTCCGCCATTTTTTCCCAAACCTGATCCGGAGCAACGACTAATTGTTCCGCAACAGTATATTGGTATGACGAACCTGCCGTCGAGATATTGACTGCGTCCCCGCTTTCCAGCTCGTTAAGCCGGGCAAATACTTTTGGAATCGGACCCCACTGGCGGTGGCCAAGTATTAAACTTGCACCGGGTTTTCCAATATTTTGCAAACAGGGCGCTGTATTACTGCAAACCCAAACTGGCTGCGTGTCCAGGCTGGAAAAATTCAACCCGTCTTCCAATCCACCGGAACAGGAAGAAGTTACTTCTCTGTACACTGAGATACCGGGAATTTGAATATAGACAGGTTGGGAAAAAGAGACAGGACTTAAAACAGGCCTGATCCGGGTTGTAGTCGTGGATACCGCAGTTGGGGAAGGGCTGGGCAAATCTGCACCTGAACCGGCAGGTAGCTTAACAAAAGGCGATACAGGTGTCGCAACAGGGTCCAAAGCTGTAGCAGAACTGTAACTAACTGCTTCAACAGCTGCTACAGTAGATAAAGAAGCAGACTCAGTTGTTGAAAACCTGCAACTGCAAATCAGTAACACTAGAACACATAAAACTGCGCCGAGCCGAAACTTTTTAAAGAGCATATCTCCTCCTGCTTGTCTGTATATCTTATATACTGCAGCAGTATAACACGGTATTATAGGGGGATCAAATAAAAAACAGGGAGATAACAGGTGGAATAAGCTGAAAAGTTAGAAGCAGAATTAATAATATAACTAAAAGTGGTAAAGGTTGCGCATCTGTAACAACCGGAATATCACTACGAAACTGAAAAATAAATGGCGAAAGTTTATCCAAACTGCGGTTGGAAAAAGCCTGGACAACTTTAGACACCCGTTCAGCAGGAACCAACCGCCACGGTGCTGCTGCCTCACCCTCACGTACAACATCACGCAGTCCTGTCAACGCGGCTGAAGTTGTAAAAATAAAAGAAATTGTAAATAAAATACCCAAGCCGAATGTAATTGCAGAACGCATCCATTTTTTTCCCAGTTTCTTTGCTGATTTAAACAAATTGCAAGCCCCGATTCCGGAAAATAGAAGCCAGACCGGCAATTGAGAAATTAAAAACCGCGGGCCGTAGTTCCAACCAGACCACCACTCACGCCAAAAAGAATAAAGTAACGTTGTTATTACCAAACAGCCGACAAGAGCAGTAGCTTCAGCACGGCGTTTTTTCCACAACCAGTAAATACCAACCGGAGCAATTAACACTAAAGGAGCATGGAAAATTAAACCGCGGAGAGGGGAGAAAAATAAACCGGCAAAACTGACCCACGGTTTAGCCCAAAAAACCAAGGTCTTGGGCACAAGCCTTTTTGTTACCTCAGGATGCGGCAACCCGTCCCCGGTATAAAAATCCTCCAACTGCGCAGGCATTGTTCCCATATAATGATGAGAAAACCGCCAAGGCGCGCCAAAAGCATACCAGTTGTAAGCAAAAAGAATTGTTAGCGGAATTAACATTCCAAAAGCAAACGGTGCTAGTTTTATTGTTACATATTTAAACTTCACAAATCCGCGGGAAAGTAAAGAAAACAACTTTGCTTTTTTACCGAAATTCTTAATAATACGTGACAAAAAATTAAAACATCGCCACAAAAAACTTTTCTCCAGCTTTTCAAAACTTAAATAAATTAAGTACCCAATCAATGGAAACGCGTACAAAACAGTCACATATTCCGTCAGCGCCGCCATCCCTAACGCTAAACCGCACAACAAAAGGTTAAACAGAGCGAGGCTCTGTTTCGATGGCGTGGTTAAGGGGTTTTTGAAGAGGGACCAGAGAGCGAGGGTGAGCCAAAACATTGCCAAAGGCTGGTAGTGGATCGCGGTTGCGTAGGGGAGAACAAAAGTGCAAAAAGGAAGCGCCCAGGCAAAAAGGAAGGACAATTTATCTCCCACTTTGAACCTCTTTAATAAATCATAAAGCATAACAGTGCTTCCTCCTAAAGCAAGCATTGAAGGCAAAGCAATAAAAATAGATTCCAGCCACCAGGCCAAAGTACCGTTCATTGGACCCAAAAGCATTACGTGTAATTTCGCAATTAGCTGTTCAACTGCAAAAAAAGGCAGAGTTACAAAAGCGGTTCCGGGAGGGTAACCGGAATAAAGGTGCCCGTTTGGGGAATAAGCTAAATCTGTTACACCGGAGGAGCCCCAAAAATAATCAATATTCATTCTTTGCTTAAATAACATATTAAAAACAAAAGCGCGGATATTAAGAGGTGTACCTGTTATAAAGTCAAAAGCATAGTGCCAGGAGACGAGGAGAAGACAAGATAAGAGAACACTGAAGAAAAGAACTAATCTGGTTCCTTGCCGATTAGATAACATTGTATAAAACACAGGCACAATCCAAAGTGTATACTTTAATTTCCTAAGTTTCTTAATATTCTTAAGCAACTTATTTACAATAATTCCTTAAAATGCGAAAAGCTTGTTTTCTAACTAACTCCTAAAAATAATAAAAATTCCCGCCATAATTAAAAACACACCGGCAAACCGCAATGTTGAAACCTGCTCGCCTAAAAACAATGTAGAAACCAGCAAAACTAAAACATAGCCGATTGATAAGGCAGGATAGGCAACAGACAGGTCAAGTTCGGAAAGAAGAACAACCCAGAGGATGGAGGAAAAAGCGTATAACGCAATGCCGGAAACTACAAAAGGGGAAAAGCCTGCGCTGAGCAAAAATTTTTGCAGCGCCACCTCGTCCATACCGGGAAGTTTGTTTACCCCGAACTTGATTAAAAACTGCCCTGCTACTCCGAGAAATATATTAATGGCTAGTAGTATGTAAGGTGACATTGATATTAACTATACATTGCTAAAAAGAAACAGTACAAATTTAGAGTATTCCTTCCATCGTAAAGTACTTAAGAAACCTAAGCAACTTAAACATAAATAATTCCTTTTAGGCGCTACTAACTAATTTATGAACCGAAACTTTAAAAGCGTCCAAACTGCTACAAAACCGTCTCTCCACGTAATTTTCTTTCCCTCGCTAAACTGGCGGCCGGCGTAGGAAATAGGTACCTCTTTTATATTATAACCCTGTTTTAATATTTTAGCAGTAATTTCCGGCTCGAAATTAAAACGGTTGGAACGGATACGGATAGATTGTATCAAATCGCGGGGAATAAGTTTATAGCAGGTTTCCATATCAGTCAGTTTTACACCGTACAAAAGGTTGGTTAAAAAGGTTAAAAAACGGTTGCCCCAGTAATGCGCAGTTGTCATATCTTCATAATTGCCCATAAACCGCGAACCGTAAACTACTTTTGCATTCCCCTCTTGAACTTCCTTGATCAATAAATGATACTCCTGCGGGTCGTATTCCAAATCAGCATCCTGGACAATTACATAATCGCCTGTCGCGTGTTCAAATCCGGAACGCAGTGCAGCGCCTTTGCCCCGGTTTTCTTTATGGTAAACAACTTTATAATTCTGCTTTTCCTCCAACTCTTGGAGTAATTCTGTAGATCCGTCGGAAGAGGAATCATCAACAAGAATAATTTCTTTATCCAAATCAACAGCTTCAATTTTTTCCAGTATTTTTTGCAAGGTATTAACTTCGTTATATACCGGGATAATGACAGACAATTTCATGTGTATATAAAAATTTCTGAAAACTAAATAAGCACCAAGTTAGCCCACCCTGTTATATTGTTATCCTGTTACTATTTCACAATAATATACTTAAACTGTCGATAACTACTTGCACCTTAGATCAGGATAACACGCTATCATGCTGACAGGATCCTTTTGAACCAATCAAAAAAACATTATTGTGCACAAACAATCATCTAGACCACCCGCTCATACACTTCTTCTATCTCCTCCACCTTTGCATCCCAACTGTACTTAGCTCTGAACTCCTCCAAATCTATAAACTCATCAGACTCTAAAGCCTCATGTACATGATGAGCAACAACTTCCGGAGACAACTCTTCAATATAATAAAGTCCAGGTATCTTTTGCTGTGTTTTAAAGCCGGAAGCTACAACAGGAACTCCGGCAGCTAAAGACTGCATAACTACTTTAGGAAGACCCTCATAGTAAGCAGGAATTACAAAAACATCTGCTGTCCGGAAGTAATCGCCCAATTTAGGATATTCAATATACCCTGCCAATTTTACCTGCTTCTGCATATTCTTTTTCTCAATAACTTGTTTTAAATATTTTTCATATTCTTCCGCACCGCGACCCACAATTAAAAGACGAAAATCCGTGCCCAAAAGTTTTAAAGTATAAACTAAAATATCAACATTTTTTCTCTCCGAAAGCACACCGTTATAAAAAAGTACTTTTTTATTTTCCCATCCAAACTCAGGCTTCAAGTCGGAACCGTCAGGAGTAAACAACTCTACATTAGCACCGTTCTCAACAACCACAAGTTTATGGCCGGCTGCCTTATAATACTGATGTGCTTCTTTTTTAACCTCCTCACTAGTGCAAATAATTCTATCTGCAACGCGGACACCCAGCCAATCGGAAAATTTATGCAGAGGCCATTCAAGCATTTGGGTCCAAAAATCAATTTGGTTTCCCTGTTCATAAGCAGATTTTTCCCTACCTGCCGCAGTTATATGGAGGTGCAAAACAAACGGGGTGTTATCGAAAAAACCAAACAGAAGCTTGTAAATACTAAAACAGAGAGTTATATGCCCGTGTCCATGTACTAAATCGTATTTATTCCCCCGAAACAGGTCTCTTAAATACCCTAAAAGCACAGCCGGAGCTGTTGTGAAAAACAGACTCAATTTCTTTACAGCACGGGGAAATTTGTAAACAGCCACTCCCTGTTCAAAACCGGGATCCTTTGGAAGTATTTTAGAAAAGCTGAGATCCCCTTGGCCGCAGAAGACTGTCAACCTATGACCTTTCTGCACCTGTTTTACAGACATCTCATATATACCGGGGTTTAACCCGTCCCAAGGCGGCGGCCACTCGTAAACTAATCTCAGTATATTCATAAATTACAAAGCGGTATGCGATACGCAAAAACAACCCCACCCTTGCTTTTTTTCTAGCGCGCAGCAAGCTGCGCTACTCTTTTTAAAACACGTATTGTTCCATCAACCATACTATCAATACTAAACTTTTCCAATGCTGTTTTTTCCCCATTCTTTGCCATTTTAGCACGAAGCTCTTTATCTGTTAACAATAATTTTAGCGCTGATGAAAGGTCCTCCACACTGCCGGGAATAACCAGCTTGCCTGTCCTATTATCAACAACTGCATTAGGAACACCGCCGATATCGGAAGCAATAACAGGCAAACCGGCAGCCATTGCTTCTATTATTGACATTGGCAAACCTTCCCAAGCTGTTGAAGGAAGAACAAAAATATCTGCGCTATTGTAATACAGGGGTACTTTTTCGTAAGGGACTTTGCCGATGAAACAAACATAATCTTGTAAGTTTTGTTCCTCTACATAGGTTTCAAGCTCAGATCTGTAATTACCGTCCCCAACAAAAATTATTTTGAGATTTGGCCTGCCTGCCGGCGAGGCAGGGATTTGGGATTTGATTTTTGTTACTGCTTTAAGCAGTAACATTAAGCCTTTTTCTTTAGCAATTCTACCAAGGTAAAGAACTATTCTTGAGGCTACCGGCAAAGATAATTTGTCCCGAATAACGGATACCGATTCCCGGATAACGAATTTACGAATCTCAATTCCATTATAAACAACTTCAATTTTCTTCCTCGGGACAAAATATTCCCGCGATAAAGCATTGGCAACCTGACCGGAAACAGCAATTACTGCAGACGCTTTTCTTAACCTAATCTGATCCAGTACATAGGCTTTAACAGCATAAGGAATTAAACCCAGTAGAGTAGTTAGTCTTTTTGACTGCGCAGTCATTGCCCACCTGGTTTTTAACGATCCAAACAAAGTACCGTGCTGAATTACAACCACAGGCGGATCGTCTTTCCCTTTCCGCATTAAATACTTTGTACCGGCAGCGCTCTGCGAAATAACAATATCCGTTTCCGGAGCCGGATCCTGCAAATCGCCGAAAGCACCTGCCGTCTCTATAACCTCAACAGTATGACCGCGTTGACGCAACCCTTGAACTAATAATTCATTTTGAGTTTCCAAACCTCCCGAGGAAGGGGAGGACTTAATAAAAATTGTAATGTTCATGTTTTTTTGTAATATAAAGACAACCTGTTTAAGAGCAACAGTAAAATCTGGAGTATTCCTTCCATCGTAGGATTCCTAAGTAACCTAGGGTACCTATATATAATTACTCCTTAAAATGCAAAAACAGCGATAAAATTTAAGTAGCGTATCCTTTCGGATTACTCTTGTGCCACTTCCAGGCAGATTTTACAATCTCTTTTGTCCCGTACTGCGGTTTCCAACCTAGTACACGCTCAATTTTTTCCGTAGAAGCCCACTTAGCGGTAGGCTCGCCTTCTCTTTTTTCTCCTTTTTCCCTGGGTAATTTTTTACCTGTTACTTCTTCAATTGCTTCCACAATTTCAAGAACAGTGGAACCGCTTCCTTTGCCAACATTAAAAGCAGTGCTTTCGCTGCCGCTTATTAAATAATCCAGAGCGCAGACGTGGGCATCTGCAATATCTAAAACATGTGTGTAATCACGAATAGGGGTTCCGTCCAACGTATCCAAATCCGTAGCACAGGTCAGCTTAAAACTGCCGCGGCCAAGAAGAGAAAGCATAGCAGCCGGTATAAGATGCGTTTCCGGATCGTGGTGTTCACCCATTGACCCGTCTAAAGCAGCTCCGGAGGCATTAAAGTAACGCAAAGCAACATAATTAAAATTATACGCTTTATCAAACCAGCTGAGAATTTTTTCAAACATAACTTTAGATTCACCGTAAGGATTTGTTGCCTGCAGAGGTAAATCTTCGGTAAACGGAGGATTACCAGCATCACCGTAGACCTCACTTGTTGAGGAAAAAATTAGACGATCAACACCGGCAGCACGCATAGCAGAAAGAAGATTCAGCCCGCCGCAAACATTGTTTTTAAAATATTTCTGCGGTTCGCGCATAGAAGGACCGACTGCTGTGTAAGCAGCAAAATGCATTACAGCTCCAAAGGAAGAGTCAAGAGCTTGCGCAATATCCTTCTTATTTCGCAAATCACCTTCAATTAACTTAACACCTAAAAGTTCCGGCACCTCAAAATTGCCGTTTTCCAAGTTGTCAAAAATAACAACTTCGTGTCCTTCTTCTTTAAGTTTTTTGCAGGCAAAGGAGCCAACGTAGCCGGCCCCGCCGGTGACAAGAATTTTCATAACTTCTTATACCCTTCCGGATTGTTCTTATGCCACTTCCAGGCAGATTCAATCATCTCTTCAAGTCCAAGTTCCGGCTCCCAACCGAGCAGTTTTTTCGCCTTCTCCAAAGAAGCGTATTTCTGCGCTTCTTCCCCTTCCCGCGGTTCGGCACGCCCCGCCTTAAACTCCACACCGGTAACTTCTTTAACTGCGTCAATAACTTCTTTCACTGAATAACCTTTACCCGTACCTAAATTAATAATTTCCGACCTGCCTCTTTCATTTAAGTAATCAAGAGCTAAAAGATGCGCACGGGCTAGATCCAAAACATGGATGTAATCGCGGATTGGGGTACCATCAGGTGTATCAACTTCGGGGCAGGTTAGTTTAAACTCCCGTTGGCCTAAAGAACCTTTAACAGCATTTGTAATTAACAAAGTTGACGGTTCTTTCCCATCACCGATGGAACCGTCCGGCCAGGCGCCGGCAACATTAAAATAACGCAGTGCGACAGACTTTAAATTGTGCGCCTTATCCTGCCACTTTAAAATACGTTCCACAACCAACTTTGACTCTCCGTAAGGACTCTCCGGCCGGGTCGGGTGTTTTTCATCTACAGGTAAATAATCAGGCTCCCCGTAAACAGCGGATGTAGACGAGAACACAATTTTATCCACCCCTGCCTCGACGGACTGGTCAATTAAATTCAAACTGCCAAAAACATTGTTGCGGTAGTATTTGGAAGGGTTTTTCACTGACTCGCTCACCGATGTGTAAGCGGCAAAATGGATAACTGCATCAAATTGGTGCTGGTCAAATACTGCGGAGACCTGATCGCGGCTGCGGAGGTCGCCTTTAATTAACGGAGTATCACCGACAGCGGCGCGGTAGCCGTATTCCAAATTATCAAAAACAACCACGTCGTGGCCTTTTTCCAAAAGCAGTTTGGTTGTTACAGAGCCGATGTAGCCGGCCCCGCCAGTAACTAGAATATTCATTAAATAATAATACTTAACACTAGACTATAACTTGTTATCACGATTTTCTATAAAACACTAATTTCTAAATCCTACCCTGGAACCAGTCGTCCCGAAATTACATCTGGACTCCGGTTCAGGGCAAGAGTTCCAAATAAATACTAAACTCTAAACCTTAAAATAATAGACGTTTCGAATTTCAAAATTATAGTTTATTTGGAGCTTCAAATTTCGAGTTTCGAATTTAATCATCTCTACTCCCAATTTCAAGAAGATTCCCCGTTCTCTCATTCGGAATCTCTTTTACTATATTGTATGTTTCTTTAAGATACTCCTCAAGCTCCGGATGACCCCGGGAAAAAGTTTCCCAGGTAGTGCGGTCAAAAATTGCCCATTTAACAGGCTTTTCTTCCAGGTAGGTCAGAATTTCCTCATCGCGGGGGAAAAGAGTGTATTTAATTTCGGAACCCAAATGCGGATAGCCGAAAATTACCGGGCGGGACATCTTAAAAGCAAGCGGTCTGTCAGCAAGAAAAGGAACAATAACTGCAGCTGTAAAAATTTCTTCTTCCTCACCCACATTTTCACGGACAAACTCCTCCGCCTCTGCCAAAGCTTCCGGAGCAAAAGTACCGCCGTGCTGGTTGTTCCACATATAGCGGTAGTTGATGAAGAGAATGGGAAGAAGGACAACCGCGATAATTAACCAACACAAGCGTGTAGTAGCGAAATTTATTTCGCGCTTAATCGCGGACTGAAGTCCGCTACTACACCTAGACGCGCATAGAATCAAAAAATTAACCGCAACCGCGCCCATCAACACAAACACAGGCATAAACTCCGCCAAATACTCCGCCTGCATGCGCCGATAATAAATCCCGTAGAATAAGACAGGCACCGCAGCATAGAAAAGGAAAAATCCAAGCCGCCGCAGATCTCGTTCCTTAGCAAACCGTGCACCCCACGTGGTGCACGGCCAATCGCGTTTATCCGCGTAAGCGGATATCACGCGACCCCTATCCTCCTTATCACCCTTTAGAAACTCTACAACTTTAATAACAACAAAAACAGCAAAAACAACCGCCAGCGCGTAAAGAATAAAATTTTCCCCCAAAGCTCCGTAAAAAATTTCCCATTTCTTTTTCAACTTAAATCCGAAAGACCAGTACTCTCCGGTGTCGTGCATAGAAGTAATTGCCGTAAAGATAGCTTTTACCCTGGCAAATCCTACCCGGCTGACAATTAATCCCCACACACCGCCCCATACAGCAAGGGAGGAAAGACCCATTAAAAAAGCGGAAACCAACCTACGAGCGATATCGCGAGCGAAGCTCGGGGGCAGCCTTCGAACTTCGCTCGGAGAGACAGCGGACGAACGAAGCTTGGGAGAGAATAATAAAATAGCCAACACCATCGCCATTGGGTAAAAAGCAGCAGTTTCCCGAGTTAAGACAGCGAGACCGAAAAACACTCCTGCAAAAGCAAATCGAGCGAAGCTCGGGAACAGTCTTCGAGCTTCGCTCGGAGAAGAAGACGAAATACCAAGCCAAGTGAAATAAATACCAAGTAGGACAAACAAAATCTCCAACGGCTGGGTCAATAAATAGCTTGTATGCACAACGGGAGGCGCAAGCAGAGCAAACATTGCAAAAGCAATAAATCCAACCCGCTTATTAAACAATCTTTTGCCCATAAAATACAACACAACAGCACTGCCCAACCCGGCAAATATGGAAATAGCACGACCGGCAAGATAACTGCGGCCGAAAATTGCAACTGTTGGCGCAACTAAAAACATTAAAGCAGGGGAGCGGGAGAAAGAATAATTAAACGGCCACTTGCCTTGGGAAAGAAGCAACCCGTCATAAAGGTAAGAACCCTCGTCGTTAGTTACCGGAAGGTGGGTTGCGTAAGCAAGGCGGAGAAAAAAGCCAATAATTAAAATACCAATAAATATTGCTGTTTTGTTTTTTTTGTAAAAGTTAGTCATTTATGCACAACTTTATGTATCTCAGTCCAGTAAGTAATACCACCTTGTTCATTTTCAAAACGCTCCAGCCTCTTAAACTTATCAGCATAGTCTTCTTCACCAACATATTGTACAACATCAAAAATATTAAAAAGATAATAACGAAAAACATAATCTAAATTTTGGCTTTCAATCCACGCAATCTGCTCATCAACAGGAACAATATAATTAGCACTTATTTTATTAACAGGAATAACTTCCTGCCCTTTGATATAATAACGGCCGCAATCGCCAAAGTAATATTTAAAAACCGACCAGTCGGTTTCAAAACCAATTGTACCCTCCAGCTTGCGAGCATAGTTGACAGCCTTAAATAAAGATTCCGACTTTGCTGTAGCTTCGCGGTGCGAAGAAGCTGCCTCCTGCACTCCTTTAAAATTATTAAATACGACTAAAGCTGTAATACAGACAACAGCAGCAGCCTTAATGTAGCTGCGGCATCGTATGCCGCCTACAAGCCAATCTATTCCAACCGCCAAAAACAGCGTCCAAAAAACAAAAGTGTGCTGTAAATGCCGTCCCCAGGGTTGGATAAGGGTAATAAAAGCTGTCTGCGTTACAAGAAGCAACAGCATTGGCAAACTCAGCCATTTCAAATCAATAACAAACTTAACCAAACCGACAAACATAACGCACGCTAACAAAAACGACGCAAATTGCAGCACTGTTTCAAAAGGTCCCAACACTGCCAACCCCCCAATCCCCCCTATTAAAATAGCTCCCCTTATAACCTCCCAAATCTCCCCCATTTCCCTCATCCCCCGCAGCCAAACCCAAACCGACAGCACCACCACTCCCGGCAAAAGCATCCCCTTAATAGGAAAATAACCTGTCTCCCCCCAAAGATTAAGTATCAACCATTTAACTTCTTCCAAATTGACTCGCAAAGAATGCAAATCCGCAGCCGGATTCAGCCCCCGGTCTTCTGCGTAGGATGAGTAAACAGGATTGCCGAAGCGGATATAATTACTGACAAAATAAGGCGTAACAATTAGAAGCAGGGGTATAAATATAAGTAAAGTATGCTTTATCACATCTTTCCCTACATATGAGGTTTGGAGCTCCTGCCCTGAACCGGAGTTACGATGTGATGGCGGAACGACTGGTTCCGGGGTCGAATTTCGTGTTTCGGATTTGCGTCCAACTAGAAAGAGAAGCTCAATAGCGAAATAAGATAAACCCAAAACAAGCGCTACCAAAAATCCTTCATGCCTTGTCATACACATTGCACCGAGCAGCAAACCAAAAAATATATACCATAATTCAGGCGCTCTGTTAAGAGTAGCGCAATTTTCCGCCATAGGCGGATGGGCCTTTGGACCAATTGCGCGCCCTGGCGCGAAGCAAGCTTCGCTACTCTTTACCAAACTATTTTTTCTAGCACATTCGTCCTCTACTTGCGGTGTCGTTCCCCACTGCAACAACCTATACATCAACCACAGACTGGCAACCATCTCCAATGTAAAAACAGTATGGCTTAAAAGCCGCAGTGAATAAACAAACAAAGTAGATTGAACCGAGGCAAAAATTAAAGCCAGATAAGTAACACGTCTGCTCAAACCCAACTCCCTACACAATAAATAAACAAACCCTAAAATCCCCAACCCAGCCGCAATCCCCAATATCTTCCCCCAAACAACAGGAAAACCTCCCAAATGTCCGGGAATTAAAAGCAAAGGATAAAAAGGCAAACGTTTGGCTATAAAAGGAGTTTTAAACCGGACCAGCTGTTTAGTAATTAAAAGAAAATTAAAATAATCCCCGCCGGAAATATTGGAAAAAAAAGGAGCTGCTATCAGTCTTCCCAGCAAACTAACTGCCAGGATAAGACCAATAACAGCTGTGTCTGATACTTGTTCTATTTTTCGGACAAGTTTCATAATCTTTTACAGTTGCAATAGACGGCCCAGAGTGGAATCCTGCTTATTATACATCTTAACTGTCTGCTCAATACCCCCCTCTAAATCTGTTCGCAGACCCCAGCCGAGTATTTCTTTCGCCTTGGATTCATCAAAGTCCCAATCACCTGTCTCCACACGTTTGTAATCTTCGGGCCAGGGAACATGCCTAACATAACCACTGCCGACAACATCAACAACCATCTTTGCCATTTCTACAAACGGAATCGGCTCAGCCCCAATATTCATTACTTTGCCAACAGCTTCGGGTTTGACAGCAGAAAGAAGAAAAGCATCAATTAAATCAGCAATATAAAGGTAATCTCTTGTCTGCTCACCTTCACCATACACTGTTAGTTCATCTCCCTGCAAAGCGCGGTCGATAAACCAATTAAGAATGTTGTACTTATGATGCGGAGCAGGAACATGCGGACCAAACGGGTTGCTGATCCGGAAAACAACAGTTTCCAAGTTGTATTCACGCTGGTAAACACGGAGATAACCTTCTACAGCCAGCTTGTGAATTCCGTAAAGCGTAATCGGCCTGGTCGGATGCTCCTCATCCACAGGAAGGTATTCCGGAAGTCCGTAAACCAGACGCGAGCTGGGAAAAATCACACGCGCATTAGGAGACTTTTCCCTCAGTGCCTCCAGCAGTGTCAGAGTGCCCCGGCAATTAACATCAAGATTTACAAAAGGTTCGCCCAAACTGCCTACCGGTCCGGAATGCCCGGCAAGGTGGAATACTATTTCCTGTTCAGCAACGTAGTTTTTTGCAGCTTTGGCATCGCCAATATCAGCCATTACAAACCGGAGCTGGCCGTTAGACTCACCGCCAATCTTCCGCAAAGCGCGGGCATCGACAAAATCGCGGTCAACTATTGTTACTTTTGCCCCCTCATCCAACAGTCCGGCAACCAAATTACGGCCGATAAAGCCGAGTCCTCCGGTAACCAAGACAGATTTATCGTTAAAATTACGCATTTACCTCCCCCTTTTCCAAAACAGAATTATATATCTTCTGCAGACTGCTATTAAGAGCTTCTCTCGAAAATTCCTTCTTCATTTTCTTTCTGCCTGCAGAACCTATATTATTCCATAATTCCGGTTGATCATACAACATAACCATACGCTTAGTCAAAGCACTAACATCCTTTTCCGCAACCAAATAGCCGGTTACTTTATCCTCAACAACTTCGGGAATACCGGCATGCCAGGTTGAAATTACCGGCATCCCGGAAGCGGAAGCAGCCATAATCACTGTCGGAGTTCCCTCCGCATCTCCGTCTGCGGTAGTTAAAGAAGGATGGACAAAAATATCTTTTTCGTGAAGATTTTTTACAAAAAGAGAAAAGAAATTGGGATGATTAGCTGTATCAATAATTTCCACTTTATTTTGCAAATTATTCTCAGCAACCAGTTGCTCAATCTGTTCTTTAAGAGTACCAAATCCAATTATTGTCAAATTTGCGTGCTTTCTTTGTTCAAGCAGATTTGCAAAAGCGGGAATTAAAATGCGGTGCCCTTTCTTTTCTGTAAATGTCGCTACCATCAAATATTCAACAGGGTTATTTTCCGTACCTTTATTTTCAATCTCCCGCTTTTTGTACGAATACTTTTCCAAATCTGTAGCAACGTGGGCAATGTGTATTTTTTCCGCCGGACAGCCGAAGCTGACCAGTTTCTTCTTCATATCTTCACAAATTGCAATAAAAGCTTCCACTTCCTTAAACATTTGTTGATAAAGATCCCCCCACTCCGGACGGGCAGGGTAGGAAGAAGCGTCATCACCGTAAAAACCGACAACCATTGGCAAACCCAGATCTTTTTTTAAATCAACAAGCTTAGCACCAAAAGAGCCGAAATGGGCGTGTAGTAAATCAGCATTTTCTTTCTTAACCCATTTTTTAAAGTAGGCGTCTGCAAGGCTATCAAAAAAAGACGGGAAATATTTGTTAACATAAGGGTATATACGGTACCAGGGGAAAAAACCGTGCAGAGGTGAAAAAGGGAAATTTTCTCTGCCGGGGAATAAAGCCCGGGCAATAACTACTTTACGAAACTCCTCATCTTCCAAAAGATAATCGTAAATATAGGAATGATTGGTAATTAAATATTCGGAGATTAAATGAGCAACAGTTGGTTTATTAGATAAGTTGTTCATAAAGTTGTTTTAGTTTACCGGCCTGCTTTTCTATATTATACCCCCCAGCTGCATGTTTTTTAGCCTGATTTGAAAATTGTTTTGCCAAATCAGAATTATTAAACAAAGTTGTTAAAGCGTCAGCAAAAGCTTCCGCATTATTTTCCGGCACAATTAAACCTGTTTTTCCGTTTAGCACAACCCCCGGTATGCCAGCGTGCTTTGTTGATACTGTAGGCACACCCATCGCCTGCGCTTCAATTAAAACCATTGGTGTCCCCTCTTTATCACCGGACTTAGCAGTCTTGCTGGCTAAACAAAATAGATCAGCTTCTGCAACATGCTGAAGAACTTGTTTATACGGCAAATATCCTAAAAAATTAACTCTACCCGCAAGTTTGTTTTCCGTAACCAAATCCCGCAAATCCTGCTCCAAGGGTCCGCCGCCAATTAAATCCAGCTGAAAATTAATATTTTCCAACCTGGAAACAGCATTAATTAAAACATCAAATCCTTTCTTTTCTACAAACCTGCCGACGGAAACAATTTTGAACGGCGCGGAAAAATCACTATTCCATTCCGGAATTTTTCCCGGATCAACACCAATATGCTGTATTATAATTTTTTCTCCGGGACATCCCAACTCTTCTAAATCAGAACTCATATCTTTTGACAAAACTAATACTTTATCAGCAATTTCAAATAGTTGTGAATAATCGGAATAACTGTTGCGAAGGGGAGAAGCATCAATACCGTAATAAGAAACAACAAGAGGAATATGTAATTTTTTTGCCGCGGGAGCAGCCACCTTACCGGCAAAACCAAAATGGGCATGAATTAAATCAACTGAATTTCTGTATTTCTGAACAAAAAATACAGGCTTTAAAAAATTTTTTGCCCAGAAAGGCGGATAGGTAACAGAAGGGAGTATTTTCTCCGACTCAGGCTGTACTTTTTCCTCGCCGGGATTTCCCAAAGCTGCAACCTCAACCTCAATACCCAACTCTTTAAGTTGATTTATCTGCCAAACAATAAAGGTCTCCGACAGTTTTGGAAATTCAGCAAGGAGAAATAATACTCTCACATTTACTCCTGAGGATTCTGTTTATACTGTTGAATTGCCTGCACTACTTTACCGTCTGCCTTCAGGTCTTCAACAAACAAAATATGCTTCGGGTTAATCAGCATTTTATCCTGCGGACCGTGCATTTCCTTGCCTAACTTAACCAAAGTGTAGTTAGTTTCCTGCTGCTGTTCTTGACCTTCCGCCGTCTGCTGCTGCAGAGGACGGCGCAGAATTAAATAATAAACATCTGTTAAAACAGGATAGGCAAAAGGCTTGCGGTTAAGATTGCCAAAATAAACCTGGCCGTTGGACAAAAACACTGCCTGATACTCTGCACTGCTGCCCGGACGGAGAACAAACCAGTAACCTGCAAAAAGAACCACTGCTAACAAAACTGGAATAAGAATAAACTTAATTTTCATATCTCTATACCACACATATATAATACCACCCCTGGTAAAAGTTTAATAACATTACTACCAAAGGGTACCTATATTATATAATAAATAATTTCACCACCTTCCTAAAAAATTACTTACCTTGTTCTTTAAACTGCTTAATTGCCTGCACAACTTTGCCGTCCTGCTTTAATCCCTCAATAAACAAAATATGACGGTCATTGATTTTCATTTCATCTTCCGGACCATGCATTTCTTTACCAAGCTTTACCAAAGTATATTCCGGCTGCTGCTGTGCCGACGGAGTAGCCTGCGAAGTTTGCTGCTGTAAAGGCCGCCTCAAAATTAAATAATAAACATCTGTTAAAACAGTAGCACCACCAGGCGAACGTTTTAGCTTACCAAAATAAACCTGACCGTTGGAAAGAAACACAGCGCTGTAATCAGACATTTTTGGCGTCCGCAGGAAAAACCAATAAACACTGCCGCCAATTAAAGCTAGAATTAAAACAATAAAAACAAATTTAAATACCCCGCCTTTATTTCCTCCTGAACTCCGGCGGGAAGATTTGCTTTGCTGTTGTGAATTGGATGATTGTGTTGTTGAAGTACTTGAGCCTATTTTTACCAAATTAATGCACCCCCCTGTCTATAAAGGTTCAACTGAAAAAGAAAAGCTTTCAAAAAATGTTTCAAAATCATTTGCAAAAAAGTCATAAGTATCTTTTGTCGTTCCGCAAATTAAAGTATAAACCAGATTGTTGTTAGCTGTAAAGACCTGGCGGGTACGCATAGTTTCTCCCAAAGGACCGGTAAAGCTGATATTAAGAGCAATTCCTTCCCTACCGCCAATCTCAACAAACTCGCTTTCCAAAACCTCAAACCCTTTACTTCCTTTACTAATCTGTTTGGACAAATTGTCAGTAACCGCCTGCAAATCATTTGTTAAATTAATTTTCCCTTTTACTGAACGGACATCACAACCGACGCGCGGGTCGGAAG
>CAYREW010000009.1:0-3682 GCA_964423535.1 uncultured Candidatus Saccharibacteria bacterium
GGCTTGTCCCTGCCCAGGTGATGTGGATTATATTGTCAGCTATTTTTGCTGCTCTCGCTTTGCTGACAAAATCCACCGCTCTGTTTTTGTTCCCTTATGTTGCGCTTACGCTTGCGGTGTTCGTTCTCCGTGATTGGTTGTCGGGTAGTCCGGATAACGGTAAGTTTACCTTTCAGCAAGCTATTATTCCGTTTTTACTGTGGTTATTTATTACTGCAATTGTTTTCACAATTCTTTGGCCCTCCATGTGGGTTCAGCCGCTTCAAACAGTTAAACTCTACTTCTCCGGAATTACAACAGAAGCAAATTGTACAGATCCGGAACTGTTTGCCTCTTCCCGCCATGTTATTTTTGGTAATCAAACATACAATCCTGCTTGGTATTACTATCCGCTGGTTTTGGCTTACCGGTTGAGTCCTGTGGTGCTGGTATTCGCTTTTGTGGGAGTTGTTATTGGGTTGGTTAGAGAGTTTAGGGGAGGTAAGGAAATGCTGGGTAATGGTCAGCGGGCGCCCACAAGGGGTCGCCCCTACGTGCTGTATTTGTTTCTGTATCTTTTTTTCTTTTTGGTTATGATTTCCATCCCTGCGAAAAAACTTGATCGATACATTCTGCCCATTCTTCCAATTTTTTGTATTTTTGCTGGCTATGGTATATCGCAATTATTAAACAGGCTAAAAGTACAGCGCTTTCTCCCTCACCTTCTTATCTCGCTATTCGCTGTTCGGCTTGTTACATTTATTCCTCTCCATCCCGATTACGGATTTTACTTCTCTCCGCTTCTAGGAGGAGCAAAAGCAGGTCTGCAGTTTGATTCCGATTATTGGTGGGGTGAGGGATATAAAGAGGCGGCGGATTATTTAAATAACAAACCGGGAGCGGAAAATCTTATTGTTGGTACTTTTGACGACCGTTCTTTCAAGCCTTTTTTCAAAGGGACTGCACACGATCTTGGTGCTGATTATGATCAGCCGGAAGACTACTGGATCCGTTCTCCGGATCAGAAGTATGAAGGATATCAATTAGAAAAAGTTATTCAAATAGGTAACTATGAATTGTTTGGTATTTATAAAAAAGTGGAGGATGGATGCGGCGGCGATTAAATACGCAATGGCAGTTACCCGTCTTATTAGTTGTTGTTACACTTTTGCCGCGCTTGTGGTTTCTTGGTGCTGATATCTTAGGTGAGGATAATTACTCTTGGCTTTATCGGGGACAAAAGTTTGTTTCTGTTTTAGATGAGCGGGATTTTGCTGGTACATTTATTAAGTACCATCCGGGCGTAACTGTAATGTGGCTTTCCGGTTTGGGTATTAAAGTTTTTAGAACAGTTTACGGTTTGCTGAACGGTAATTATAATGTTTGTCAATTTGGACAATATCCCTGCGAAGCTTTTTCCTGGTTATATTTTTCTGCTAAGATGCCGCTGGTTGCAGTGTTTACCGGTTGTGTGGTGTTTTCTTTTTTTCTTTTGACCAAACTGCTGAATAGAGAATTGGCATTTTTATCTATGCTGATTTTTTCTTTGGAACCATTTGTAATTGGCCATTCCCGGGAGCTTCATCTAGACGCATTGCTGACAATTTTTTCTTGGCTGGCCGTACTTAATTTATTGGTTTTTATCAGGGAAGAAAAGCGAGATTGGAAATTTTATTTATGGTTAGTTGTTTCTGCAGTGTTTGCTGGTTTTGCTTTGCTTACTAAAGTTACAGCGCTGTTTTTAGTTCCTTATGTTGCACTTGTTTTGTTTACTCAAGTTATTAGAAGTTCTTCTAACAGAAATAACCGCCAGAGGCGCCGTGCCGGTCCTCTTGCCAGAGTACCCCTATGGGGGAAGCAATTAATTAATTACACTGCCTTTTTTTCAGTTTGGGTTTTTATTGCTCTACTAACTTTCACAATTCTCTTCCCCTCCATGTGGGTTCGGCCTTTGGATACAGTGCAGAAAATATATACAGGGATAACATACTCAGCAAGCGGGGACACTGCAGGTGCGGCTCTTTTTAATATTCGCCCTTTTTATTATTTAGGAACATTGCTGAGAAGAGTAAATCCGGCTGCTTTATTGCTCTCTGTTTTGGGGTTATTTACCTTCTTGTTTGCAAAAAAAGAAAGTAATTATTTTCGTTATCCTATTCTGCTTGCGATTTTTGTGTTCTGGTTTTTAGTTTTTATGGCAATTCCAAATAAAAAATTCGATCGCTACGCATTGCCGCTTTTTCCTTATCTAGCTGTTTTTTCTGCATTTGGTTTAGTTGCGGTTTTTAAATCTGTGAAAAATCATTTGTTAAAATGTGTATCTGCTGTGTTATTGTTTTCCTTTTCTTTGTTGGGTATGGTAGCTTACTCACCCCAGTACACTATTTTTTATTCCAGTCCTTTAGTTAATGTTATCGGGAATGTGGAAATCGGTTATGATCGTTGTCAAACAGCTGTTTACAAATCCGCAGCTTTTATTAATGACTTAGGTGCGGGTACTGACTTTGTACTTGCTTCATGCAACAAAAAATTTATTGAACCGTTTGTAAACCACGGTGTCGTTCACTTAAAAGAGGGGGAACTGCCGGACGCTGATTATTATTTGCTTTCGGCTGGTGAATATCCTAATCTTCATTTGGTAGGGAATGTGAGGATCGGTAGAGAAGTTTGGGAACATGTTTATGAAAAGAATTAAACAATTTTTTGCTAATAATTATCTGCTAATTTTAATTTTGCTTACTGCTTTGTTGTTTCGCGGTTTAGGAATAATCTGGGGTTTTCCTTTAACTTTGAATAATGATGAAAGCGCGTTGGTACGCTCCGCTTTAGGTATGCGGTTTGGTGATTTTAACCCGCATTATTTTGACTGGCCTTCTTTGTTTCGCTATTTGAATTTTTTTCTTTTTTGGTTGTTTATTAAACTGCGCGTTCGGGTTCAGCTGCTTTTCGGTGTGGAGACGATGCGGCAGGCTTTACCTTTTTTTTGGAGCAGTGATCCGTTACCTTTCTACTTCATAGCCCGGTTGTTTTCCGCTTTTTTAGGTACAGCTACTGTCTATATCGTTTATAGAATTGGAACCCGGTTTTTTAGCAAAAGGGTCGGGCTTCTTTCTGCTCTTCTTTTTGCACTTAACTACAACCATGTAATTAACTCCCAAATTGCTACTTTGGATGTAGGGATGACTTTCTTTTTCTCTTTAGGTTTGTTATTTGCATTGCAAATTTTGGAAAAGCCGCGGTGGCGGAACTATTTGCTTTCCGGGCTGTTTTTAGGCTTAGCCACATCTACAAAATATAATGCAGGAATGCTGTGCCTGGTTATTGCTGCAGCCTCGTTTTTAAGTTCTGAAGTGTGGTTAAAAAAAATTAAGAAGCTTGCCAGTGCGGCAGTTGTGTCTTTACTCGCATTTCTGGCTGGTACACCTTACGCAATTTTGGACTGGGGGACTTTTTGGCAGGGTGAGGATATTCACGGCTTTTTGTGGACTTTTGGTCGTGCCTCCCCCGGGAGCAACTGGTGGTGGTTAGTTAAAGATGTTTTTTTTAGTGCCTGGGGCGCTCCGTTGGCGTTATTAGTTATTGCAGGGTATCTGCTGTTTGTGATTAAGGTATTTCGCGAATTTCGAGATTTTAGTGGGAAGCTGGCCTTACTATTTTTAAGCTTTCCTATTCCTTACTTTTTGTATCTGGGTAGTTGGGCAAA
>CAYREW010000009.1:3782-12915 GCA_964423535.1 uncultured Candidatus Saccharibacteria bacterium
TACTTATTGCAATTCCCATTTACAAAAACACCCTCCTCGTCTACCAAAAACTAATCCTCAACGACCCCCGCACGCAGGCAACGGAGTGGATTAAAGAAAATATTGGTTATGGGTCAGCTATTGCTGGTTTGGGAACTGTGGCTGGTGATTACGGTGGTGATTTGCCTTATATCCGTCGCTGCAGTGAGGGAACTACTAATTGTTATCAATACTATAATTTGGGGGACTTAAATTTAAACAATTGCTATACTAACGGTTGGGAAAAATGGTTTTCAAAAAATAATATTGATTATGTGGTTCTAGGCGGAATAAGGGTTAGTAATTGCTTTAAAGACTGGTTAGCAGGTCGGGAGGAAACAAAGACAATTTTTAAGCCTGTTTGGGCAGATATATCTCCTACAATTGCTGTGATAAACTTAAACAAATGAGAGTTTTTAACAATATTCCGTTTGCAAAATCAAAACTGCTGAGGGGGTCTGCTGTGGTTTTAATTGGTTCATGGGGTGGAAGTGTTATTAATTATTTCTACCATTTGGCTATGGGCAGAATGCTAAAGCCGGCTGACTACGGTATATTAGTTACTTTATTGTCTCTCATTTATTTAATTAGCGTCCCGGGAAGTGTTTTGCTGGCAGCGGGGACAAAATTCGCTTCCAAATACAATGCTAAAAATGACCAAAGCGCGGTTGCCTCTTCTTTAAGGTCGATGTTGAAAACAGTTGGTTTATTAGGTTTGGCATTAATGATTCCCGCGTTTTTAGCTCGCAGTTATTTAGCTGGATTTTTAAATATCGATTACCCTTTTTTAATTGTTTTTTTTGCTGTGTACGCTTTCTTTTCTCTTCTTGCTTCCGTACCCCGCGGTTACTTGCGCGGTCTAATTAAGTTTAATGCTTTTTCTGCTGTATCATTTTTCGGACCGGTTGCAAAATTAATTTTAGGTGTAGGACTGGTTTTTATTGGTTGGGGAATTTGGGGTGCAGTCGGCGCTTTGGTTGTTTCCAGCTGTGCTTCTTTGTTGCTGGCGTTGAGTTTTTTATTACCGAAGCTTAGAATTCGAAATGGTAACGGGAGTTTCCAATTTTCAGAAATTATGGAATACACAATTCCCACAATTGCTTTTCTTACAGCATTGGCAGCTTTTTACACTACTGATGTAATTTTGGTTAAGCATTTTTTCTCCCCTCTTCAAGCCGGTATTTACAGTTCCGCAGTTACATTAGGGAGAATAATTTATTTTGGTCTTAACTCTGTAATTATGGTTATGTTTCCTTTAGTTTCGGAAAAATTTGAAAAAGGGGAGAGGTTTAAAGATTTATTTAAAACAGCATTCTTAATTGTACTTGCTGGTTCAGCAATCGGAACTTTAGCTTATTTTATACTTCCTAATTTTTTGGTTGCCACTTTTTTCGGATCTGCATATATGCAGGCAGTGCCTATTTTAGGTTTATTCGGTTTATTTATGGCGCTTTTTTCTTTGGTCTCTTTATTTGCACAATTTTTCCTTTCTGTGCATGATTTTTCTTTAGCAGCGGTTTTAAGTGTCCTTGCTGTACTTCAGGTCTTATTAATTTGGTTTGTTCATAATTCATTAAGACAAATTCTTTTGATTAATATTACTATTATGGTGCTTGCGCTGCTGGTTTTGGGCGGATGGTATTTACGGAAATATCAGTTTAGTAGAAAGCAGTGAGTAGTAAGTGGAATATGAGAGACGGGAACGGGTAGGTGGGGGAGGGAGATGCCGAATAGCGTAATGCCAAATTCTGTTTTCGTTTTTCAGTTTCTCAGTTCTTTAGTTTCTCAGTTCCTACTGTTTTAATGTTTTGATGCTTTTGTGATTTAATGGATTTATGGTATCTATAATAATTCCCGCCTTTAACGAGGAAAATACAATTCAGAACACAATTGAGAGTTTGGTTACTTATTTAAATGCTGCGGATATCAGTTATGAACTTTTAATTGTTGATGACGGTAGTATAGATGAAACATGCAAATTGGCTAAGTGTTTGGAAGATGGATGTAGTGTTAAAGTTTTGTCCTGTCCTGACAATCAGGGTAAAGGATCTGCTCTCAAGTTCGGTTTTGAACGTTGTTTGGGAAGCGAAGTTTTGTTTTTTGATGCTGGTTTGGATTTTCCGCCCCGGCAAATTGTAGAAACAATTCGTGCTTTGGATGAGTCTGGTGCTGATATTATTGTTGGTTCCAAAAGGCATCCGCAATCTAAAGTATATTATCCGTGGCACAGAAAACTGGTGAGTTTTGCAGCTCAGCTAGTTGTGCGTTTGCTTTTTAACCTTGGTGTAACTGACACGCAAGTGGGGATTAAAGCTTTTCGCCGCGAGGCTTTGGAAAAAATTATGCCTTTGGTAATGGTTAAGCGTTATGCTTTTGATATTGAGGTTTTGGCACTAGGACAGTATTACGGAATGAAGATTAAGGAAGTTCCGGTGGAGCTGACTTTACGTTACAGCACAGCTGTTTCCGGCAAATCACTACTAAGGACGCTGAACGATACTTTAGCAGTTTTTTACCGTCTGCGCGTTTTGGGGTACTATGATTTGCCGGAGAAAAAAAGACAGCGTATGGTTAAGAAATACCCATCGACTTTTGTTGACAAAATAATCAACCTTTTCGCCGGCAACATTTTTTCCCATACCTAAAGCACGGAAACAGAGCCTCGCTCTGTTTAACCTTTTGTTGTAGGGTTTAGAGGTAAGCAGAATGAAAAAAGTTTCAATAATTATTCCAGTTAGAGTTATTAATAATTATATCCGCGAGCATGTGCCGCGACGGAAACAGAGCCTCGCTCTGTTTAACCTTTTGTTGTAGGGTTTAGAGGTAAGCAGAATGAAAAAAGTTTCAATAATTATTCCAGTTAGAGTTATTAATAATTATATCCGCGAGCATGTGCCGCGGATTTTGGAGCTTGATTATCCGGATTTTGAAGTTTTGATTTTACCTAATGAGAAGAGTGGTGAGGCTTTTGGTGAGCAAGTTAAAGTAATACCGACCGGAAATGTTGGTCCTGCAGAAAAACGGGATTTGGGCGTTGAGCATGCCAGCGGCGAGATCCTGGCTTTTATTGACGACGATGCTTATCCTCGCAAAGATTGGTTAAAAAACGCTGTTCTATATTTTAAAGATAATGAAATTGCCGGTGTCTGCGGTCCCGGTGTGACACCGCCGGAAAATTCTGTTTTGCAAAAGGCAGGGGGTTGGGTATCAGCAGCACTCTTAGGCGGCGGAAATGTAACTCACCGCTTTATTCCGCAGGAAAAAAGAGAAGTTGATGATTATCCTTCTATGAATTTAATTATCCGCCGCAGTGATTACGAAGCTGTCGGCGGTTATGACTCTCATTTCTGGCCGGGTGAGGATACTAAGCTTTGTCTTGATTTGGTGCACAATTTAGGTAAAAAAATAATCTATGATCCAGATGTTGTTGTTTACCACCACCGCCGCCCGTTGTTTATTCCCCATTTAAAGCAGAATGGCAGATACGGGTTGCACCGCGGCCATTTTGCCCGCGTTCTGCCTGAGACTTCAAGAAGGATTGCTTATTTTGTTCCTTCTATGTTTGTTCTTGGGCTAATCGGCGCTCCTTTTCTAATATTGTTAATGAGATTTATACCTGGTTTAAAAGTTATCCGTTTTCATATGCAAACTATTTATTACTCAGCGTTGTTTATTTACGGTGTTTTACTGTTAATTACAGCAGGCTGGGTTTTTTCTAAAGAAAAAGATTGGCAAGTTGCCCTACTTACCGTCCCCGGTATTTTTGCAACACATGTCTGGTACGGTGTACAATTTATTAGAGGACTTTTGAAGAAAGAGTTGAAGCGTTGATTTTTAAACTAAAGGAGAGAAATATAGTATGAACAGTTATATACCATCTGCTGTACAGGATAAACAGTTATCCCTATTACTTACTCTTTTAGGTATGTGTAAAGAACGGGGTATCCAGATGTGGGTTTTTGGCGGGTACGGATTGGATGCTCTTTATGGTCAGCTAACAAGGGACCATGGTGATATTGATCTATGCGTTCGTGATGAGGATCTAACTAGCTTAGAAAAGTTGTTTGAGCAACTTGGTTTTCGAAAAACCCAGGAAAAGGTTGGTTCTGTTAATAAAACTGTTTATCGACATTCGGATGTATCCGCGCCCTTTAAATTGGAGTTTGCCACTGTCAATCAATACAAGGAGCTTTTGCAACGAGCCGGCTTTATAGAAAGTATTGCTGCTTTAGAAGCTGATATTTTGCCGCAGAGTTCTTTGGGAACTTTACGAGGTATCTCTATATCTACCCCGACCTTGTCCGGGTTTAAGGCGATTATTAGGTTTAACAACTATTTTACAAAAGACCCTAGTATGGAGCGCTACAAGCATCGCGAATGGCTGGAAAGTATTTTGCAGGAGATTGAAAGTAAAGGCGTTTGCGACTGATGAATATAATTGGACATCCTTACGTGGCAAACTTGGTGCTTGGGCGGTTAAACCCACAGCTGGTACTTGGTTCCTATCTTCCCGATATTGTTCCTTTTGTGCCTGATTCCGTCTTTACTTTTGAAGAAATACACCAGGGCGGGCGCGAGTTTCTGAAATATCTGCAGACGGAAGAGCCAGGTTATGTTGATTTAGCTTACGGTATGATGATTCATGCAGAGGCGGACAAATACAGCAGAGTTATAGAAGACATATATTCGGGCTATAGGGATGAATTAAGCAGGGAAATTGCAGAAACAAGCGGTGTTTCAATAGATGTTGCGCGCAAGAGCCGCTTCCACAACTATCTCTGGTGGGGTGTAGATTTACAGATTCTTTGGAACAGGCGGAATTTTGTTCTTGATTTGCGTGACACGCTTGAAGAAATAGATGAAAATACTAGTGGTAGAACAGCTGTGCTTTTAGCAGAGTGTTTTGATAAAAGTGTGCAGAAAACAGCTGATACCATTAGTACATTAATTCAGCCTTTTGAGCCTACTCGATTTCTGACAGCAGACGGATTAGCAGTTATGTGGCGGGATATTGCAGCAGGGTTACCTGAGCAGGACGACGTTGATTCAGCAAGAACGTCAGAACTGTTTAAAAAATGCGCATTTATTGTTGGAAACAGGTGGAAAGAGTTTGTACATAAAGCTGTTGTGTCCGCAGCTTCGCTTCCGCAGTTAAAAAACGAGTTGGGTTAGCGCTGTGGACTTTACCTAAGGGGTAAACAGAGCGAGGCTCTGTTTCCGTGCTGTTGTTGAGGGGAATAAAAAGTACGGGTGTGGACAAGTTTTTAAGGGGTAAACAGAGCGAGGCCTGCCTTGCCGGCAGGCAGGCTCTGTTTCAGCGGCTATAAACGTGTTAGATAAGCTCTTAAGTAGATGCCTAAGCAAAACTTCGTTTTGGTTTCGCGCTGTGAGCTGTGAAAGGAGTAACCATGAACGAAAGCTTGGAAGGCAAGGTAACCCTGGTTACTGGGGCTGCAGGTGGTATAGGGCGGTGGGGTATCTGCCCAATTTTGGCTGATCTTGGTGTTAGGTTAGCTGTTACTGATATTGATGATGAACAGGGTAGGGCTCTGGTTGAAAAATTAAACGGAGAGAATCATAAGTATTACCATTTGGATACAAGGGATATAGAGACATTCCCTTCTTTGGTTGACCGTGTGTGGAACGATTTTGGGAGGCTTGATATTTTGGTCAATAATGCAGGGATTAATTTGGGGGAGAATTTTCTTGATTTAACACCGGAGGGTTGGGAAAGGGTTTTGCATACTAATTTGCGCGGCCATATTTTTCTTTCCCAAATTGTTGTAGGTAGAATGATTGAGGAGGGGCTGGCTGGGACAGTATTGTTTGTAAGCTCGGTTCATCAAGAGATTTGTCAAGGGTCTTTACCCTATTCTGTAAGCAAAGCGGCTTTGTTAATGGCTATAAAAGAGATGGCTTTGGAAATAGCGCCTTACAATATCCGTGTGGTAGGAGTTGCTCCTGGTGGTATTTATATTGAACGTAAGGTTACTGACCGTGTGCAGACGAACAAGACAGGGACTGTTCCTTTAAGAGGGAGAGATGGGATGCCTCAGGATGTTGGGAATGCTGTTGCTTTTTTGGTAAGTGATTTGGCTGCCCACATTACAGGTACAGTTTTAACTGTTTCCGGAGGTCAATATCTTGATCCAACCAAGCCTCACTAACAGGTATAGTTCCGGGAAAAAGTAGCAGTGGTGGACCATGTTTTGTAAAAATAATGTGTTAGTGTAAAAAAGGCACCGTTAAACCATTTAAATGGTTTTATACGGTGCCAACTTCTTTATTTTATAACTTCTTCAACTACCTGTCTAAGTTTATTAAGGCAGTTAACTATCAGTTGCGGATTTAGGTAACTTAACCCTAACAGATTGGGTGGTACTTCAATTACACAAGGTCCTTTGTAGCCAAGTTGAAAAGCTGTTTTCAGCATATGGACCAGTTCTGTTTCTACCCGGTTTAGGGTTAATTGCAGTTCCAACTTACCTTTTGGTTGGACATGGATCAGCCCTGTGAAGGGTAGTAAGTGCCCGAATGTAAGCGACCAGTCTGGAAGAGGATTAGCAAATTCATACTGGGGAGCTTCTCTGCGTATGTGTTTTAGATCTAAAACAAGTGGCCTGCCATCCTCAAAATACCTTGCATATCCAGGTGCCCAATAGTGAGCTATTGCTCTTACACTGAGTCCCATCAGTGGATTGATTTCAACCATTCTTGTTGATCCGTCAATCCCCGGTCTGTAAAGGTTATGCCCAATGAGACCCGCATTGGGAAATTTGGCTGTTATTTTCTCTACTCTTTGTTTGCAGACCTTCGGTGGTGGAAAGAAAACTACATCTTCAGGTTTGGTTTGTTGTCCTGAAATTCCCGGCTTTCTCACCAGGTGTCGTAGTAAGGTGGTCGGATTCCACGCTTTCTCAATGTACTCCACTGTCACACCAGATTTGGACAGTGTTTTTGCAGTCACACCTTTGAGAGGTAAAACCTGCCAAAAATCAATTCCGCCAATTTGCGTTGTCATCTTCTCCGCTATTGGTACAGCAAAATATCTTGCCACCCAGTCGATTGCAGGAAATGCGCTCCACGGAAGCAGTGAACCAATGTTTAGACCTATTCTTGCCACAGCGTCCTCCTTATCTCTTCATTCTTTTTGTTTAGTGCTGTCTTCTCCTATAGTGTGATTATATGTTATCTAGGTGGTGGGGGCAAGTTAGAATTGCATTTTTTTTCTGTAGAGACTCCTGGTTAGCCACGTGGTGAAGCTTTACGTAGCGGAGCTTCTCTACTTGCGTTTCTTGTTCATAGCGCGCAATAAATTGCGCTACTACATAAGTTAGTAACAGCGTGCAATAACCGCGGCATCAGAGGTTTCCGGTTACGGTGCACTGCAGGATTGCGCTACTCCATAAATTAGTACCGTAATAGCGAAATTCATTTCGCGGTCTGTGATGTTAAAATAGATGCAATGCTAACAGAAAAACAAAAACGATATATTGAAAGTCAAAGGGAAAAAAAAAGTGTTGAAGATATAGCAAAGCATTTAGGTGTTTCGGAAAATGATGTTCAAGTCTTTATGAAGCAGAGGGGGTGGCTTGCTCATGCAGATGATTCTGCTGGTTCTTCCAATCGCGGACTGAAGTCCGCTATTACGTCCGCTTCTTTCAGAAGTTGGTCTGACTTGGTCAACTACGTCAAGTCGCACCGCCATTTTTTTCTTTTTCTCATCGGTATTACAATTGCAGTTTATGTTAATGCAGTTGACAATGCTTTTGTTGCTGATGATATGTACGGGATAGTTAACAATCCGCAAATCGGTAATATTGGTCTGGCTCTTAGGCAGTTGAACGGGCACCGCTTACTTAAGGACATTATCTACCTGTTGTTTGGTAAAAGCTTATTTGCCTACCACGCTGTTAATATTTTATTCCATGTTGCTAATTCTGTACTAGCTTACTTCTTTGTTTTTATATTAACGAAAAGCAAACGAATCTCCAGTTTCTCATCTTTAATTTTTGCACTGCACCCAATCCAGACGGAATCGGTTACCTGGATATCCGGCGGCCGTTATCCAATGTATGCTTTTTTCTTTTTGTTGTCGTTTCTTTCTTTTCATTTTTATTTAGAAGATAAGAAAAAGAGGCGTTTTCTTACTTACGCGGTTGCCGGGTTTTTTATTGCTTTATTTTCCAATTTATGGGCGCTTTCTTTAACTGCTGTTTATTTTCTTTATGCCCAATTTGTACGCAAAGAAAAATTTGTTTGGGAGTTTTACGTTCCGATTGCAGGGCTGTGCCTGGGTTATTTACTTATGATCCGCGGTCAGGCTGCCAGCAGAGTTTCTCAGCTTTCCACTGCTGCGGGTGAGTTAGGAGCAGGGCACAATATATTGGTAACTATTCCCCACAGTATTACTCAGTATTTGTACCTTCTTTTTTGGCCGATTCCATTAACTATTTATCACGAGGGGGGAGTCCTTACCCAAACATATGTCTGGTTTGCTAGGTTTTTAAGTCTGCTAGTTTTAGTGGGTGTGCCTCTATTTTTAAGGAAAAATAAGACTCTTCTTTTCTTTTTTGCTTTCTTTTTTGTAGTTATTGTTTTTTCTCTTAGTCCAATCCAGCTTGGCTGGTATGTTGCTGAACGTTATGTTTATTTAGCAGTAGTCGCGTTTGCTGTATTTGTGTCTTATTTTCTTGTCCAAATAGAGAAGAAATTGAAAGCGGAAAGCTTGGCAATAACTCTTATAGTTTTGCTTTTGATTTTTTATTCTGTGCGGACTGTAGTTAGAAATAATGAGTGGCAAAGTAGAGCAACTTTGTGGTTTGCAACTGCGCGTGTTTCTCCCCGCAGTCCCAAGGCGCACAACAATTTGGGAGATATCTACGGTGGTATGGGGGATTTGGAAAAATCTTTGCAGTCGTTTCAGCGCGCGCGGGAACTAAAACCCGGTTATGCGGATGCAACGCACAATTTAGCAAATACTTATTTACAGATGGGGGATTTGGAAAATGCAAAAAAGTATTTTAAAGAAGCGATTGAATATAACCCGCAGTTGTATCAAAGCTATTTTAGTTTAGGAGCAATTGCTTATGAGGAGGGCGATTACGGCCAGGCG
>CAYREW010000009.1:13015-19487 GCA_964423535.1 uncultured Candidatus Saccharibacteria bacterium
AGGCGATCACCCCCCTCAATTTGCAATATGTGATGCAATGGCAGGGGTAGATGGATTGCTTTTTGTTTTTAAATAAAACAGCCGGCTTTTTTTTGTTGTGCTATTATTTAGGTATGAAAGTAGCAATCGGCTACCCTCCTTTTGACAATCCTAAAGGCCGCGCATTTCTCGGCCAGAACCGTCAGTTCCAGTGGGGGGAGTCACCGTGGACAGCATACCCTGTTGTCCCTGCCTATGCTGCAAGCTTATTAAAAGAAAACGGCTACGATGTTTACTGGCTGGACGGGATTTGGGGTATGCAGAGTTATGCAGAATGGGAAAAAGATTTATTGGAAATTGATCCTGATCTTTTGTTTTTGGAGACTAAGACTCCTGTTGTTAAACGTCATTGGGAAATAATTGACCGCTTGGCTGACAACCTTCCCAACTGTAAAATTGTGCTTGCCGGCGACCACGTTACAGCTCTGCCGCAAGAATCATTTGAAAACTCAGCAGTTGACTATATCCTCACCGGTGGTGATTATGATTTTCTTCTTTTAAATCTTTGTGAGCATTTGAGTAACAATGGGAAGTTGGCGTCTGATGTGTTGAGCCAAACTTCCGAGGAAAAAAGCTCTGGTCATTCCGGACTGGATCCGGAATCAAAAGATCTTGACGCTCTTCCTTTCATCGACCGCGATCTTACAAATTGGGAGTTTTACGCTTACAAGAATTCTAACTACGCACGCCTCCCCGGTACCTACACAATGTTTGGCCGTGACTGCTGGTGGGGTAAGTGTACATTTTGTTCCTGGACAACTTTGTACCCCGGTCAGCATTACCGCGTTATGTCGCCTCAGCGTGCTTTAGACGAAGTCGGCCACATTATTACTAACTATCCAATCCGCGAAATTATGGATGACTCCGGTACTTTTCCTGTTGGTGATTGGTTGAGGGAATTTTGCAACGGTATGATTGACCGCGGTTATAATAAAAAGGTCCGCATTAGCTGTAATATGCGTTTTAATTCCGGTTTGACAAAGGAAGATTACGCGTTGATGGGTAAAGCCGGTTTTAGATTTTTACTTTACGGTTTGGAGTCAGTCAACCAGGAAACTTTGGAGCGGATTAATAAAAATATGCAAGTGGAGCATATCCGTCCAGCTTTAAAGTGGGCAAAAAAGGCAGGGTTGAATCCTCATGTAACAGTAATGGTCGGTTATCCGTGGGAAACACGTAAAGATGCGGAAAACACTTTGGAGTATGCCCGCCAGTTGTTTAAAGACGGGTTGGCTGATTCACTGCAGGCAACTATTGTTACGCCGTATCCGGGAACTCCTTTGTTTAAAGAGGCTGATGAGAAAGGATGGTTAAAAACAAAAGATTGGGACAAGTACGATATGCAGGCGCCTGTTTTAAAAACTCCGATGCCGGATGAGGAATTAAAGGGGTTGGTGCGCGCTTTTTATAAATCGTTTTGGTCGCCGCAGTTTGTGTGGAGGAAAATTAAAGAGGGACTAAGCGATTGGGATATGTTTAAATATTATTTGCGGTTTGGGCGGAAGTTTTTTAGTAAGCTTGTTGACTTTCACTGAGATCCGAAAAAATGAAGTGTAAACGAGGTTTTTTGTTGATCGAAGTGAACCCTGAACCCCACGTGGTTCGGGGTTAGGTAGTAGCGAAATTTATTTCGCGCCAGCGCAGAATGAATTCTGCTATTACATATTTATTACATGGTTACTTTAGTCACCGGGGGAACCGGTTTTATTGGCAGTCATTTGGTAGAGCGCTTATTGGAACAAGAGCGCGATGTTCGAGTGTTGGCATTAAAAAATCCTCTTGATCCGCAGGAAAAAGAAAATGAAAAAATAATTCGGGAAAAAGGTGCGGAAATTGTTTATGGTGATGTACGCGATGCGAAAACAATTCCGTCTGCGTTTAAAAGTGTTGACACAGTGTTTCATTTAGCAGCAATTTCCCGCCCGATGGCAATTCCGCCCCAGCAGTATTACGCTGTTAATGAACAAGGGACAAAAAATATTCTTCAGCAAGCAAAGAAAGCAGGTGTTAAAAAATTTGTCCACACAAGTACAGTTTCTGTTTTAGGCCTTAGCCCTGACGGTCATGCTCTTAAGGAAGACGAGTACCGGGATTTGGATGATTTTCATTACGGGTTGAGTAAAAAAGCGGGGGAGGAAGCTGCTATGCGTTATTACAAGGAAGATGATTTTCCTGTTGTGGTTATCCGGCCTTCATTAGCATATGGTCCCCGCTGTAATGTCCGGTTAATTATGTTTAAGTTTACTAAGATGGGGCTGTTTCCTCTTTTTAACAATGGTGAAGCAAAAATGGAGTTTGCTTATGTTGATAATGTTGTTCAAGCTCTGCTTTTAGCGGAAAATAATAATAGTGCTGTTGGTGAAATTTTCAATATTACAGACGGGCAGTCGTACAAAATACGTACAGTGTTAAACACAATTGCTAAAGCAGTGGATGCGCGCCCTCCTGTTATTCGTCTTCCTTACTGGATAGGCAAGGTAGCCGGTTACGGTATGGAGTTTATCAGCAGTATTTTAGGAATTTATCCGCCTTTCTCTTCCACAGCTGCGGATTGGATGAGCAGAAGTTTGAATGTATATGACTGCAGTAAGGCGAAGCGGGAACTTGGTTACAATCCGGAAGTGGGTTTGGAAGAAGGGGTAGGGAGGACGGTGGAGTGGTATAGAGGTAAAGGGATGTTGTAATTTTGCACGATTGTGTTGGAAATCCTAAATTTTAAAATCCCTGCCTGCCGGCAGGCAGGCGAAGCTCCAAACAAATACGAAATTCGAATATCGAAATTTAGCGGTGCTGTGGTTAAATAATTGTGTGGTTCAGAGTTTCGGATTTAGGCCTTAGAGTTTATTTGGAGCTTCTAGTTTCGAGTTTAGAATTTTTAGCATTATTTTGTTTTAATATCAGCATCTCTATTTATTTAATGTCTAATCAATTAGTTACCGTTGTAATCCCAACTAAAAACGAAGAAGAACATATCGAAGCTTGCATTCAATCCTGTTTAGAGCAGGATTATAAACCTGTTGAAATTATTGTTGTTGACAATAACTCTTCTGATAACACGCAAGAAATTGCTGAAAGTATGGGAGTACAGGTTTATGAGCAAGGCCCTGAAAGAAGTACGCAAAAGAATTTCGGTGCAAAAAAAGCAAACGGGGATTATGTTTTGTTTTTGGATGCGGATGCGCGACTTACTAAATCAGTGGTGTCCGATTGCGTACAGTGTTCGGAAGACAACAGTTGGCAGATGGTGATTATTCCGGAGCGCCACCTAGGAGAGGGTTTTTGGTCAGAAGTTAAAGCTTTGGAGCGAAGTTTTTATTTAGGTGATGATACAGTAGAAGCACCGTGGTTTTTTGATAAAACAGCATTTTTTGCAGTCGGCGGTTATGATGAAGAAATGTATGCAGGCGAGGACTGGGATTTATTTGACCGTATGCGGGAGGCGGGGTACAGTTACGGCCGCTGTGAATCATTTATCAACCACCAAATAGGAAAGATTGGTTTGATTGATACTGCCAGGAAGAAAATGTACTACGGGAGAAATATAGACAAATTTTTGTCTAAGGGAGCCGGAAAAAAAGCCCGCCGCAATCCAATAATCCGCCCTGCTTTATTAAATAATGTAAATTATTTAAGTAAATCCCCGTTGAAGTATTTGGGTATCTACGTGCTCAAAATTGCCGAGTCAGTGGGGATTATACTTGGTATGTTACAAAGTAAACTGTAGCAGCGGCATCGTATGCCGCCAAATTAGCAATCAACAATGAACAATCAACTATTAATAGATCTATTTTACAAGCGCAACCAGGAGCAATCTCTGCAAACACTGCAATCAATGGACAGAAAGCAGTGGCTTAACTTTTTAAAACATCTTTCCTACAACCGTATTCTTTTCCACTTTATTGCTAAAATATTTCCCAAATATTTCCACCAGCTTCCGGAAGATTTTCAATCAGACTTAATAACTCTAACACGGTCGGCAAAAACAGAAGAGCAAAAAACTCAAAGAACAATTGCTTATTATCAAAAATACCTTCCGCAGGCTGTGTTGGTGAAGACATACAAATTTATTCCCTACGTAACTTTTGATTTGGATCTGCTGGTTGATAATGCTGATTCTGTGGAACTTGATCTGCAAAAAAAACAACATCCGGGAAAGCAGAACAAACACCAAAAAAACTACGAGCAAAAAAATATGCTTCGTCTAGATCTGCACGATAATTTTTATTGGCAGGGGTTTAAATATTTGGATTTGGATTTGGTCAGTGCTGATACACAGAAGGTTCACTATTTTGGTTATTCAGTAACTATACCCAGTTACACTGCGGAATTTTTACTCAACTGCGCGCATATCCTTTTTGAACGCCGCTATATTACTTTTCTTGACTTTTGGTATTTAAAGCTGTTGATGGATGAAGAGAAAGTTGATTGGGATGCTGTTTGGGAACAAGCAGAGAAATATGGTTGGGACAAATCTCTGAAAATGTTGTTGGGTGAAATCTCAGATCTGGAACGTCTTGTTAATGTCATTCCGGCCGCTGAGCCGGAATCAATGAGGAGATTTTATGTTATTAGTCGGATCCTGAGTAGAGCTCAGGATGACGGAGCGTATGTTGATTCAGTCAGGTTTCCGCACAAACTAACCTGGTTCCAAATCTATAAAATCTACGCGGAAAAATTCAAAAAAACAAAAAAACTTCCTCTCTTTGATATTGCCTACTACATCTTTGCCCGCACCCGCGGAGCTTTCGGTATTGAACCGCGCTACCCCTACTACCTGCACTGGTTCAACTTTTCCCTGCTGTAACGCGCGGGAAACAGAGCCTCGCTCTGTTAGAGCTGTGATTAAAGGAAAAAACCGGAAGGGTTTTTTGAGAAGCCTTCCGGTTTGTTATGTTTCTAGGTGCTGTCTGCTTTAAGTAAGCGGATAGTGTGCGCCCGCGGCGGGTTTTCTGTTTTATTCTTTTCTATCCACTTCCACGTTGCTATTAAAACTCTCTTTCCCTGTAAATTCTGTACAGTTTTTTGCAATCTTTCGTACTTGCTCCAGCCGACAGCTATTTCGTGCAACTGCCCGGTTAGTTCATTTCTGACCAGCAGCACCGGTCTGCGAATTGCCATTGGTCTCTGTGCTCTGTTTTCCGTATCCACTTCTTTGATAACTGCAGGAAACTTGTACTGCTGGGTTAGAACCCGGATCCAAAGCAGGACAACAGCAGCAGCGGTAAACCAGATCGCTAGCAGGGCAGTTAGAAAATCCAAGAGTGCAAGGACAACTATTAGAACAAGTCCAAGCACTGCTGGTCCAAGCCAGTGTGCTCTTCCTTCTCCTGTTACTTTGTTATTGAACGCATACAAAAATGCTATAAGAGCAGCAACTCCGGCCATTAACAGTTCCAATGTTCCCCCCCTTCTATAGGGACAGACTTATAGCAAAAATCAAGGTTAAGCCTTGGTTTTTTGCTGTTGTGGTAGGTATTGTACAGGAGGGTGTGGGGGCGTGCAAGTTATGAGGTTATTTGTTTCTGTGTTGTGCACTGCTGTCTTGCTGCGAGACGGGGCAGTATGTAAAAGACTTCGTTGCGTGACAAATTCCCCGTCTCTACAAACTTTCTGCGGTTTGCGCTAAAATAGATTTATGGTTGCCAAAGCTTTTGTTGCTACTCATATTAGCCAGGTTTATGCACCTTCCTATCCACTAATTAATTATCTAAAATCGCGTACTGAAGGATTAATTACACTTCTCCATCCATTTTTGGGAGAAGGGATTAAAGAAGCACAGGTTAATTTTTATCGCAGCGGTGAAGTAACAAAAAGAGTACTGTATTACCGGTGGAGCTCTAACCAGTGGGTTAATTACTTTGCTGACTTTTTGCGCACCCTTTTTTATTCTTTTACACAGGTCCGTAAATACAATTTATATATTGGTGTTAATCCTCTCAACACCTTACCTGGAATTATTGCCCGCTTTTTCTTCCGCAATAAAGTCGTAGTTTATTATTCTGCCGACTATTCAAAGCAGAGGTTTAAAGAACCGTTTTTTAATGATTTATATTTAGCTTTGGACAAATTTTGCGCTCAACGTGCCGATTTTTGCTGGTCTGTATCCGACCGTATCCGTGATGTACGCAGTAAGCAAGGCGTTTCTGAATATCAAAATCTGTTAGTCCCCAACGGTGTGCATGTGGATCAGATTAAACAGCGCAGCCTGGAAGAAATTATTCCCAATTCTTTAGTCTATGTTGGTCATTTAACAAAAACTAAAGGGATTTATGAAATTGTTGCCGGTTTTGAAAAGGCTGTTAAAGAAATGCCGGAACTTAACTTGTATTTTATTGGTTCAGGACCGGAAGAGCAGAAGCTTAAAAGAGAAGTCAGGGAAAGAAATTTAAATAACATTGTCCATTTCCTCGGCCGGATGTCTAACAAAGAGGTT
>CAYREW010000010.1:0-4111 GCA_964423535.1 uncultured Candidatus Saccharibacteria bacterium
GATTAGCGCAGCTTGCTGCGCGCTAAGGCGCGTGACAACCGCGGAACCAGTGCTGCGCACGGTTTACGGCAAGAGTCACGCTACTCTAGCAAAGAAGTAGAGTAGCGCACTTTTCCGCCAGAGGCGTGATTCAGAGACTCATCAGCCTCTTGGCCGAGATGGGCCTTTGGCCCAAGTGCGCGCCAAAGTCAATGTGGGGGTTTGATTCTGTACCAGAACTCCTAAAACCATCCGCCACCGGTGGATGGTTAGCGAGCAATTTGTGTTAGCATAGAAGCATGGCGGAGACAAAAAAAATCAACCTCAACCCGGAGCAAAAAAGAGCAGTTGAATACGAAGGCGCTCCTCTTTTAATTGTTGCTGGTGCAGGGACTGGTAAGACCAGAGTTATTACTGAAAAAATTAAGTACCTTATTTCAGCGAAAGATCTTTCTCCGCGGGAAATTCTCGCACTTACTTTTACGGAAAAAGCAGCGCAGGAAATGCTGGAGCGGGTTGATGTTTCTATGCCGTTAGGGTACGAAGAACCTTGTCTTTCCACCTTTCACAGTTTTTGCGACCAGCTTTTGCGCGATGAAGCCTTGGAAATTGGACTGGATCCGTCGTACAAAATTTTAACCCCTTCCCAAGCCTGGATTTTGATTAAAGAAAATTTGTTTGATTTTGATTTAGATTACTACCTGCCACTTGGCAATCCTACCAAGTTTATTAGCGCAATGCTGACGCTTTTTTCGAGAGCACAGGATGAGGCAGTGCGCCCAACGGAATATGTCCGTTGGGCAAGCACCAAATCCCAAAACCCAAGTTCCAACGAAGACAAGGATGAGGTTGAAAAACAGGTGGAGTTGGCGAATGCGTATAAAACTTATCAAGATTTAAAGATTAAGAACAGCTATTTGGATTTTGGGGATTTAATTCTTTGGACTCTGAGGCTTTTTGAGCAAAGACCGGCAATCTTAAAAAAGTATCAGCAGCTGTTTAAATATATTTTGGTAGATGAATTCCAGGATACTAATTATGCCCAGTACAAGCTGTTAAAAACTCTAGCCCCCCCGGAAAATAAACCAAACCTTACTGTTGTTGGTGATGATGATCAATCAATTTTTCGCTTCAGGGGAGCTGCAGTATTCAATATTTTATCTTTTAAAGAAGACTATCCGGATGCGGAAACAATTACATTAACAAAAAATTACCGCTCCGGGCAGAGAATACTTGATCATGCTTACAAATTGATTCAGCACAACAACCCCGACAGGTTGGAGGAAAAGCTGAAAATTAATAAAGAACTAAACAGCCAGCGGGACGAAAGTGTTAAACCGCAGGTATTAGCTGTGGAAAAAAGTACGCAGGAAGCGGGGGCGGTGGTAAGTAAAATTGTTGAGCTGGTTAAAAAGCACGAGGATTATACTTGGCGGGATTTTGCAATTTTAGCCCGCGCCCGCAACCATTTGGACCCTTTTGTCAGTGAGCTTAGAAGACAGGGTATTCCTTACCAGCTGGTAGGAAACCGCGGACTTTTTGACCAGGATGAAATTCGTGACATGCTTGCTTTTTTAAGATTGATGGCTGATCCGGAAGACAGTATTAGTTTTTTCCATCTGCTTCAGCTTGATGTTTTTAATCTGCCTGGGAAATTTATTGTCCGCCTTTCCCAGTTGGCAAAGCAAAGCAGAAAATCACTTTGGGAAATTGCTAAGGCTAACGCAGACCAAAATCAGCATTTACAAAGTTTAGTATCTCTTATAGAAGAGGGATGGAAAAATGCTGCAAAAAAACCGCCTACTGTTCTTCTCTATAACTTTGTTACGCAGTCAGGCTATGTCCAAAATTTGTTGGAAAAAGAATCAATTGAAAACCAGCTAAAGATAAGGAACTTAAATCTGTTTTTTGAAAAAATTAAGGATTTTGAAGCAAAAGCTGGTGGGCAGGAAAAGGAACAGTTAGGTACTTCCTTGGCAGCTACAGTTACGGAATTAATCAACTATTTGGATTTATTATTGGAAGCGGGCGAAAGCCCTGCGCAGGCTGAAATCCAAGATATTGATACTGTTAATTTAATGACAGTTCATGCAGCTAAAGGTTTGGAATTTCCAGTTGTTTTTATTGTTAATTTAGTTAAAGCCCGCTTTCCTACGCGCAACCGCAGTGACAAACTTCCTTTGCCGGATGAGTTAATAAAAGAAGACTTGCCGGAAGGTAATGAACATATCCAAGAGGAACGGAGACTTTTTTATGTTGGTTGCACACGCACACGTGATTATTTGTTTTTAACTTGGGCAAAGGATTACGGCGGAGTGAGGGAAAAGAAACCTTCTTTGTTTATTAAAGAGTTTGGACTGGAGCCTGCCCAGCCTGTTAATAAGGAAGAAGCAGAACTGCTATCTCTTTTCTCCGATTCCGAGATTGAAAGTAAAAATTGGAATTTGGAAATTGAAAATTGGAAGTTGCAAACACTTTCCCATTCTCAATTAGAAACATTTGACAACTGCCCTCTGCAGTATAAATATCGCTACGTATTAAAAATTCCCACTCCTCCAGCTCACGCTTTAAGTTTTGGGCAGACTGTTCACAGAACTCTGCGTGATTTTCATAAAGCAGATTTGTTTAATAGGGATAAAAATTTGGAATACTTGTTAAAGTTGTATAAAGACCATTGGATTCCTCTTGGTTATGATAGCGCAGAGCATGCCTTAACTCGTTTTGAAGAGGGTAAAAAGGTACTTGAAGATTACTACAGCAGCCACGAGAAGTTGTTGGGGAGTCCTGTTTACCTGGAAAGGAAGTTTATCTTAAAAATAGGTGGTGTTTCCCTGCTTGGTTCTATTGATAGAGTTGATAAGACAGAAGAAGGAATAGAAATTGTTGACTACAAGACTGGTAAAGCCAAAAGTCAGAAAGAGGCGGATAAGGACAGCCAATTGACTATTTATGCTTTGGCTGCGAAAGAAGCACTGAGTTTGCAGCCGTCTGCGCTTGCTTTGTACTTTGTTGAGAAAAATAAAAAAGTGGTTACTACAAGGACAAACCAACAATTGGAAGATAAGAAAAAGGAAATAAAAAAGGAAATTGAAAAAATAAATAAAGGCGATTTCCCTCCCAAAGTTTCCTACACTTGTAAGTGGTGTTTGTATAAAAATATTTGCCCTGCTTATAGGGAGCAGAACTGAGAGACTAGGTAAGTAAAAAAACTAAAGCGCGGGGATATTTACTGTACTAACGGCCCGAAAGGAGATTGGGGTGAGCTTGAGGGGCTGGCTGCAGGTGAGCCGGCAGGTGTAGCTTGTGGTGATGCTGACGGTGATGCCGGCGGTGTTGGTTCCGGTTGGTTTATTGGTTCTAATCCAGGTTCGGGAATGGTTTGTCCAGGCCCAGTAGGTTGAGCCGGGGGCAATTCCGGAGCCTCGCTGTCGGATCTGTTTAGAACTAAAACATAAAGTAACGCACCTCCAATTATAAGAAGACCTGCACCGCCTGCTATTAATATTGGAGTCCAGTTAAATTTTTTTTCTTCCGGCTTTTCCGTTGTAATTATAGGTTGTTCTTCTTCTTGTTGTGTTGGCGGGTTTTGCTTGTTTTCTTCTTTTTGGCTGCTGCGTTTTGCATCTTTCTGTGCTTCTTTTTGCAGTTTTTCCTTTATTCTTTTTGTTTCTAAATTGTCTTCTTCTAATGTTTCGCTCTGTTTTTCAGCTTTCTCCTCCGGTTGTATTTCCCGCCTGTCGCTGTCTGTTTTTGATTTTTCTTTTCCTCCTACTCTTTCCAGCACACTTTTTTCTTTTTCAACTTTATCCATTTGTTCTTCTTTTTCAATGTTATTTTTTTTCTTTTCCTCTTTTTCAATCTCCGGTTCATGCTTAGGACTCTTATCTACCTGTTCAAGTTGGTTGTGAAGGGATTGATTGGGGTCTGCGCTTTTTCTTTCAGGTTCTTGCTTCGGCGTGTTTGGTCCAGACAGCTCACCTAGCGCTTTTTCTATTTCGGATTGGGCTTGGTTTTTATCTTCGGGCATTACTTTTATTGTGCTTTAAAATTGCATTTAAGTCAAGTAACCAAACGCAAAGCGTTTGGTTTTAGGAGAATTCCTTGTTGGAATTCTCCACTTAGAGCAAAAGTG
>CAYREW010000010.1:4211-19304 GCA_964423535.1 uncultured Candidatus Saccharibacteria bacterium
GTTTGGTTTTAGGAGAATTCCTTGTTGGAATTCTCCACTTAGACCAGGGGCGAGGCCACTCAAGTTCTTCTCCTCCAAACTTTTTTTTAAACTCTGTAAAACCTGCCCAATCTTTTGTTTTTGGAAACCTCTGATCTGCTATTCCGCCAAAATCAAAAGTCCGGTAGTTGTTTTGTTTACCCCAACACAAAAGTTCCCAGACCAGCAGGTAAGAAGCGTAAGTTTCCCGTCCTTTGTTAGTAGCTACAGCGTGGTGGTAGTGGAGTGTTTTTTCTGCTCCCAGACCTAAGACTCCTCCCAAGAAAGTACCTTTTTGATAAGCAAATAGAAGAACACTTTTTTTACCAAATGCGTAAATTTTATTTTTTAGCATTTTCTTATTTATTGCCTGAAAGTCTTTTTTATGCGCTATTTTTTTTAGAGCAGATGCAATTTTTATAATGTTTTTATCCTCGGGTTTTACTTTTTTTACAGTAATGTCTAGTTTTTTTGCATTGCGGATACCTCTTTTTCCCGAGTAGTGCATTTGGTTAAACAATTTGTTTGGGCTTAGTGTGAGGTCAATTAGCAGAGTTTTTGGCGGGATAAGCGCGTTTTGGGTTTTTCTATAACCAGCTGACTTTAATTCTTCTACCTGGTTAAAATTTTTGTAAGGCTCGATTGTAATATGTACGGTTTTGTATTTACGTAGTATGCTGTTAATTACTTTTAGTGGAAGAGGGTTTTTTTGGTGCTGGATTTTGACTACGGAGCCAATAAGCGGCAGCCTTTTTATATATATGTGTTTTGCTTTACTGCCTGAATTAAGTGTTTCTACTTCCCAATTGCTGCTTTTTAAAAACTGCGACCACGCGATGGTTTGCCGAAGAGGTGTGTGCGTGTACATTGCTTTTTATTCAGTTTCAGTTTTTGGTAAAATGCTTTTCCGCAAACGCAGTAGTATCCAGCGGACCTTGTTTGCAGTTGTTACAGCCGGGTACATAGCTCTGTTTAAGACAAAGTCGTAGGTTTTAGGTAAGCTGACAAGCCCGCCCCCAAACCCCAGTTTGAACCTGGTAAATCCCCACCAGTCGTCTTCTTTGTTTGAAGTTGCGCCCCACATATCAAATATTTTACAGTTTCTCCTCTTTCCTAATTTTATTGTTTCCCACATTAATAAATTGTTGGGCATAAAACTTCTGTATTGGTAATCAGAAGCACCGTAGGGATAGTAAAAAACATTTTTGTACTCAAATAAGATGTAGGCGGCAACTATTTGTTCTGTCGGCAGTTTGGCTATTAATAGGTGGATCATGTCGTAGGGTTTTAACACATCCCACAGAGTTTTGTAATATTCATCCGTATGAATGTAAAACCCCTGCCTTCGCGCTGTTTTCTTTTGGAGATTGATGAATTTTTCCAACGTTTGTTTGTCGTGTTTTTCTTCAATAATTACGCCTTGTTTCCACGCTTCCTGGATATTAGAGCGCGTTTTAGATTCCATATTTTCCATTAAGTTGTCTTCACTAGCTGTTAAATCCATTAATATTGTCTCGCTTGCAAAAACAGAGTCAGCTTTATGCAGCCTGTTTGCGTATTTGCCTGCTGATTCAAACATTTCTCTTGCTTTGCTGCAGTGAGGCACATCCAGTTTGATGTACAGGCATTTGCTGTTCTTCCCTTTTTTGTACAGTTCTTCCCAGTCTATTTTTTTTAAAGTAGGACGGGGTGAGTAACCTATTCTAAAAGGCAGTAGTGGAATGTTATGGATAGTAAACTGCGCTTTTCCAGTTTTAATTGCTCTATTTCCCATTCTACTTTTGAATTCTCCCCACGCTTCTGATTGGCAGATATGGGGGGTAGAGAGGTAGCGGTTTAGTAAAGTATTATTGTTTGGCATATATAAAATATTTAATATCTAATTTCTAATATCTAATTTCTAATTACTAATGAACAGGGGCAAGTTTAGTTACCTCCCCGGCACACGCGTTGAGCGTGGCAACCCGCTGACGAGGCGGAAAATTAGAAATTAGTAATTAATAATTAGTAATTTTCTACTACGGTCGGGTCAACAGGTACACGTCAGTGTACCGCGCAGACCAGAAACCCTCATCTACATTTTTAAAGCCCAGATCCACAGTTTTACCTTTTATTGCGCTGCCGATATCTTCTGCTCTGCAGAAACCGTATCCCGGTATATACATGTTTGTACCTAGGGGTATGGTTTTTGGATCAACAGCGCAAACTCCTTGCTTTACCGGGGTTCCGCTGTAGGTTAATCCGCGGCATCCTGTGCAGTTCCCGTCGTATGAGGTTGCCCAGACATTTTCTATCTTCCCCCAGTATTTTATCCGCCCGTGTTTTTCTGTTGGTAGCAGTTTCCATTCAATTTTAGTTCCTTTGCGGATAATCTCTGTCTGCGGTTCTTTTAGTTCTTTTTTTATCAGTTTTCTTTCTATTTCCTGACTGTTCCAGAAACTAAGTTGGAATGTTTTAACTATTTTGCCCTTTTCCCCCTTTTGTTCAACAATTTCTTTTCCGTATTCCGTGTTGTTGTCTTTAATAATTTCAGTTTGAAAAGAAATTTCTTCCGTTGTTTTAATAGTTTTTGTACCAAAGTTTGTTTTTGTTTCAAAAATTGGTTCTGCTTTAATATACTCGATTTTGTAATCAGGCTCCTGTTTTGAAATAGATGGTTGGGAAGTTCCAATTGGCAGTAGACTGGTTATGGAAGTTACTGCTAACAAACTTAGTGTCATTAAGCGTTGCATTATGTTTTAGTATAGCATTTCTGTAACAACAGGTCTGGGTTTCAGTATCTAAATGTAACGTATTCGTTCGGCAGGCCGTGCCACGAAAGGACGGTGTCGGCTTTAGTTTCTCCGACAATACTCTGGCCGCACCTAAGCACTCGCCGCCGAACAGAAAAACCATAAATTAACTTACGGCGGCTGCGTGATTCCTTTCGTTGTCAGACCTGCCTGCACGAATACTTAGGTATTGCATACACATTCCAGTTAGCAGAGCCCGACGACCTGCCTGCCGGCAGGCAGGGCTCCACTCGTCCTCGAAAGAAACTCTGCGGGCGAGTGCGGCGGTGCCATGAACCCTACGTGGTTCCGTGGTCTGTTGGCCCTGCACCCGGGTCCCACCCGAAACAGAGCAGGACCTAAGGTCCGGTTTGTAGTAGGGCTTTACTACTTCATCAAAACATTAAAGCATGAAAGCATTAAAACATGAAAACAGAAAAACTAAGCAACTGAGAAACCAAAGAACAAGTTTCTGTTATTTGTTGCTTAGTTTTTTAGTTTCTCCGTTTACGTGTTCCGGTGTTTTAATGATATTGCTTCCGAAAACAGGACCGTGGTTTGAAAAGCCTACACTGCCCGGTTTAGGAGGTGTTCTGGGATTTCTTCTACAAATCTTGATGTAGGGTTGAACTGATGAGACCCAAAGTAGAATCGTTTTTGCGCTTTTGTTATGTGCAGCTCTTGTTCGGCCCGTGTCATTCCTACGTAGCAAAGTCTTCTTTCTTCTTCTATTCCTCCTGTTTCTTCAAATGATCTGGAGTGAGGTAAGAGACCTTCCTCCATTCCAACAATGAAGACGACGGGAAATTCAAGTCCTTTTGCAGAGTGTAAAGTCATTAAAGTTACAGCATTTGGTGTTTTTTCTGACCGTTGGTTGTTTGAATAGTCAACCAGGGCAACGTTTTCTAAAAAGTCGCTTAGACTGTCAAAGCGAGCAGCTACTGTTCGTAGTTCTTTAACATTTTCAATCCGGTGGTATTCTTCTTCTCCTTTATCTTCCCAGTATTTTAGGTAACCGGTCTTTTCCAGTATCCAGTCTAAAATATCTAATGGGTTCTTATTATTTATATTAGGTTCTTTTTTAAGATCGCTTTTGAATTTGCGCATTCTTCTTTTTCCCCAATTTTCAATTCTTCCCCAACTAACTGTATCTTGGGGATTAAGCACAACTCGCAGCATTGCGAGAACATCTTTAATTTCCCTCCTTTCGTAAAAGCGGGTTCCTCCAATTAGTCTGTAAGGTAGTCCGGATTGCAGCAGTGTTTCTTCCAATACTCGGGATTGTGCATTTGTTCTGTAAAGGACTGCAAAATCACCCAGGGATTGTTGTGATTTTTCCCGCGCTTTTTTTATAATCTGTCTGAGTATGTATTCAGCCTCGTCTGTTTCGCTGTAAGCTTCGTAAAAAAGTATTTTTTTACCTTCTGAGTTTTCTGTCCATAAATCTAAATCAATACTGGCACTATTCTTTGTAATAACACTTTTTGCTGCTTTAATAATTGACTGGGTTGATCGGTAGTTTTGCTCTAAACGAAATATTTTTGCCCCTTTGTAGTCTTGGGTGAAATTCAGTATATTTTTAAAGTTTGCACCTCTAAATCCGTAGATTGATTGCCCCGGATCTCCAACAACAGTAATGTTTTGATTTTGTCCAGCCAGAAGTTTTAGTATTAGGTATTGGGCACTGTTAGTGTCTTGATATTCATCTACTAGTATATATTTAAATTGGTTTTGATATTTTTGCAGTACACGCGGTGCTTCTTCAAGTAATTTAACAGTCATAAACAAGAGGTCGCCAAAATCTAAAGCATTACATTTTTTAAGTAGTTTTTCGTATCCTTTGTAAATTTGGGCAGTCAGCTCTTGGTAGTAACCGTAGGCATGTTCACTGTATTCTGCTGGACCAATTAGTTCTCTTTTTGCTTCTGCAATTGCGTACATTACAGAGCGCGCTTTTATTTTTTCGTTTTTTAATCCCTGTTTCTTAATTACTTTTTTAATTGCTGATTTTGTGTCACTTGTGTCGTAGATGACAAAGTCTTTTTTAATTCCAATATGAGCACCGTCACAGCGGAGAATTCTTGCTCCAATAGCGTGGAATGTCCCTGCCCAGGAAATATTTTTTACTGGTGAATTAGTTTCTCTGAGTAATTTTCTAATTCTGTGCTTCATCTCGTCTGCTGCTTTGTTTGTAAAGGTGACTAAAAGGACATTATTTGGATTAATATTTTTTTCACATACTAAGTAGGCAGCTTTGTGAGTGAGCGCACGTGTTTTTCCTGAGCCGGGTCCGGCAACAATTAAGGAAGGGCCCTCTGTGTATTGGACAGCTTCCTTTTGGGCTGGATTAAGATTTTTTAGAATCGGTGATTTTTTATTGGGCATAGCCATTTATAGTAACATTCTACAATAGATCTTTGCAGAGCTAGTAAACCAGGTAGATGATTTAGCAGTTTAACAGGATGGCAGGATAACAGGTATTGGGGACCAACTACTTTTTACAGCTTTTTAACGTAAGCCGTTTTTTAGTTTATAAGGAAGGCTTCCCCCTTGACTTTTTGGCAAATAAGTTTGTATACTGCTAATAGATTATGGATTTGACTCCACGGCAAACATCACTGTTAAAAGCAATTATTGAGGAATACGGGGAAAGCCCGGATCCTGTTAGTTCAAAAACAATTGTACAGAAATATCTGAGGGATGTTTCTTCTGCTACAGTTCGCAATGAGATGGCGGAACTATCGGAAAAGGGTCTTCTTGAAAAACCGCATGCTTCTGCTGGGCGTGAGCCTACCCCAATGGCTTACAGGCATTATATTAACTATTTAATGGAGGAAAAAGAGTTGCCTGTGTTGGAGGAGGTAGCTATTAAGCAGCGTCTGTGGCAGGAGCGTTTTGAATTGGAAAAACTTTTACGCAACGCTTCTTTGGCGCTTGCTGAAGGTAGCGGTGTGTTGGGGGTTGTTGTTACGGAAGACGGTATTATTACTTCCGCTGGGGCTGCTAATATTCTTGAACATCCCGAGTTTTATGATATTGATGTTACTAAAGCAGTACTTTCTTTGCTGGACCGACCTGAAGTTTTTCAGGAAATTTTTGGTAAGGCTGTTGGGGAAAAAGATGTCCATGTACTTATCGGCGACGAAATTGGGTTTCCAGGTTTGGTTAGCTGTTCAATTATTTCATCTCCTTTTAAAGTTGGGCAAAGGAAAGGCCGTGTCTCTGTTGTAGGTCCGGCCAGGATGCCTTACAAGAAGGTAATACCTTTGGCCAGCTATGTGGGTAGTTTGATGAATGAAATAGGTCGGGCTTGGTAATATTTAGGTCAGCTTTGGTGTAAGATGGATTAGCTGGTCTTTTTTCATGGAAAATAATAAGCAAACAGAAAACCAGATGAACCAGTTGGAGCAGCGTGTTAATGAGTTGGAAAACAACTGGAAACGCGCAGTGGCGGATTACCGCAATCTTGAGCGCCGTGTTAAAAAGGAACGCGCTGATTTTGCAAAATATGCAAATGAGGTAATTCTGCTTAAACTTATCCCTATTGTGGATGATTTAGAAAGAGCAGTAGCTGCATCAGCGATTCACCGGAGAGAGGGGGTTGACGCAGGGGTTGACGAGGGTGTAAAAAATATTTTAGAGAAGTTTAAAACTGTTTTGGAATCGGAAGGAGTTACGGAAATTGAAGCTTTGGGCAAAGAATTCGATCCCAATTTAATGGAAGGTGTGGAGGAAGAACTGGAACCCGGAGGGGAGGAGAAAGTTGTGGAAGTGGTAGAGAAGGGGTATATGCTTGGAGATAAGGTGTTGAGGCCGGCGAAGGTAAAAGTGAAATAAGAACAATCAATTATGTCTAAAATTATAGGTATCGATCTAGGAACAACAAACAGCTGTGTCGCTGTAATGGAAGGCGGACAGCCAAAAGTAATTCATTCCGCCGAAGGGGAAAACTTAATTCCTTCGGTAGTTGACCCTATTAAAAATATTGTGGGCCGTCCTGCCAAACGGTCGCAAATGGTTAATCCGCAAAGCACAATCTTTTCTATTAAACGGTTAATGGGTAAACGGTACAAGGATGATTCTGTGCAATACGATAAAAAATGGCTTCCCTACAATATTGTGGAAGGTAAAGAAGGCATGGCTGTAGTTGAAGTGGAAGGTAAAAAATTTACTCCCCAGGAAATTTCTGCAATGATTCTGCAAAAGTGCAAGCAGGATGCGGAAGACTTTTTAGGGGAAGAAGTTAAGCAGGCAGTAATTACAGTACCTGCTTATTTTGATGATTCCCAGCGTCAGGCAACGAAGCAAGCTGGTGAAATAGCCGGTTTGGAAGTTTTACGCATTATTAACGAACCGACAGCTGCTTCGTTAGCTTATGGTTTAGATAACAAGAAAAATGAGCAGATTGCTGTTTACGATCTTGGAGGAGGTACTTTTGATATTTCTATTTTGGAAATTGGGGATGGTGTGTATGAGGTCCGCTCAACTAACGGTGACACACATTTAGGCGGCGATGATTTTGACCAAAAAATAATTGACTGGTTGCTTGCGGAGTTTAAAAAAGAGCATGATATGGATTTAAGTGAGGATAAGCAGGCGATGCAAAGGCTGCGCGAAGGGGCGGAGAAAGCAAAAATTGAACTTTCTTCCAAAATGGAGACGGAAATAAATATCCCCTACATTACAGCAGACCAAACAGGTCCAAAACATTTGGTTACAACCTTAACCCGCTCAAAGCTGGAGCAGTTAACAGATGATTTAATTGAGCAGACAATTGAACCCTGCAAAAAAGCGCTAGAAGATGCTGACCTTTCCGTCAGTGATATAGATGAAGTTATTTTAGTTGGTGGACAGACAAGAATGCCGAAGATTGTAAAAACTGTTGAAGAATTTTTTGGGAAAGAACCGCACAAAGGTGTCAACCCGGACGAAGTTGTTGCTGTTGGTGCTGCAGTTCAAGCCGGAGTTTTAGGCGGCGAGGTTAAAGATGTTTTACTGCTAGATGTCACACCGTTAACTTTGGGTATAGAAACTCTCGGCGGGGTTCGTACACCGCTAATTGAACGAAACACTACAATTCCAACTTCTGCGTCACAAGTTTTCTCAACAGCGGCAGATAATCAAACATCTGTGGAAATAAATGTTTTGCAGGGAGAGCGTGAAATGGCGGCGGATAATAAATCTTTGGGAAGGTTCATCCTGGAGGGTATCCCCCCTGCTCCGCGCGGTGTGCCGCAAATTGAAGTTAGTTTTGATATTGATGCTAACGGGATTTTAAATGTATCTGCTAAAGATAAAGCAACAGGCAAAGAACAGAAAATTACAATTAAAGGTTCTACCGGTATTTCAGAGGAAGAGGCGGAAAAAATGGCAAAGGAAGCGGAAATGCACGCGGAAGAGGATAAAAAGAAAAAAGAACGTGTTGAAGCGCGTAACCAGGCGGAAACTTTAGCTTTCACAGCGGAGAAAGCGTTAAAGGATGCGGGAGATAAGATTGGCGACGATGTTAAAAAACCGATTGATGAAAAAATTTCCTCAGTTCGTGAAGAGTTGGAAAAAGGTGAGGAGGTTGATATTGAGACTTTAAAAGCAAAGACGGAGGAGTTAAGCGAAGAAATTCAGAAAGTCGGCGCCGAGCTTTATAAATCAGCGGGTTCGGAAAGTGCAGGTTCGCAAACACCTCCCGCAGGTGAAGATGTAAACAATAAAAATAATGGCGATGACAGCGATCAGGAACCTCCCCGAGACGCTGAAGAAGGCGAGATTGTTGATGATTGATAGTTTATTGCTGATTGTTCATTGTTTTTCATTCCCATAGCTCCCCAGTCCTTTCGTTATTCTATAAGTTTGCTAGATACTTTTTTTGCTGTTATAATTCTTTAACTTGATAATAAGAAGTTCTTATAAGTAAAGGAGGAGATTTGTGTGTTTGAGTTTGGACAATTTGTCCCCGGAGATGTTGAAACAGGTTTGGCAGATTTGGTACACAGTGGGATACAATTGGAACAAGAAATTTCCTTGTAAGCCGCCTTCTATTAAGCTGATACGCAGGCAATTGGGTAAGTACTCTTCTGATGCTTACAGGTTAGGTGTTGCAGATTATTATCAGGCTAGACTTGTTATTCAGCTGCAAGAGGGAGGAACTATTTTTTTTAAAGCGTTGCCCTGTTTAGCACCTGATTTAGATCCCGATGAGGAAGAGCGTGCTCTTTCTTTGACTTTTGCAATTATGGAGAAATGGCGGGAGGCTGGTATACCGACCCTGCCGGAAAAGGAGGAAGCAGTATGCTGATAAAAGGTCCGGAGGATGTTGTCCAGGTTTTGTCATCTATGCACAGTATGCAGGAAACAATATTAGCTGTTGATAGGGACGGCGGTGTTGAATTAGCCTGCCGGACTAGCCGTGCTTCCCTGGATGAGCTGGCAGAAAAATACGTGTGGATGGAGCAGCTTTCTTCGCCGCGGACACCTTTGCAGAGTTTACTTTTGGGTATTGGTCATCCTAGAGATTGGGACCTTGAAAGTATCCGTACTTCTGTGAAAGGTCAACATGCAGTTTTCTTTTCTGCAGCAGAAACAGCACTGCAATGTAGACTACCTAACGGTCTCCACCCTGTAGCGTGGGCAATTTACCAGCGTTTGCTCCAGCGGGAAGAGTCCGTAGTTTAATTATTTCACCCTTGAGTTGCACACGCATCTCAAGGGTTTTTTTGTTTCCTACCATATACCTTGGGCGTCCATAAAGGACGCCCCTACAAATCCGGTTCTTACCGCCCACCTCCCACCTCCCATGTTATAATTACCTCCGCTGTGGCTGAACCTAAGAAAAAAATACTGTATATAAATTTGGCTGAAAAGAGTGCAGAATCGAAACTGCATGTTGATCTAAACCCCTATGTTGGCGGTTTAGCTTCTGCTTTAAAGTTAGCTTCTGACCTAGAAGAGCGTAATGCTGTAAATAAACCCTTTATATTAACAGCAGGTCCCCTAACAGGTTTTTTTCCAGGTTGTGACCGTTTAGTAGCTCTTTTTGGAGGGAGAAAGAGATACCTTGACGGCCCTTTCGCTATTGAACTTAAGAAAGCAGGCTATTCCGGTTTGGTTATTTATAATACTGCAGATACCCCTTATTATTTAGTTATTGATAAAGAAGGCGCTAGATTTGGCGATGGAACATTACTGCTTGAATTATCTGTGGAAGAAAAGCGGACCTGGTTGGAGGAACATGAGGTCGATAGCGGTTCTTTAGCTATTTTACCCGATGATTACCGGGAAATAACTAATCTGATAGCTGTGGTTGTAAATTCGGATTCTGAGTTGGAAGTTGCTAAGCCGGAAATTTTAAAAAAGACGCGTGAAAACTTATGGGGGAATGATCAGGTTGTTATTGTATCCGGCTCGGATTCTCATTGGGCAGATAGATGGAAACAGCTTGATTTTGATAACAGGCAGCTGCTTTTGGATTCGTTGATAGCAAATGAACAAACTGCCGATATTTACAGCCAAATACCAATTGCTTTTGCTTGTTTGGAAGCTGTTGGGGAGACGCGCACGCATGAGGAGCTGGAGCACTTTAAACAGCTTTTTGTTTAGCCGGCTAGTAACCAATTAACGATTTAACGGATTAACGATAAAATGGCAAGAAAATTTAAGAATACACCAATTAGAAAAAGAAAAAGTAAACCAGTAGGAAAGAAAATAATTTTTTGGCTTATTGTTGTTTTGGTTGTGGTTGGTTTGGGAAGGTTTTTATTCAGCTTCTCTTTTGGTGATTTTATTAAACCAGTTTCTGTTTTTTCACGTATTGTTTCTCCAACTGCAGAATTGCAAAGTACAGAAGGTAGGACCAATATCTTGCTTTTAGGGTTGGATAAAAGAAGTAATTCCAGTGTTGGCGGAATTTTAACAGATACTATAATTTTAGTTTCTTTATCTCCCAAAGAGCAGGAAGCTTTGTTAATTTCCCTTCCGCGAGACCTTTGGGTAAAAATTGATACCAATTATTATGAAAAAATTAATAAAGCCTATTACCACGGTGGTGTTGCTGCAGCCAAGAAAACAGTAGGCGGTGTTTTAGGCCTGCCGGTTCATTATTACGCTATGGTTGATTTTGAAGGATTTAGAAAAGCTGTTGATATATTGGGCGGTATAAAGGTAAATGTTGAACAGGGTTTTGATGACTATTACTATCCGATTTCCGGGAGAGAAAATGATTTGTGCGGCATGGATGAATCTGAAGCTGCAGCTGCGGAAGATATTGATGATCCTGCGGAGCGGGAGAAGGAGCAGTACAAGTACTGGTGTCGTTTTGAACATGTTCATTTTGATGAAGGCGAACAAATTATGGATGGGGAAACAGCTTTAAAGTATGCACGTTCCAGACATGCTGCTGGTTCGGAAGGGACGGATTTTGCCAGAGCGCGGCGTCAACAAAATGTACTTTTGGCAGTGAAAGACAAATTGGTTGATTTAAATATTACTGATTTTTCTAAAATTAAAGAGCTTTGGAAAACTGGTCAGGAAACTGTGGAAACAGATATTGCTCTTTTTGAGCTGGAGCAGTTTTACCAAATTTATAATGAATATGGTGCGGATTGGGAGGTAAAGACACTTGTTGTAGACGGTACTGATGGTGAGGGGGGTTTTCTTTACGCACCTACAAACCGGCAGCCTTATGGTGGGCAGTTTGTTTTAGTCCCCGAGGCTGGTGACTTTTCTGAGGTGCAAGCTTATGTGCAGAAGCTGCTGTTTGGAGATTAACACGCAAAGCGTGTAAATTTCTAATTTCTAATATTTAATTTCTAATTAAATTTACTAATTATAGACAATAGCCAAATGCATTAGTAATTAGAAATTAGTTATTAGTAATTCTTGCTTTTCTTGTTTCTCCGTCACTGCTATGCTAAATTAATACCACATGTCTAAAATAGCAATTAACGGTTTCGGCCGCATTGGCCGTGCTACACTGCGTTCTATTTTCAACCGCCAGCTTCAGGATGATATAGAAGTTGTTGCTGTAAACGACCTCACAAATATTGAAATGCTTGCGCATCTTTTAAAAAAGGATTCTGTTTACGGTGACTTCTTTTTTGATGTCAATCACACCAAAGACAGTATTATTGTTCAAGATAAGGAAATTAAAGTCTTAAGCGAGAAAGAGCCTGCCAATCTTCCTTGGGAAGAGTTGGGTGTACAAACAGTGGTTGAATCTACCGGACTGTTTACAGACCGCGAAGATGCAAAAAAGCATCTCGATGCTGGTGCGGAAAAAGTTATTATATCCGCTAATTCAAAAAATGCGGATTTTGATGTTGTTTTGGGTGTAAATGAAAACAAATTGGATTTTTCTAAACACACCGTTATTTCTAATTGTTCCTGTACTACAAACTGTGCTGCTCCAGTAATCAAGATCTTGAATAACAATTTCGGAGTTAATTCCGCACATTTAATTACAGTGCACGCAGTCACTTCCACTCAGAACATTGTTGATGGACCCAGTAAAAATTTGCGGAGGACAAGAGCTGCTTTCCGGGCAAGTATTCCCCAACCTACTGGTGCAGCAGTAGCTGTAACAAAAGTTATCCCCGAGTTAGAAGGCAGGCTCAGCGGTATGGCTGTCCGTGTTCCTGTATTGTGCGGCTCTGTAGTTGAGTTTGTAGTAAATACAAAAGATGATGTAGGTGTTGATAATGTTAACCGTGTGTTTAAGCAAGCAGCGGAAAACAAAATGCAAAATATACTTGCTGTTGATGAATCTGACAGTTTAGTTTCTTTGGATATTGTTGGCCACCCTGCTTCTGCAGTTGTAGATCTACCTCTTACGGAAGTGCTGGGAGGGGATTTAGTTAAAGTTGTTGCTTGGTATGACAATGAGTACGGCTATGCTTCCCGCCTTGCGGATTTAGTGCAATTTATTAATGAAGAAGACTAAAAAGCACACTGTTGTAAAGTTACTTCTTGTTTTTGGCAGTTTTGTTTTTTCTGCCTTATTTTGGGTTTCCGCATCTTTAATTATTGAAAATTTTCCTCTTCCTGTTATTTATTTTGTATTGTTAGGTTGTGCATTGTTTGTATTCTTGACTTTAGTGCTCAGCTTTTCTTCCCTTACTTCCTATTTGCTTTATAACCGCTATTTACAACTGCTGTTGTCAATACTGCTTGTTTGTCCGGTTATTTTGTTAATTAACCAGACGCTTATTTTTGTTCCTGTCTTAGTTGTTTCTGCACTTCTGGTTTATTATGCTATTAAAAAAACCCATACAAAATCCTATTTGTTTACCCGTTTAGATGTTGATGAAATTTTTGAAGAATACTTTCAGCAGGTTTTTTTAGTATTTATTACTCTCTTAAGTTTGGGTTTAGGTTTGTATAGTATTGCTTTTACCCCGCGCAGGATTATTTTACCCCGCTATGTTACTAACAAACTGGTTGAAGATTTTTTTGTAAATTTAGGTATGGAGGAAAAAATCCTTCTTTTAGATGAGGAAGAGTTTAAAAAGGAAACGCGCTCAATTTTGGAAGCTAGTGAGGATTTAACAGAGGAGGAAAAGGAAGAGCTGTTAAAAAAAGAGTCCAAATTAATGGATGAATTGGTTAAGCGTAGAGATATACCCGGTGTCTCCGCGGACGGTATCCGTCTGTTAATTGAACAGCAGATTAACAATATTGTTCAGCCTTTTTTGAAATACATACCATTGCTTTTAGGTATTCTGCTTTGGATTTTGCTGCGGTTTTTGGCTGCTCCGCTTGTTTTACTGGCTGGGTTTGGAGCAGAAATACTTATTAAAGTGTTGGTTAATTTAGGTATATTACAGTTGAAAAAAGAAAGTGTGGAAGCGGAGAGGTTGGGGTTTTAGTAAAACATAATTGTAATTGGAGTTGCCAGTGGTGGGTGGTTAAATACAGTTATATTCCACCAGCACTTCTTCCAGCTCTTCTTTACTGTACTCTCCACTCAGCCTGGTTATTTCCTCCTCTTCATTGTCCAGGAGAATAAATACAGGCAGTCTTTCAGCCTCAATATCGTATATTGAGATTTCCTCCTGGTCATTGTCGTAATCGTAGTACTCTGTTTCCAGTTCCGGATATTCGTTTTCAAGTTCTGCCCAGCGCGGTCGCATTACTAAGTAATCCGGACACCAGACAGCACCAATTTTTATTACCTTCATAGTTGAAACAATATAACATATACCAAACAGCGGAAAAAAATCAAGGGGGGATTTTTAAACATTAAAAAGCTATTTAATATGGATGTTTTTTTGTGTTATTTAGTAGGCGGCCGCCCTGTCTGGTTATTAAAGTTGGATTGGCACAATGTTTGTAAATGATGGAAGGAAGGCAGAATCAAGGTGGGGAAACAACTAACCGAGGTGAGGAATACCGAGACGAAGAAAATACCGAGGTGAGGAATAGCGAGATGAAAATGTGGGGGAGAAACTAAAGAACTGAGAAACTAAGCAACTAAAAAACAAAAACAGAATTTGGCGTTACGGCACCTCGGCACTTCGGCGTTACGGTATTACGCTATTCGGCATTACGGAGTTACGGCACCTCAACATCTCTTTTTTTAAGTAGGAAAAGAATAGATACAAAAAATGGACACGGGTACACAACGCGAGTTTTGGTTGTGTTATCCGTGTCCTATCTGTCCGATCCGTGTTCTTTCCTCCGCTTCCGTAAAATAGCGCAAGTTACTGTAAGAGCAGTAATTAAAACCGTTACTACAGCAATTATTGCTCCTACAACTGCCCAAAACAGCGGTGTTTTTGCCAGCTCAGCTGCTGTAATAAGTGTGCCGGCAAAAGCAAAGATAAGTGCAAATCCGAGAAAGATTATTAATGCAGCAGTTAGAATAATCAGTATAATGCTGAATATAAACTGAAGCATGGTTGTACTATCTCCTTTTTTTGTACTGTTTGTGCTATTTGTTTATTTATACAGTGCTGGTTCACAAGCCTGTTAGCATGATACCTTGTTATCCTGATCCAAACTCCGAAGGCGGACGACAGAAAGACAGAAGATTGAAATGAAGACAGAGGACCGAGAACAGATCCGTTTCCCCACTTCCGTTTTCATTATCCGTTTTCAGGTTTCGCCCATCCGTCTTCGTTGTCGGCACTGAACGAGCAGGTTAGCAGCATCCCAGTCTCAGCGCAGCGCCCCAGTGTATCAGGCTAGGGAACAGCCCTAATTAAAAGCTCTTTAAAAACTCCCACGAATTTGACTATCGCCCTATAATGTGCTATTATGAAAGGCTAAAATAAGCAGCAGGTTTACTGCTTAATGCTTATTTAGCAAGTTCGCA
>CAYREW010000011.1:0-2198 GCA_964423535.1 uncultured Candidatus Saccharibacteria bacterium
AGGATTTCGAATTTAGTATTTTTATTTCTACCACACCCCCACACTCTTCTTTTCAATTACCTTCCTCATCTTCTCCGCAAACTCCTCTATTTTCATTGTCCCCAAATCTTCTTCTGTCCTCAGCCGTACAGATATTTCATCCCCTGCTTCTTCTTCACTGCTTCCGACAATAAGCATGTAAGGGATTTTCTGTTCCTGTGCATTGCGGATTTTTTTGTTTAGAGTGTTGTCGGAGTTGTCAATCTCAATTCGAAGTGTAGTGGCAGGCCTGCCTGCCGGCGAGGCAGGGCTTGTCCCTGCCTGGGCAGCCGCGAGTGCTGCAGCTACATTCTTAGCATATTCGTTTTGCTTTTCGGAAACAGGAATAACAACAGCCTGCACAGGAGCAAGCCATGCCGGGAATGCGCCTGCGTAGTGTTCAATCAAAATGCCTAAAAAGCGCTCAACTGAGCCGTAAAGAACGCGGTGGATCATTACCGGCCGCTCGCGTTCCCCTTCTTCCGTTACGTATTCAAGGTCAAAGTTTTCCGGTTGGGCAAAATCCAGCTGAATTGTTGCGCACTGCCAGGTGCGGCCAATTGCATCGCGGAGGTGAAAGTCAAATTTTGGTCCGTAAAAAGCGCCGTCTCCTTCGTTAATTTGGTGAGGAATATCTTCTTCTTCTAAAACTTCCCTCATTATGCTTTCTGCCTGCTCCCAGACTTGGTCCGAGCCGATTGAATTGTCCGGGCGGGTGGATAGTTCCAGGTGGTCCAGTTCCAGCCCGAATGTTTTATAGACTTCGAAGCACAAATCAATTACTTTTTTAAGTTCCTCTTTAACTTGTCCCGGTGTGCAGTATATGTGGGCATCGTCCTGGGTAAATTCGCGGAGGCGTAAGAGTCCGCTGACTTCGCCGGAAGATTCGTAGCGGTGAACAACACCAAGTTCACCCATCCGTAAAGGAAAATCCCTGTAGGAACGAAGCTGTGTTTTGTAAATTAACATCCCGCCGTCACAGTTCATTGGTTTTACAGCCATGTTCCATTCTTCCGCATCCGGAGTTGTTACTTTGTACATTTTGTGGAGGTAGTTTTTTGTGTGGCCGCTTCTATCCCAAGTTTCTTTGTCCAGAATTACAGGAGTTCTAACTTCACGGTAATTTTCCCGTTTGTGTATTTCCCGCCAGTATTTTAACAACTCTTTCATTACTGTATAGCCTTTGTCGTGCCAAAAAGCATTTCCCGGCGATTCCGGATGGAAGGAGAATAAGTCAAGTTCGCGCCCGATTTTTCTGTGGTCTCTTTCTTCTGCTTCCTGGCGCATTTTTAAAAACTGCTCCAGTTGTTCCTGGGTTTCAAAACAGGTGCCGTAAATTCGGGTAAGCATTGAGTTGTTTTCATTACCGCGCCAGTATGCTCCTGCTACACTGAGGAGTTTAAACTCTCCTATTTCTTTGCTCGATTCTACATGCGGACCGCGGCAGAGGTCGGTAAAGTCGCCGGTGCGGTAGATGCTTACTGTTTGTTTGCTAGCGCTATCTTCTTTGTCATCCTGACGAAAGTCAGGATCTTTACTTACTGCATTTTCCTTCTTAGATTCCGGATCAGGTCCGGAATGACTAGCAGCTTCTTTTTTGATTCGGCCGGATGCGGCAATTTGGTCAATCAATTCAAGTTTATAAGGATTATTTTTGAACAGTTCCCTAGCCTTTTCTGTGCTGATTTCTTTGCGCACAAATTTATGGTCTTCCGCTTTGATTTTTTCCATTTCCTTCTCAATTTCCGGTAAATCTTCTTTGGAAAAATCCCGGCCAAAATCAATATCGTAGTAGAAACCGGTATCTATTGCAGGACCAATACCAAGTTTAGCTTTTGGGTAAATTCTTTGTACAGCTGCGGCAAGGAGGTGGGCGCATGAGTGGCGCATTGTTTCCAGCTGGTTGTGGCTGTTTTTTTGTGACATTTTTTTGTTAAATTCAAAATACGAATATCGAAATCCGAAAAACGTTTTCAAATAGAAAACCGTCTCTGTTTTAGTTCAGAGACGATTTATTAAACCGCGGTTCCACTCTGGTTGTCCGTTAAATACCGGACCGCTTACTAATCTGTTTACGCTGATTAGGCGTTCAAAACTCGCGGGGTGGTGAGTTCCCGGTCAGTGCCTTGAAATTTAATTGTAGTTTAATATAGAACTATTTAGGCGCTGTTGTCAACAGG
>CAYREW010000011.1:2298-17019 GCA_964423535.1 uncultured Candidatus Saccharibacteria bacterium
TTGGATTGTTGGACTGGGTTTGACTAAAGGCAGCCACAAGGGCTGCAACTACAATTTGTCTAAGGGCTGCAACTACAATCTTTTTGATGTAGTGGGCGTATTTAAGTCGTTGTCAACGCGCGCTTCTTGGAAGTATGGGGTGGAAGGTAAACTTTGGCAACCCAACTACTACGAGCACATAATTCGTAACGAGATTGCTCTGCAAAAAATACGCGAATATATTCTTAAAAACCCTTATGTTGAATATCAAGAAATAAATTGGAAAAAATTGGAAGACCGCGGTTAACAGTAAATTTGTTATTCGGACTCAATTACTTTATCAATAATACCGTAATCTTTAGCCATTTCCGGAGTCATGTAGAAATCTCTATCAATATCTTCCACAACTTTTTCTTTCTTTTGACCAGTGTGTTTGGCTATGATTTCAGCGTATAACTCTTTTAGCCGCATAATTTCTTTGGCATCAATTTCAATATCAGTCGCCTGTCCGCCTGCTTTACCAATTGGCTGATGGATGTGGATTACGGAGTGCGGCAGGCTGGTCCTTTTCCCTTCCGTGCCGGCGGATAGTAATAATGTAGCAGCGGAGGCAACTGTGCCAACAGCAATAGTTGCTATATCCGGTTTTAAGTAACGGATTGTATCGTACATTGCCATACCGGCGTAGGCCTCCCCTCCCGGAGAGTTAATGTACAGCTGAATATCTTTGTCAGGGTCTTCCGCTTGCAGGAATAGCAATTGGGCAATAACTATATTTGCTGAAGATCCTGTAATCGGGCCGTTAACAAAGACAATTCTGTCTTTTAAAAGCCGTGAATAAATATCAAAGGCGCGCTCGTTGCGACCTTCTTTTTCTACAACCATGGGGATGTACTGTAAGTCTGGATTGTTCATAAGTATTTTTCTAATTTGTTTATAAGTATAGCACGTTGAAATTCTAAATTCGAAATACTAATTTCCAAATAAATACGAAATCCGAATACTGAAATTAGAAACGTCTGGAATTTATTTTTTAGTGCTTAGGATTTATTTGGACCTGCCCGCCGGCAGGCGGGGCTTCGGGTTTAGTATTTAGAATTTAGTTATGTTTTCTATCACTTTCCTATTCTTCAACACATGTCTAATATACGCTTTTCCCTCTTCACTTTCCATTGTTTTTTTTACTTCCTCTTCGGGAGCGTGTTTAATTGCTTCTTTAATTTCATCATCGCTTACTTCAATTTTCTCCTCCTCTCCTATTTTATCAAGTATAAATTCCAGTTTTAAATCATCTTTAGCCAGATCCCTGTATTTTTTTCGCATCTTTTCCGCAGTTGTACCGCGCGCCTCCAGGTACTGCTCAACAGGCATATTCATCTGTTCCAGCTGGCCTAAAAATTTAGACAGCATTCTATTTGTTTCCCGTTCAATAATAAGTTCCGACATTTTTACTTCCGCTTCATCGAGTAAAGCTTTAACTGCTTTGGTTTGTTTTTGCGCTATTTCATTCTGCGGATGCTGGTGCTCGTGCCTGTGTTCCTCTGTTCTTTTGTTTTCTTGTCCTTTTGTTTTAGTGTTTTCATGATCTAGCGGTTCTCCTTCCGGCCCGTAGATAGTTTTTCCTTTTTTACCCTTTTCTTGTAATGCTTCTTTTACAGCTTCTTTATAATTTCCTAAATCCACTTCCGGTTTCAGAGCTGTTGTTGCTTCAAATATAAGTTCGCTTTCCTCTTCGAATTGTTTGACTTCTATTTCCGGGGAGATTATTGGTTGTATTTTTTGTTTTTGTACTGCTTCCGTATAATAACGGGGAATAAGGCGGTTAATTATTTCCGCCTTAATTTTACTTTTATCAAGTTTTTCCTCGACTAACTCCTTGGGCGCTTTGCCTTTTCGAAATCCTTCAATTTTAACTTCCGATGCTAAATCGGAAACAACTTTTTTTCGTGTTTCTTCAATTTCGTTTGCAGGAATTTCTATTTGGAGTTTGACTTCTTGATTTGGTAGATGTTCAATATTTTTTACCACCATTCTTCGTCATCCTCTTCCAGATCTTCTTCCTCTTCTTCCGGCCAGTATTCTTCATCATCTTCGTAATCATCGCTGCTCCAGTCTTCTACACTGTTATTTTCAACAAGAAGTTCATCTGATCCGCATTCCGGGCATGTTTCTGGTTGTTCTTTGCTTGTTATGGTGTTGCCGCAGTTTTGGCATTCCCACTCTTGTAGTTCTGCCATGTGTCCTCACCCCCCTTCGCGTAAAGCTCTGGGATGCAGTCCCCTAACTTTAGCTAGGCTTCAGGCGGCTGCGTCACTGCCGGTTACGGACGCTTACCACCTTTCAATAATAACAGCTAATTTATACTTTTCGAAGACTGAATTGTCAAGCCCTAACTAAAATTTGTTATAATAATAGGAATTGAAAAGCGGGCGTGGCGGAATTGGCAGACGCGCAGGACTTAGGATCCTGTGGGCTTCAAACACCCATGTGAGTTCAACTCTCACCGCCCGCACCATGATCCAACAGCTTTGCTGTTGGCTTAAGAAGAAATTGCTTCGCAATTTCTTCATCGCAGTGCTGCTCATTTGTTCCGGGAATAGCTCTGCCAGCGGTTGTGGAAGGCGTTTTCTGTTATACTAAAGACAACAATGAAAAAACAATTAAAACACTTTTTTACATTTATCCGCAAGCAGGGTGTTGTTGGTTTGGCAATTGGATTTGTTTTAGGCGGTGCTACATCAGGACTGGTCTCCTCTTTTGTTGAGGATTTAATCAATCCCCTGGTTGGATTAATCCTTGGCGGAACTAAAGGTTTGGAGACAATGGTAATTACACTTGGCTCGGCACAAATCCGTTGGGGTAATTTTGTTAGCACCCTGATTGATTTTATTATTATTTCCGGAGTAGTTTATTTTGTTTTCAAAGGTTTAGGTTTAGAGAAATTGGATAAGGAAAAGTAATCTCCCCTCCTGTTTGCCTTCTTTGGAATAATTGGTTATACTTAATTCTCTGACTTATATAAGTCATTTGGTGAAAGGAGATAATTGCGGTGACAGTGGTACTGCTTTACAGTGCAGTGTTAGCACTTCTAATTCTTTTTTCCTCTTACGATGAGTATGGTAAGCAACATCTGTGGGGAAAACGCTGGTTGGTTGAGATTTTTGCTGTGCTGTTTATTACAGCAGGAGTTTTTGTCCTTGATTTGCTTTCTAATTCCAGCCGGCAGGTGTTTATTCTTGCCGGTGTTAGTGCTGGAATACTGGTCCCGTTTGTTTGGCGTGTTTGGCGGGTCAAAAATTCAAAATCAGGGATACACAGTTCTTTACGTTTGCTTTTGGGTCTCTTTGCTGCAGCAGCAGTTTTGTTTGCGTTATTTTTGCTTCTTTAGTTTGATTTCTCAACCCGCTTGGGTATAAACCCAAACGGGTTTTTTCTTTTTGTGGTAGTATTTAAACAATGAGAAATATTTGGAAAATTTGTTTATTATTTTGCAGTTTATTTTTAATTACTTCTAAAGCTGCTACGGTTGTTTTGGCACAGACTGAACATCTTTCTAAAGGTTATGTAACTCCCGGCTGGACGGTTGCCGGTGATGAGGTTAATTATTGTGTATATTACCAACATGCGGACGGTGATGCTCCAGGTGATGTCACGCTTCATTTGGGGTCGGAAGTTTATGCTATGGAGCCTGTTAGTGGCAGTTATGAAGAAGGTATGTTGTATTCGTACTCGTTGAAAATACCCGATTCCTGGCAGAAACCTGTTCCTTTCTACTTCACTTCTACATCTGGTTCACTTACTTTCCGTTTTCCGGAAGGTGATGCTGTTATTGCTGGTCCAACAATTTTAGAATCGCGTTTTGATAATAATAAGATTGCAGTTTTTGATGCTACAACAGGGACTCAAAAGTGGGTGTATTCAACAGGAAAAGATTGGATACGTAATATTTCTCTTTCTAATAATGGTAGATATTTGGGGGTTAAAACTACGGACAAGATTTATTTTTTCTCCACAGAATCATCGAAACCATTATGGGAATATACTTGCCAGAAAAGTAATCAGGGGGAAAACAGGCGGTATTACGCAGGCTGGGTAGCTGTTTCTAAAAACAGCGAGTTTGTTGCTGGAGGCTGTCAAAATGTGTTGCATATTTTTAATAAGTCCGGGCGTATTGTTTGGTCGTATCCTGCGAGGATAAATAAAGTTGCAAATTCCGCAGACGGTTTTTTTACTGCAGTCGCTACTTTAGCTGGCGGAGCAGATCAAAAACCAGGTCAGACAATTTTATTTTCTAACGCAACAAGGAAACCGATTTGGAATCACTTTGCTAACGGTCACCTTACTGCTGTTGCTGTTTCAGAAAAAGCAGAATATATTGCTTCCGGAGATCACTTTTCTAATTCAGTCTTTTACAACTTTTTGCGAAGCGGACCTGATCCTCTTTTAGCATATTCTACTAATAGTTCTGCCCCGGTCAGTGAAACAGCTGTTTCATCCGATGGTATGTATTCTTTTTACGCTGTGCGGGGACAATTGGAGGAGTTTGGGAATGTATTTGTTTATTCTGTTGCTGATAAAGAGTTTGTTCAGACATATAATTTAGGAGGTTCAGTATATGGTTTATCAATTTCCGATAACGGCAGTTATTTGGCAGCAGGAGGTGCAAACAGTATTGTTAAGATTTGGAACAGAAATCTTTTTGATCCTGTTTGGCAGCATAATGCGGGATCCAATATTGGGGCTGTTGCTATTTCCGACGGAGGAAATGCTTTATTTTATGGCAGTAAATCCGGGCGGCTTGATTTTGTAAAAGCTGGTCGTGAAGGTTGGTCCCCAAAGGTTGAAATTGGTTGGTCCGGTAGTTTAGATAATCCAATAAATGCAGTATCGGTTTCGGGTGACGGAGCGATTGCAGCTGCCGGTACAGGTCCGCAAAAGTATATTGATCAGCCTTATATTCCTGAATACGATGCGGCAGGTGTTTCTACAATGTGCGGTGACGGTGTATGCTCACCCTTGTGGGGAGAGAATAAAAAAACTTGCCCGCAAGATTGCGGAGATAAAGAGGATGGGAGCCCTGCTTCCGGTAACAATTCATCAGCCCGCGGTTTGCTGTCTTTTTTAAACTCCCCCCCTCTCCAGTTGGCTGTTTTACTTCCAGCTCTTTTAGTAATAACAGCAGTTGTAATTGGCGCTGTTACCGCTATTTTTAAACTCCTTCGCAAGAAAAAGCAATCTACCGCCCCGGAAACAGAGCCTCGCTCTGTTTAGGCTTTAAATAAGGCTTGCAGAGCAAACCATTTCTTGTTTAGTTGTTTAAGCTTAGTGTGCTATACTGTTTTTGTATTTATGGAACATACAGTTCCCATTCTTTTTACCCAGTTTGTTACCCGCAATGTTAAACATTTTATTTTGGAAAAACCGCAAGGTTATAAGTTTACCCCCGGCCAGGCAACTGAAGTAGCAATCAATTTACCGGAATGGAAAGATAAAAAAAGGCCGTTCACTTTTACTTCTCTAAACCGCGACCCTGTTTTGGAGTTTACAATCAAACGCTATCCCGAACACAATGGTGTAACAGACAAATTGCATACTTTGGCACCCGGCAGTGAACTTATTATTGGTGATCCCTGGGGTACAATTGATTATAAAGGTACAGGAATATTTATTGCCGGTGGTGCAGGCGTTACCCCGTTTATTGCAATTTTCCGCCAGCTTCGCGAGGAGGGTAAAGTCAGCGGCAACCGCCTTTTCTTTTCCAACAAAACTCCCAAAGATGTAATTTTGGAAAAAGAATTTAGAGAAATTTTTCCGAAGGAGGATTTAGTTCTGACAGTTACGCATAAAGATGATGTCTGTGGTTATTCCACTGAGTATATTGATAAACAATTTTTGCAAAAACATGTAGATGATTTTAGCCAGAATTTTTATGTTTGCGGACCGCCAGGTATGGTGCGGGATGTGAAATCTACCTTAACTAAGTTGGGAGCGAATATGGAAGAAATTGTTTTTGAAGGTAAGAGCTGAGGTTATTGTACATAACGATATAAGTTTACAAGTACAGTGATTAAAAACCAAGGTTAAGCCTTGGTTCTTGCTTTTATTATAGTATCTCCAGATGATCAACTTTTCACCAACCTAATGTTATAGGGAAGAAACCCGTCTACTCCTTGACAAGTGAACGAATGTTCACTAAGATAAAATTATGGCTTTGAAAAATTATTTACAAAAAATTTCCGATTTTTATTTTGAATACGGACGGCTCCCCAGCTACAGCGAGATTATGGAGCTGACCGGCCTCCGCTCTAAAAATTCCGTCTATAAATTAATGCAAAAACTGTTGAAAAAAAATTGGGTGGGGAAAGATGAGTTTGGTAAATATATCCCCGGCCCGCGGATGACAGGAACAGTATCGGTGCTGGGTACTGTCCAAGCCGGTTTCCCCTCCCCTGCTGAGGAAGAATTGGCGGATGTTCTCAGTCTGGACGAGTTTTTGGTGGAGAAAAAAGAAGCTACTTATATTTTAGAAGTAAGCGGCGATTCTATGGTTGATGCAGGTATTATGCCCGGCGATATGGTTTTGGTTGAGCGCGGCCGTGAGCCTAAAACCGGTGATATTGTTGTTGCAGAAGTGGATAATGATTGGACAATGAAGTATTTCCGCAAGGACGGATCCCGTGTTTATTTAGAAGCGGCTAACGACAATTATCCCGACTTTTACCCGGAAAAAGAATTAAAAATTGCTGCTGTTGTTAAAGCAGTGTTGAGAAAATACTAAATTAAAAAATGCTAAATACTAAACTCGAAGCTCCAAATAAATACGAAAATCGAAAACATAAACAGCGGGTTCCTGCTGAACTAGGTCGTAGAACATACAGTTTTACTTCTACTGTTGTTGAATTTACTAGAACTCTGCCGGATAGTGATTTTTTTTGGGTAATTAGCGAGCAAATTTTAGCTTCTATAACTTCTGCAGGTGCCCATATTGTGGAGGCAGAAAAAACGGCTAATAAATGTGATTTCATTAAGCTTTTTGAAAGTTCATTAAAAAACATTTCTGAACTTAAGTATTGGTTATTTTTTCTACGGGATTCGGGTCGTTTGGAGGATCCTATTTCAGTTGCTCCTTTAATTAATGAGTCTCGAGAACTTTCTAATATTTTAGTTGCAACAGTAATTAATACTCGCAATGGAAAAGACTAAACTTAATAAATCCCCAAGAGCAAAATTGTATGATTTAGAAGAGCGTACTTTGGAATTTGGTAGGAGTGTGGTTAGGCTTTGCAAAACTTTACCGAAAAATAATGTTAATTATCGTTTAGGTGATCAGTGTTTACGTTCCGGTACTTCAATAGGGGCCAATTATCGCGAAGCTAATGAAACAGATACAAAACGGGATTTTCAACACCGAATTCGGATAGCTAAAAAAGAAGCTAAAGAAACGATTTATTGGATAAACCTTATTCTTGAAGCAAATCCTAGCTTAAGGGATGAGATTTTACCGTTGTTGAAGGAGGCAGAAGAACTAATGAAAATTTTAGGTTCCATTTATGAAGGCACTAAGGGAAAAAAATAACAGAGAGCGGTTTAGTATTTGTTTTTTAGGATTTATTTGGACCTGCCCGCCGGCAGGCGGGGCTTAGAGTTTCGAATTTAGGATTTGTAGATGATATTGCTATGTGTACTCTCAATTCGTTCTCTACCAATAACAGTCCCCGTGCTATTCTCCACATCGACGGTGATGCTTTTTTTGCTTCCTGTGAGCAGGCTCGTAATCCCAGGTTGAAAAATAAACCTGTTGTTACAGGTAAAGAACGCGGTATTGCTGCTTCTATGAGCTACGAAGCAAAATCAGCCGGCGTCACTCGCGGAATGACATTGCGGGAAATTAAAAAAATCTGTCCGCAGGCAGTTATTATTCCTTCCGACTACGAAACTTATTCTCTTTTATCTAAACGTTTTTTTGATATTGTCCGGCGCTACACACCTGCAGTGGAGGAATACAGTATTGATGAGTGTTTTGCAGATATAACCGGTATGCGCCGTCCACTGCGGATGAGTTATCTTCAAATAGCAAAAAATATTCAAAGTGATTTAACCAGCGAGCTGGGGTTTACTTTCTCCGTCGGTTTAGCCCCGAACAAAGTCTTAGCTAAAGTAGCTTCCGAATGGAACAAGCCGGCAGGGTTTGCTGTTATTAATAGTAATAATGTAGAAAAATATCTCCGCGGCTTGCAGTTGGAGGAACTTTGGGGGGTAGGCGGTCAGACAAGCTCCTATTTATCTAAATTAGGTATAAAAGATGCTTGGGATTTTGCCCAGCGTTCGGAAGAGTGGGTTAATAATAAACTGACCAAGCCGGGTGTGGAAATTTGGCAGGAATTAAATTGCAAATATGTAATGGAGCTGGAGGTGGAGGAAGAGCCGCCAAAATATTCAGTGCAGAAATTCAAAACTTTTACTCCTCCGTCAGCAGACTTTGACTACGTTTTTTCCCAGCTTTGTAAAAATATTGAAAATGCGTGTATTAAACTCCGCCGCCATAACTTGACGGCAAAAGAAGTGGGTGTAGTTTTGCGGTCGCAGGAATTTACACACAGCGGGTTCCGGGCGCGGCTGGACCGTGCTACTGCTTTTCCCAACGAAATTATTAAAGCTGTTGAGGCGCAGGTGCGCGAGTTGTTTGATCCAAACACAGCTTACCGCGCTACAGGTGCCAACCTTTCTAAATTAAACTCGTACTCCCCTACTCAGGTGAGTTTGTTTGATAATCCGGTGCAGGTAGTTAGTTTGGACAAAATTTACAATGTTGTTGATAATGTGGCTGAGGATTTTGGTAAACACACCCTTTATTTAGGATCCAGTTATTTTGCGCACAATAAGGAAAATCATTGCTCTTCGCGTAAAGATATTCCTCAACGCCAGAAGCAGTTGTTTAAAGGTGAGGATAAGCGCCGCCGCCTTGGAATCCCTTTACTTTATTAGGAAGTGGCGAACTCTTGCAGTGTGCTCAATGTAGTACTGCTGTTAGGTTGCGCTGTGAAGTTTTACGTTAAAGCGCGCAGTAAACTGCGCTACTCCGTTAATGAGGGAGGTAACTTAACTCTTTCCATAGTATATAGAGTAGCGCAACTTGTTGCGCGCCAAAAGCAAAGCTTTTGTTTAGATCGCAGACTGAAGTCTGCTATTACGCTAGCAAAAAAAACCGCTTTGCTGATTGTTTCTAATTCAACAAAGCGGTTGCGGTCCTACTCGTCCTCCCATACTTTCAGGTAAAGTTGCAGCAGTGCAATTTGCTGTTCAAGCTGCAATTGGCGATGTTCATAGCCGTCCTCAAATAAGGCAAGATACAGTCTGCTTATTTTAAGGTGGCGCGCCGCCTCTTCCTCGCTTACACAAGCAAGCTCCCGGAGATATCTGAATTCCTGCGGAGTAAGTCTATCCGATACCTTACGTACCAATCCTGCTGTTACAAGTATGCCGTATGCCTGACGGGTACAAGCGCGGTATTCATCCAAGAGTTCACGGTTATCTTTCGCCTTAATTACAACAACACACATATCCCCTCCTGCTTCCGGTTTGTTAATTCTTAAATTCAACTCCCTCCGCGTCCAGCAGAGTTAGTTTACCATTTAGGAGCTCAACCTCAATTATACAATTGTCGGCAAAGTTGGTTGCTTCTCTTTCTGTAAATTCGTTTACTACTGCTTTTAGCAGTTTTCCGTGGGTGATGCAAATAACTGTTTGTTTTGAGGATTTTTCTAACAGTTCCAACAGCTTTTTTACTCTTTTTAGAAATGATTCGTAGGGTTCGTATCCATCGACAGGCTGGTTATTTTTGTACGCTTTAACAAGCCAGGGGTAATGTTTTTCTGCCTCTTCTTTTTTAAGACCGGAAAGCAAACCGTAAGTGTTGCGCTCTTTTAAATAGGCGCATACCCGGACATCAATGTCCAGCTCTCCGCTAATTATTTTTGCTGTTTGCAGTCCTCTTTTTAATGGTGAAGCATAAATGATTTCTGCGTTGAGGTTTTGCTTAGCTATTTTTGTTGCAGTGCTTTCTGCTTGTTCTATTCCTTTGGTACTGAGTGGAAAATCACCCCACCCGCCGTAGCAATTTTCTACATCATCCACAGCCTCGCCGTGTCGAATAAAATAGATTTTCATTGTTTGCAATTATAACAAATAAAATTAAATGATTTTTTTGCTTGTTACCGCGGTGGAAACAGAGCCTCGCTCTGTTTACGCCGCACCATTAAGCAGTATGTAAAGGCGGGACCTTTATTTTAAGGAATTATAGCGTATAGCGCGTATTTTTATGTTTCTCTTATAGTATTGCTAGATTATGCTATTTATGCTACACTGTTAGCCGGTTCTAGCCTTAATTACAATATGGAGGGAGGAGTATGATTTGTTACGCACCTAGCAGAAAATTTATTCGGGAACGTGGTGTTGAGTTGGAGTCAATTGAGGATTTTGCTAGTAAAGTAGAGGCTGGTAAAAGGGATGAACCGGATGGGATAGAGCAGATGTTTGTTAAAAGTCCTCCCAGTGGTTACGGCGCTCCTTACTATCCTTACTATATGTTCTTTGGTTACAGTGTTGCTGAGGAGAATTCGGACGGGGACCCGCTTCTCTATTATGTAGAGGTACATAAAATAGAGGCTGAGGAGTTTGCAGAAAAGAAGGTGCGGGAATTGGAAAACAGCTACAAAACGTAGAGTATTGCAGAGGTGTTTCAGCAATTAATGCAAATAATGCGCATTGGATTTTTTAGAGCCAATGCGCTCTTTTTTTGCTTGCTTTATTCCTATTGCCTATTGCGCTAAGTTTAAGTAGACCCTCGGTCTACTTAAAGCCTTAGTTGTAGGAAGATAGCTCGTCCATAAAGAAGTTTACTCCCGCAATCCAGTTGCGGTAGTTGGGAGGGCAGTAGGAAGGACCAAGAGATTCTGCTGTAGGTGTTCCGTATTTAATTACAACTCGCTGATACAACTCGGCTCCGACTGTTTCAATTCCATCTTCCCAGGATTCAAAATAGGTGTATCCCCCACCCCAGCCAAAGGGGTTGTAAGAATTTTCTAAAACACGCTGACCAAAGTTTGATTCCATGCCGGCAATAGCAGGAAGAAACTTCCAGTCCAAGTTATACTTGTCCGCTACCTCAATAAAAGTGTCTGCCTCCCCTGCCAGCGGTGAGTTTTTTTCTTCTAAATATTTTTCCAGAATTAGGACGCGTGGATCTACCTCCGGCTCTGCAGCTGTGTTTTCAACAGCCTGAACTTCCGCAGCCTGTGCAATTTGCGGAATAAGTGTAGATGTAATTACTAATACAGCAGAAATAGTACGGGCAATTATTTGTTTAGTCATTTTAGCGCCTTTGATTCTTAATCAGATTTTAACTTTCGTCAGGATGACGTAGTTCAGGTTCTGAACCAAGTTCAGGGTCTGAATCAAGTTCGGAATGACGTGTTAGAAAGCAAGGACCTTGCAACTGTCCATACCAAGGGTGCCATTCCGGATTTAATTCAGAATCTGGGCGTTGTGTAGCGTTAAATAGGTAAAAACAAGCAAAAAACAAGCTTTGCGGCTTGTTAAGGTGAAATTAAGAAGGTATGTGATTGTGCTTTATATAAGCGAAAAAGGCAGTTTAAAAGAAAAAGGCCTAGGATCAGAGATCAGGATAAATGATTCCGTTCCTAGGCACCTTAAATAATAGCACTGTAACGGTGTTTTGTCAAGTAGATGGTAGGGTGGAGAATGGCCGTGTGATATCCGCCATTGGCGAATGTCACTGCCCTCCTTCGCCAAGGCTTCGGAGGGCACTCCTTCTTCTAAACTCGCTACGGGGGTTGGCCAGAGGCCACCCGTAGCTCGTTAAGAGCGAAGGGTGGTGACCCGCACAGGAATCGAACCTGTAACCAATAGCTTAAGAGGCTACTGCTCTGCCAGTTGAGCTAGCGGGTCACGTACTGCTCCTTTTAAAGCGCACCCGTCAGAATATTCCGAAGAGCGGAGTTTTGATCGGGTGTCCAGTTGCCCCGATGGCCCCCCGCTAAGCGGGGGCAGCGGGGTCCGCCTATGGCGGAAGCTGCGGGTGTATCTCGTTTATATTTTATCGTTTGTACTGTTTTTATGCAATTGCTTTTGACTACAGGAAGTTTTTAGTTTAGCGTCCGACGCGGGCAGCTTTATTTACTTAAGCTGTCCGCTTTTTAATTTGGCTGCAATAATAATTTCTTTATTTTCCTCTCTTTTTTTAATTCCGCTGTTTATGAATTTGTAGAACTGCGCGTGAATTGGCGATTTTTTCTTAAAAATAATTTCGTAGTCTTTTAGTTGGGAGATGATTTTTTTCTCTGTGTAAGTGTGGGGGTGTTTTTTGTTTCTGTAGCCCAGGTCTGTGGGAAATGTATCTACTGTAAGTATTAGCAGTCCTTTAGGTTTCAGCACGCGTTTTATTTCTTTTAAAGATTTAACAGGGCGGTCGTAATGGTCCAGTCCGTTGGTGCAGAAAACAAGGTCGAAATAGTTTTCGTCAAAAGGCAGATTTTCTGTAGGTGCTGTGATCCAAGTAATTTCCTTGTTTAATTCCAGACCGGTTTGTTGGAGTTGGTTGATAACAATATCTGTGCCGTATCTCTCCCCTGCCGTCAGTATATTCAAAACGCTTGTATATCCGCACCCGACATCAAGTATTTTTTTCTTTTCCAACTCCCCCACCTCTGAGCTAATAATTTGTTCTAAATCCTCGTAGTATCTGAATTGACGCCAATATTGTTCCAATTTGGAAAAAACAAATTGCGGTTTATATTCCCTGTATTTATTTTTGAAAAAGTCTGCGGAAAGATGTTCTTTGCTTTTTAGTTTTGATTTAATAATTTGGACTGCGTATTTGGGTATTTGTTGCGGGTATTTGATTGCGTATTTGATGATATTTGTTAAATTCATTTTTAAAATACTTTACTCAGCGCCCAGGCTTGGTCGAATTCTTTTGGAAATTTTGTATCTGTTTCCCGAAACATAACAATCAGCTGTCCGTGGTGTAGGTATTCATGGTAAATAAGCGACTTTAGTTGCAGCTCGGTTTGCGGATCAAACTCATCTAACTTTCTTAATGCTTTTTCAAGTGCAGTACCCTGTTTCAGCAATAGGTCGGCAACCTGGTCTTTCCCAATCTCCCGCTTTTTTACTATTCCTCTCTTTGTAATTAGTCTTCCAAATCGTGTATTGTTGTGACCGGTTAACTGCCTGATTCGTGCATCCGTAGTTGTAACAACGCACTGAAACTGGTACAAAACATCGCGGTTTGACATATTGTCGGTTTTGTAATCCGGCGTGTAGTTAAGGATGTTTGCCTGCTGTGCGCATTCAAACAGTTCAATAGTATTGTTCCGCGCCCATTTAAAGTTTTCTAGTAGTGAGTGGTATCTTGCATGCATTTTTTTTGCATTTAAAGTATAATATATTGTAGATATGATGTCTAAATTCCAGGGACTTCGCCGGTTCAATTTTATAATGGCTCTTCTCCATTTTGTGCAGGCTGTGCTGATGCTTAATTTAAGTACCGATTTTAAACTTCCTTTAACAACAAGTTTTGTTGAATTTAATCCGCAGATTGGAAAACTTGTTCCTGTTCTTAATGAAATTGCTTCTCTTCCTGTTGGTGCTATGGTTGCCGGATTTTTATTTTTATCTGCTCTTGCCCACCTTACTGTTTCTTTGCCGCGTGTTTATGACTGGTACGAAAAAAGTATTAAAAAAGGAATTAACCCTGCCCGCTGGATTGAGTATTCTTTCAGTTCTTCTTTAATGATTGTAATTATTGCTATGCTTGCCGGTATGTACGATGCTGTTGCTCTTTTGCTGCTTTTCTTTTTAAACGCAATGATGATTTTATTCGGCTGGATAATGGAACTGCACAATCAGAGAACGGAGAAGACAGACTGGACATCTTACTGGTTTGGAGTTCTTGCCGGCGCAGTTCCCTGGATTGCTGTCGGATTGCACCTTTTTGGTGCCGGCGGCGAAGGCGGCGGTCCTCCTGATTTTGTTTACTACATCTACTTTTCCATCTTTTTATTTTTTAACGTCTTTGCTGTCAATATGGTTTTGCAGTACAAAAAAATCGGCAAGTGGAAAGATTATGTATTTGGAGAACGCATGTATATTATTCTTAGTTTAGTAGCTAAATCACTCCTCGCCTGGCAGGTTTGGGCCGGCACTCTGCGTCCTGTTTAAAGGTGTTGAATCTTAAGTATGTTTGTTGCTGTTCTTTTTTCCCTCTTCTTGTTTTTTTAAGATTGCGCTAACTATTTTCCATGCCAGGAAGCAAGTAATTGTCCAGAAGACAACATTTATTACTGCTAATATCGGCCATCCTTGAACAAAAACCCACTTAGTTATCGCGTCGGGGTTGTTCGGTGTTTTTGAGATACAGTTAGCTACACAAGTGTATTTCATTATTGGTAAAGGAAACCCTCTCATTTTTCCGCATGGGAATAAGCTGTAAAGTCCACAGCTGTATTCAATAACTATAAAAGAGGAAGATACTATTAAGGTAATAAGTATAATTATAAATTTAGCTTTGTTTTTCAATGTATTTACTATCTTAACAAAAAAAATTAGATATTGGATAATTTGCACTGTCCGGCCACTGCTAGCTTTGGCTGTTTATTTCTTTAAGCACTTCTATCCAATACTCCCCGTGCGGTACGAATTTTTCCGGATTTCTTTTCAGCT
>CAYREW010000011.1:17119-19280 GCA_964423535.1 uncultured Candidatus Saccharibacteria bacterium
ACTTCTATCCAATACTCCCCGTGCGGTACGAATTTTTCCGGATTTCTTTTCAGCTCTTTCTCGATTTGCGCTGCAGGGAGAAATTTTATTTCATCCACTTCTTCTTTCTGTTTTTTGAGATCACCAATATCTCCGTCAAACTTATGAAAATAGATGTAATAAAATTCATTGTTTTGTATTTCCCCTAATTTGATTGCTGTTTTTCTGAGTTTAAAAAAGTCCAAGTCCTCCGGTTTGACCTCCAGCCCGATCTCTTCCTGCGTTTCCCGCACTGCTGTAGAGAGAGGATCCTCGCCGGCGTTAATGTGCCCGGCAGCAGATACATCCCACCTGTTCGGAAACAGCTTTTTATCCTTAGTGCGGAGCTGCAATAATATATCCCCTTTTGAATTATAAATCCATACATGCGACGCTCTGTGCCACAGCCCCTCCGCGTGAGCTTCGCTGATTCTTTTTTGATAACCCAGAGGTTCATTGTTTTGATTGTAAATTTCAATCAGCTCATTTGGCATTTTTTATAATTCTCCACTGCTTGAAGTAGTTGCACAAGCCTTTTTCGTTGAGATAATTAATAAGTTCTTCTGCATCTTCGAAGCTTCCTGTTTTGCCTGCGTGGTATTCCAGGCGTGCTTCCGCTACCATATTGTCGATAGAGTTAGGCTCCTTAACGTTTTTAAGCACTATCTTTTGTTGCTTTTCCATTTTCAACAACCCTGTTCTTTGAATAGTGTGTTGTTTAAAATACCTTTTAGGTAACCTAACCTGTCGTGGTTTAGTAATTTGTTTTTATTTAGCCATTTGTATTTGTCATATCTGCTTTCTGGGTTTAAGGAAAAGTTAAAGGTGCTTATTTTTATTAAAAATGCGTAGTAGTGCCATAAAATCTCACATTCCGGGTCAGACCAGTAATGGGGGGCGTATCTTTTTTCTACATTTCCGTTTAGACCTGTTTCAAATTTTAACGCTTTTTTTATTACGGTCTTTTTCTGGTCATTTTTATTTCCAATATAACCTGTTATAAAATCCCAATCACCGGGACAATATTTACAATTCATACCGAATCTGAGAAGCAAATATTTTTTTTTGCATCTTATTATTCCTAATACATAGTCTTTTCTTGGGAAATTTGATTTTTTGTTCATCTAGTTTTGTTGTTTTTACTAATTTAGCACTTTTTTCACTCTAACCCGTTTGCTATTTTAGTTTTGGGAGAGAGATTGGAACCCTTTCGGCCGCGTTGGCATTTTAACGCTTTTTATTATAACAAAAAAATGTCGGTTTATTCTGTTTCTAGGATTTAAATTATTGAAGCAAGAAGAAACCAGAATTCCTATGGCTTGTAGTGTTGAGTAGCTAAAATCAAAATGACTCAATAAGGCTAAAGAACCAAAATTGAATTTTGGTTTGCCTCAGACTCATAACGTGCTGGGGTTGTGCAATTTTTCTCTTCTACACATTGTATCTATACATTGTAATTCGGTTTTGTAACGCACGCGTATTGTAAGTATTTGGTGTCTGACAACTGCCCGAGAAAAATAGTGTTTAATATTGTGAATTTTATTGATTTGTGCGGGTTGATGCCTTTAATCATTTCCACTTTGTACCCCAAATTATTAAACATTTTGATAATGCTTTTTTTTGTGAAAAACCGTAAATGGGTTTTGTCTAATATTCCTTCGTCCCGGTACTGCCAGTCTTTTTTTATTACCAGCTCTTTTAATGTTGCTATGTATCTTACATTGGGTATTGAGCAGACAACAGTACCGTTTTTTGCTAACTTTTCTTTTGTTTCCGCAAGTATTTTATAAGGATCAACAAGGTGTTCAAGTACATCGTTGAATACAACACAGTCAAAAAAATTATTCGGCAGTGTCTTTATTATTTGAGCAGCATTGCCTATATAGACCTTGTCCAGTTTTGATTGCGCAATTTTTCCAGCCTGTTTGTCTATTTCAATTCCCCAGACTTTTTTATTTGAATCTGTTTTAAGCTGTTCAGCAAAAGATCCTGTTCCACACCCGACATCTAAGATTGTTTTTGCATTTTGGGGAATGTATTTGAGCATTTCCGGACGTTTCTGGCTATAGTAATTGTTTGGTTTGGAGTTGAGGTTTGTTAGTTTTGTTTTTTTAGACATATGATTTGGCGGATGGCCTAAGAA
>CAYREW010000012.1:0-19117 GCA_964423535.1 uncultured Candidatus Saccharibacteria bacterium
TCGCCGGGTCTCATTTAGCATTGAGCCCGCCAGAGGCGGACTAATTCGCTCAACCACTCGCTGCTTTGCAGCTTGCGGGAGCTCATTGAGCTACCGGGGAACGGTATTAAACGTACATATCTATTATAACCTTAAATTTTTGTTCCCTCAACATTTTGTAGTATTCCATTCATCCAACCGCGAATTTTGCGTTGGATCTTTGTGTTGGAAATTGTAAGTATGAGAAATCGGTAAGTGTTTTGTTATTATTACTACATGAGAATATTAGTGGTTATAGATATGGTAATCAACTTTCTATTGGGTTTTCTGCTTGTGTTGAAGCCTTCTACAGTATTGAAATTGATTTTTACCAACTCGCCGGTTTCATTGTTTTTAATAGTAATTGTAGGTATTGTATTGTTTTTATTTGCCTGTTGGCAGTTGTACTTGCTTATAAATGGGGTAAATGAAAAGATAATACGTATTCTTGGCTGCCTAGCTCTTATTCCCGCAGTTCTTTTAACACTATTCCTGATTTATTATTTTGGATCCGTGTCGCTGCTTGGCAAATATCTCTTGGTTGCGGGTTGTGTATATATGTATATTTTAGGTGTTTTATATTCCTTTTCCGGTTCTCAATGAACGTATTTTAGTGTACAGTTAAGTTGTTATGGAAATAGAATTTGAAGCAAAAGCGCCAAAGATTGATAAAGATAATATTCGCGCAAAGCTTAAAGAGATTGGCGCTGAACTTGTTTTTCCGGAAAGGAAATTTACCCGGATGACTTTTGATACACCGGAACTGCAATCAAAAAATGCCTGGGTACGTTTAAGAGACGAGGGTGAGCAGTATACAATGACGCTTAAAGTTGTTGAAGATAGAAACAGTATTGAAGGGATGCGGGAGGTTAGTTTTGTTATTGATGATATGGAGGCGGCGAAAATCTTTTTAGACCAGTTGGGAATTGAACAAAAAGGTTACGAAGAAAACTTGCGTGAGGAGTGGAGAATAGGCGATGTTCTTTTTGAAATTGATACGTGGCCGCTGATTGACCCTTACCTGGAGATTGAAGGACCGGACGAGGCGGCTGTTAAAAAATATTTTGAAAAGCTGGGCCTGGACTACAGCAACGCTGTTTTTGGTTCTGTTGATATTTTGTATAAAGATTTGTACGGTATTGATATTTTAAGTAAAGAGAGATTGACTTTTTAATTTCCTCCAGGTACACCTTCCAATTTAGGGCGGTTCGTACGAAAGGTCCCACACCAAGTTTATAATAGGACTTATAAAGTTTTAAATTTCTTGTTTTTGTGCTATAGTACTTCTTGATAATACGTTAAAGCATTGATTACAAAGGAGTGGAAACTGTGTATCGTTACAGACCTATTCATGCGTATCCTTTGGTGCAGAATGATTTTAAAGAAGAAAAGACACCGCAAACATTGAGTAAACAGGAAGCAGATGTTTTCTTCCTTACCGTCTACTACTTGTGGATACGCTTTCACCTGCGGGCTGCGTGGGAAGAGGCAATGCATCCGTTTGATGAAGAGAAGCTTATAAAGCTGCCTAAAGATAGAGTGGAGTTTGCCTTGGAGCACCTTGATGGTTTGCCAAATAGGGAGGACCTAGTTAGGGTTTTAGATATAGCAGAGGTCCGCGCACTTTTTTCCTATGTTGAGGAAACACTGCGTAACCAAGTGCAGTGTGATTCTATCAGACAGCGCTCTTCGTATTTTGATCTGCCCAGCTTGCGGAAGTTTTGCATTTATACAGCTGTTGATATGCTGACTTTTGCACAGTTTGGCGGCTGGGTAAGACTTCCTGCTCACCTGCGGATTCGCTGGTTTGAGCAGATGACTATTTGGGAGATGGAGGAAAAGTGCAAGATTATTGAGTACTTATTGGCCCGGCGGTCTGTTGATTTGGCTGCTTTGCAGCAGTTACTGCCTGAATTTAAGTAGTTTAGTTTGGTCTTTCGTAGAAAGGAGAGAATAATGTATGTCACTGAGGTAGTAGAGGACGGCCTTAACGGTTTTATGTGTTTTCCTTTTGCTGTATTCGGGATTGTTGGTTCCGTGTTTAGTATTAGACAGCTGGGATTCCGTTTTGGTCATATAATTGCTTTGGGGATTAGTATCTTTTTGTTTGTTTGGGCAGTTAAGAAGATTTATAACTACTGTCGCGGCATGCCGATGTGGGTAGCTATTCCCTTAATAGTAGTTGTGTTCTTCCTAGTTTATCGGGATTTAGAGGGTATGCGAATTGTTGTTGCGTCCGGAGCAGCTTATCTTGCATTGATATTTTTTGTTTTCAACTGCGATACGTTTGAGTTGTATTAGGTTCAAAGGGGGAGTTTTATGGAAGTGTTTGAATGTATTGAAAAATATTATTCAGCGCTTCCTATTTTTTTTGAACAGGTTGCCTCATTTTTACTAAGGTATTACAATACGTTTATTCATTTAGGAGGTGAGTTAATTGGTAGATTTTTACAGTGTTCAAATTAAAGACCATATTCAGGTAGATGAAAGCGAAATAGAGGTTGTAACTATGGAAAACGGCCGTAAAGCTGCAAAAGCAGAAGTAGAGCGAGACGGTAAGACTTTAAAGCTTTTCAAGTTCCTTTCTGCAGAAGATGCTGAGCGTTTGGGTGGTTAAAAATTTTATAGTTCTTGTGAGTGAAGCGCGCAGTAAACTTAGCCCTCCTTTACAGTGGGTCGCCGAAGAGGCGACTACCCTATTTAAGTTTGTAGAGTAGCGAAGCTTGCTTCGCGCTTCACTTCTTTTACCCTGTTACCCGCAGAACCCTATAAACTTGATTGCCTTTCCTGTTATTGCTATAATTTGGTCGGTATAGAAAAGTTCTAAATTACGGATTGAGGAGGAGAGATGAAAGAGCTTTTGCAAAAATTTCGGCGTTTGTTTGTATTTATTTGGCGCAGAATATTTCCGGAGAAAACTGCAAGCGGGCATCGTGTTCGTCCCGTTTATATTTTTGGGGAGCTGCACCGTATTTATTACAGGAAACTTGGCGAAAGTTGGCAGGCAAGTACGGGTTGTCGCATTCTTTCGCCTGATAGGACTTATAAAATACTAGCAGGCGCCTACGTGTACGGTGATACTGCCCGTTCCGCAATTCGGATTCTGGTTGACTTAGTGGAGGAAGCTTTGCAGAAGGGGGAGACCAAGTCCAAGTGCGATGGTGTAGATGAGTATTGGGTGGGAGTTATTCCTGCTTATTCTGAGGGAGACAGATGAAAACTAAGCTCTGTTTAGCGGCAATCTTACTTGTAAGTACTGCATTTCTAACTGCTTGCAGAAGCGGTGCAGATTTTTTTCCAATAAGTGTTGGCTCACGTTGGGAGTATCTTGTAACAACCACACAGTACGAGCCAAAATTTGCTGAGCTGTTAGTTTCTTTAGGTACGGACGGTTTGGTTTTTCAATATATGAGGAACCGCTGTCCCGGTTATTCATTAACTGCCGCTCCTTCGACTTACAAACTTGTTTTGGAAGTGGAGAGGGAGTTTAAACACTTGAACTTACCTTTCCCTTTGGAACATAGCCGGGGGTATAGAATCAAAGTTTTAGAAGACGAGCTTGGTTTATACAGTTGCGTAGATAGATTGTATTGGGTTGTGGATAGGCAGAGTTACAAGGTGTTTGAAATAAAGGTTTACCGCAACCGCGATATTGGGAATAACTTTTTGGGAATTGGTGAATGGGGTTATGCTGTTGCTCCTATTTTTTACAAAAACGCCTCTGTAGACCAAGTTGCTTTAAGTAGTAGAAAAGAGTTTGCTTTTCATTTTCCCGGTCGCGATCCTGTAGAAGGAATAACCGCTCTTTCCTGTTCAAACAGAGGAAAGGAGGAGGTGGCTTGCTTGCGGATGGTTTTGCCGGAGGAGATGTTTGTTGAGGCTATAGCTGATGAAGATGCTTTTGCTGATCGTTTTTTAGCAAACACTGTTACTGAGCGGCGATACTACCGAAAAGGTGAGGGTTTAGTAGAATTTAGACAATTGGCGGGGAGCAATTTAACAATGAAATGGGAATTGATTGATTTTACGCAACCCGAATAGTATTTGAGTCAGACCCTCTAAGCAAAAAAGGCTTATGCGGGTTTTCCTTACCCTATAATATCGATTGCGGCTTTAGTTGTTGCTATACTGTGTCTATTAAACAGATTCCGTTTTAATAATGGTTGGAGGGAACTATGCCTGATTGGCTAAAAAGGTTACGGAACTTTATTCGCTGGCGCTGGCGGTTTTTGAGGATGACAAACCCGTTACCTGGAGTGTTCCACATTTACTTCGCCGGTAAGAGAAGAGAAATTACGGTTTCATGTTTTGAAGGTCAATGGAAAGCTGTGTTTGCTGGTTCTTTATGTCTGCCACAACTTGAGAACATAAGTTACGGCTATACTATTGAGGGGTCTTATGCATTAGCTGAGGGAGACAGTCCTAGGAATGCAATCCGTTTATTGATTTCCAAAATTGAAGAAGCACTGCGCACAAGCGAGACTCAGTACCCATGCGGCCAATCATGTTGGGTGCAGGTTTACAAAAAGTATGATGAACTTTATTTACTGAGGGTTGCGCGGGGCCAGGGGTATTGAGGGAAGGAGACTAATGGCTGGTCAAAAAGTGCGTGTGTGTAAGGTAGAAAATCGGCAGGACGCATTCCCGCTTTTGGAAGAGGGAACAGTTGACATTGCTGTTTTTGAATACAATTCGTTGACAAATCTGCCTTGGTGCCAAGTCCTTTTTGCTGACTCAGAGCTTGCTGAGCAGGTTGTGAACAGACATGATCTATTTGTGCTGCTGCAGAATACTGCATTTGGACCGGACTATTCGGTGGTTTTAGCAGAGCATAACTCAATGCTGCCTGATGGCTGTCTGTATCAAAATGTGCTCAATGTTTTGGAGTGGCTGTTTAGAAGTGATTTGGAGGTTGTGAGTATTTAGTTTACGGGGAGACCTTGTTGGTTTACACAAGCCGCAAGGTCTTTTTTTATGTAGCCGTTTACGAGTTCTACGGATACATAACCCACCGAAGCTCCGATGCTTCGATCGGAGCGAAGGGGGGTCCCGCATACACTCAAGTTGCGCTTTAACTTTCCTTACTGGTATCTAACCTCGCAGTTGGCCGACCGGAGGGAAGGTATGATTGCGGTGTACCAGAGATTGTAGATAAACTTGTTCTGCGCGCAGTAAACTGCGCTACTCCGCCTCTTTGCTAGAGTAGCGCGACTTGTCGCGCGCAATCAAAATTTCTTTCCGCAACCACAACCTGTCAGTAACCCCAAACTCATTGCTAAATTCCGCTCCGATTGTTTCTGCAAGAAGATCCACCAGCTCCTTATCCTCTGTAAGTAGATAGTTTTTGCCCTCACTAATACTTGGTGAGGTGAAAAACCAGCGCGGGTTTTTAAAACTTTCCATTGCTTTGTAAATATCTTTTTTGTGTTCCTGAATAAACTGTCTGCTGTGCCATAATTCCAGTTGGCCAATTACAGTTTGTTTACCAGAAATATCTACAATTTTTGTATCATTTACAATTTCTTTTTGCGGATTTTTTAAAACAGCTATTTCCTGTTCTTTAAAATACTGCTCGATCCAATTTGTCGGCAGGTTAATGTAATTTTTTAATTTTCCAAGTGCCTTTTTGTCCCGTTTATTAGTTACAGAAGCGTTCAGATTTAGAGTATTAGAAATTATCGCTGCGTAAAGTAAATTTGCAGATGTTGTACTAACAGTTTGTTCAATATTGTGCTTTTTGAATTGTTCCCAAATTAGTGTTGCGCAGGCGCCGATTGGTTCAATTATTGCCTTTTTACCCAAGTGCTTTTTCCAATACTTTTTAAATCCGGAATGGTGATCGTAAATTTCTGTAATTTTTTCTTCTTTCACAAAATCGGCAAAATACTTTGGATTGGATAAATCAACAATTACGTAACTTACATTTTCTTTGGGTGGTTCTGTTTTGTAATTAATATCCCAATTTTTAACTGTTTTTGTAATACTTTTGTTAAAAGTTTGCGGGAGTACAGCTACAGCTTTCTGTCCTTTGTTAGTAAGCAGTTCCTGGTAAGCAATTGCAGAGGCTAACGCATCTAGATCAATGTATGTATTTCCTGCAGTGATAACTGTTTTTTCCATCGCTTGATTTTATCATCTTTGCTATTATTAACGTAATGAAAGTATTTCCAATAAAATAAGAGGTTATTAGTGGAGGAATTATAGGGCTTATACTGTTTATTGGTGTATTTATTTATACCAGTATAGCTATTGGAAATTCTGTGGAACAGTATTCTAGTAACGCGGAGTCTAAATATAAAGGCGACTGTGTAGAAGCCCTAACTCAGCTAGTCAAAGATCAGGAAAATACATTTAGAGAAAGGAACAGAGCAATTTGGGCCTTGGGACAGTTAGGAGATAAGCGTGCTCTGTCTGTGCTTGAAGAACTGTACACGGGAAATATTTGGGAACGAGAATCTTACGACGACTGCATTAGCTAGTATGAATTAAAGAAAGCAATTAAATTGTTGAAAGGAGGATTTAATGCAACTGCACCAATTTGGCGGTAAGCGTTGCCTTTGACAAGTAATACTACAAGTAATATAATAAGTATTATTATGAGCACACAAAGGCTTACAGTTACTCTTCCTGAGCAATTACACAACAAACTTACAAAAAATATACCCACAGGTAAGGTTAGTAGTTTTGTTGCTACAGCGGTAGAAAAAGAATTGCTAAATCGAAAAGAAGATCCCATTAATTATTTTATACAGCTCAGCAAAAAGCTTCCTAAAGTTGAACACTCTACTATTATGGACGCAATTGAAAAGGGCCGTGAATGAATAAGTATGTTGTAGATGCGTCTGTACTTGTCTCTTTTCTTATTGGTTCTAATCCTGCTGTTAAAAAAGAGTTTACAACTCTTTTAAAACAGGTACAGCAGGGGCATGCCTTGTTTTTATCTAATTATTTACTGCCTTTAGAAGTAGGTAATGCTTTAAGATTTTCTTTACAAGATTCAGAATTGGCTGGTAAAGCTTTGAGCGGTTTTTCCGTGCTTCCTGTGAGGTACCTAACTTACACTTATCCACAGTTGCAAAAGATATTAGAGCTAAGTTACCAGTTAAAAACAACATTTTACGATACTTCTTACCATGTTTTGGCTAAGTTAAACAGCGCCGAGTTTATTACCTGTGATGCAAAATATTTTAGGAAGGCGGGCGATTATGGCAATATTCGGTTGCTGTAGTTAAATACTTAATCTTCTGAAAGTTAAGTTGCCTTTTTTATACAACTCCCCCCAATCTTTCCCCAAAGTTTGTTCAAAATGAAATACCGGCTTGTTGTTTTTGATTTCCAAATCGGTAACAGTTACTCCGGCCGGTTTTGTAGCAATACTTGACTGCGCTAATTTTAAGGTACCCTCCTTTTCCAGAATTAGGCAAATGTGTGTATGTTTATTTCCTTTTTTAATAATTACCAAATCCAAGGGTTGTACCTTTTCCGGCTCAACAATATTCGTTGCCGGTTCGCGGAAAACAAAAACCCCGGCGTTATCCACGTTGTGTTTTTCCGATTTCCACTGCAGTGAGTTGTTGAATTTTTCAAATTGTTCTGTCTGCTTCAGCGCGTGTTTAAAAACATTGTAAACAAAGCCCGAGCAGTCTATGCCTATTCCGAAAAGCTTCATAAATTCAATAATTCCGTATTTGGATTTTTGTAAGTGCAGGCCCACTTTTTCCGACAATTGTTCCGCAGCCTGCTCAAGTTGCTCCGGTGTGCCTTTGCCTCTGTACCATCCGTAATTTACTTCTTTATCCTTGTATTTTTTCTGGACTTTAACAATTAGTTCCTCATCCAAACCCGCCGCAGCCATTACTTTTTTTCTAAACCTCCCAACATTGTTAGTATAATAGGGGGCGGGTAAGGTAACTCCGTTGATGGTGAGGTTCAAATAGCGGTTAACCATTTCCCAGGCTCGCTGATTGAGATTGTTTACGTTTTTCACATTTCTTATAACTTTTTGATCTTTTCAAAGTCTTTATCAAATGATAAAGATTCCCAGTTGTTGTTTTTAGCAAGGTCAAAAAGGTATATATCAACGAGATCTATATTGCTCTCTTTGTACTTTTTAAGCGCGCTAATAAGTGTATATCTGTTTTCTACTTCCAAAGTGGGGGAGTGCACAATGCTTGAAAGCATATTAGCAATTTCTTCTCTCCTTAAAGAGTAAACTTTAGCTAACACGTAGTTAATTTCAAAAAGTACAGAAGGAATCAATACAATTTTAATTTTCCCCTCCTTCGCTTGGGAAATGTACTTTTTAGCTTTATTGTAGTGCTTTAAGTTGTCTTTAAGTAAAAACCGCAAAAATAGATTTGAATCCGCTAAATAGGTTTTCATTCGTTTTCCAACCTTTTTCTATATTTTTCAGCTATAAAATCTCCTATTGCCTCTTCTTCCATTTTAATTACCTCATCAACCTTTTTACCTTTAATAGTCTTATCTTCTATTATACCGCCTAGTTCTAAAATATCGGTAACAGGTTCAACAATAATTTTGTTTTCTTCCAGATGTACGGAAGCTTTATTATGCTTTTCCAAATTTAAAGCTCTCCGCATTGCTGCGGGTATTGTAATTTGTCCCTGGCTTGTAATAGAAACAGTTTTTTGCATATTGCATTAATTATACTTGCTAACATTAATTCTGTAAAGACAAATTAATTTTTAGGTGGTAGGGGTATTAGAACACTGGTTTTTTCTTTGTATTGTTGGTAATCTTCGCGGTCTCCGTACTTTTCATCATGCTTTTTTTCCAGCAGCGGAATACCGCTGACAAATAGCAGTAGAATTGTAATGTAGAGCGGACTTATTACTGTTAACAGTTCAACTCCTTGCAAGTAGGGAAGCGCTATTATAAACATACCCCACCAGCAAAGTATTTCACCAAAATAATTAGGGTGGCGGGAGTATTTCCACAACCCGCCTTGAATCCATTTGTTTTTATTTTCCAATTTATTTTTGAATGTAAACTTCTGCCAATCCGCAATTGTTTCAATAATAAATCCAAAAGCCCAGGTTAGCGCACCGGGTACCAGAATTTGTACCACGAAATGACCTTGATTAGAAGACAAGACTACAATTGTGGGTAACATAATTACCCAGATGCTGATTGCTTGCAGAAGCCAGAATTTTGCAAATTCCAGTAAATTTTCCCTTCTTTCATCAAACCGAGTGTCCTTTTTAATTTTTAGAATACGGATAAATAAATATGTTGCTAATCGTAGACCCCAAATGGTTACTGCTAAAGCTACTGCTATTTGAGTTGGAAAATAAGTAGCGTTGGTGAATAAAAGGTAAAGAGCAATAATTACAAAGCTGATTCCGTAAGCTAAATCTGTGAATTTGTCTGTTTTAAATGTTGCTGCAAAAAGGAAGAGGAATACTTGAATTCCGAATGAAATTAGTAAAGCTGTAATAAGAGGTGACATGGTTTTATTCTACCATGTTAGGGATAATTGATTGATTGTTAATTATTTATTGTAGTTTCGCGCCCTTGGCGCGCCTTATCTTATGGCGGCCCACAGGGCCGCAGCTACTCCAGATGGTAAAATAGTGTTGTGGGCAAAAAAATCACAGTCAACGATAAAATGCAGCAGGGTTATGAATACGAGTTAACCGCTCCGGCGGGAGAGGAATTTCACCCCGACTTTGAACCGCACTTAACACCAAAAGAAATGCTTGAATTGGGAGTTTTCGGCGGTAAATACTGTACTGATTGCAAAGATGAATTTCCCGATGACTGGTTTAAGAATGCAAAGCTTTCGCCAAAAAGAAAGAATCCGGAATTAAACTTTTTTGGTGTGGATGCTTCTTTACCATTGTCTAAATGGCAGGAGAAGGGTTGGATAGACGAACGCGATCCCCGCGGCTGGTTTCAGTGGCATATGCGATATTATTACGGCAGGCGATTGACTGACGGTGAAGATGAGCGGCAGATAAAAAGGTGGAAGTCTTTTAAACGGCATTGGGGCGCTGTGGAGAAAAACTGCACAGCATTGGATTGGGACTGCCGCAGAAAACAACGGCAGGCTCTGCTTCATTGGGCTTATGATGCGAGAAAGCTCTAATATTTATGTCTAAATCACAACTAGGAAAAAGAAAACCAAAAGTAGGTGAACGTGTCAATGTTGTTCAAAAACAGCATTATTCAACCGGCAGGCTGACCACCGGCACTGTAAAAGATGTTTTAACTAATAGCAAATACCACCCCCGCGGCCACAAGGTGCGTTTGGAAAACGGTGTTATTGGTCGTGTTCAGAGTTTTGTGGATGAGGTGGGGGAGCAGGGTTGGAAAGACTCCGACCAGCCTGCCGGCAGGCAAGATTTACCAGGCGACTACGATTTGCGCTGAAGAACTTATAAAGTTGCATAACAGCTTGTTGTGTAGTAAATTTATAAGTGCGTTTGCCAACGCGGGCAGAGGTTGAGGAAAATACAGAGTGGGAGCCTTTTGATGTAAAAGCACGGAGCCTTATCTGCGATTTGATTAGAGGACGCCTCTGTGACCAAAGAAGAATCCGTGATCTTGAAGGGCAAGTCGTTGATCTGCTGGATCTTTTGGATCAGCAGTAAAGTACTACCGTAGCGTTGCTACAAGTTAAGGAGGAAGATCTATGACCGGTGGTGTTGGGGAAGGTAGCGTTGCAACAGGTAGGAGTACTAGAGATACGGATGTTACTGATATTTCTGCGTACATTGACTCTTTGGAAATGACTCTTGATGACGATGCTTCTGCTGCATACCTTGTTACAGTCAAACTGATGATACGCCTGGCAACTTTACTTTTGCGTGTTGCAAAAAGAATCGCAGCAAATGAGCGTAGGATTGAACAGCTTAACGCGGAGTTTTGGGGGGTAAGGAGAGGAGATTACCCCACAAATCCATTTTAAATATGTAGTGCTTGTCTTTTGCGGCTAAGAGTATAAAAGCTCTCCAGCCGCTTTTCTTTTAATCAGCATTATTAATTATTTGAGTCTTGGAAAGTGATTTTTGCTGCCTTACTGCGCAAAAATTGGAGAAGCATTCCCGGAGTTAAAACAATAATTCCAAAATCATTTTTAATTTTTCTTTCTAAATAATCTTTTTGATTGTAGGTTACTAGAAACTGCGTTTTCGCTTCCACAGCACCGGCAATAATATGAACATCGTTTGGATCAGAAGCGTATGGTCCGTACTTGCTTTTAAGTTTGTCCATTGAGTTTAAAGTGATTGTTGCTATATTGTTTCCGACAATGCTTTTTAAGTCTTCTTTCTTTAGGTTTAACCTTTTGCAGACTTTTTTACATTCTCTAGTTGAATGGTTGGAAATCCATGCGTCGAATTCTAACGGCGGGTTGTTCAGTAATAGATGGCCAGCACCGGTTTTGGAGATTAGAGAAGATATTATTACATCAGAATCAATGAAGGCTTTGACATTTTCCATTTAAAGCGTTTTTCTAATTTTGGAGAGTTCTTTCTCAATTTCGTCTATATTCTTTAGATCTTTCTGCTCAGCCTTATAAAGGTCATAATCCAACCCGGTTAGAGCAAATGAAAGAGAAGAGGGGGGGATGCGGTAAACTCTACCGTATTTCTTGGCTGGTATTTCACCGCGGCTTATTAAATCATAAACTGTGTTTTTACTCAGCTGTAAAATATTTGCGACTTCTTTTGGTGTGTATGTTTTTGGTTTATTTTGCTCCATTTGGTAATAAATTGTACTAAATATGATTGATTTTGTCAACTTCACAGCTAATTTTCAGTATTTAGGGTAGAATAAGTAGGTAATGCGTATACTTGTAGTGGAAGATAACCACAAAATTGCCAATTCAATAAAACAAGGGCTTGAACAAGAAGCTTATGCTGTAGATTCAGCTTATGACGGTGAGTACGGTTACGATTTGGCAGCAACGGAAGATTATGACCTAATTGTCTTGGATTTAATGCTTCCAAAAATGGATGGTTTGGAAATTTGCCGCCGCCTGCGTGAGGTTGAAAACCACGTCCCAATTCTTATTCTTACTGCTAAAGGTCAGTTGGAGGATAAAGTAGAAGGACTTAACTGCGGAGCAGATGATTATTTAGTTAAGCCGTTTGCTTTTGCAGAGCTTTTAGCCCGCATTCGTGCCTTATCCCGCCGCCCGAAAAATAATTTGGGAACTAAATTATCGGTAGGGGATTTAGTGCTTGATACAGTTAATTACCAGGTTAGCCGCGCTGGTAAAACTATTGATTTAACAAAAACAGAATTCAGCCTTTTGGAATATTTAATGCGTCATCAGGGTAAAGTACTAAGCAAAGAACAAATTATCCGTCACGTTTGGGATTATAATGCAGATGTTTTGCCTAACACTGTAGAAGTTTATATTGGTTATTTGAGGAATAAAATAGACAAGCCGTTTAAAGAAAAGCTAATCAAAACAGTGAGGGGTTTTGGTTATAAGATTGAGGATTAATTATGCAACTTTTTAACACAGCGCGTTTAAAACTAACCGCATGGTACGTTCTTATAATTATGCTGATCAGCGCTTCTTTCAGCGTTGTTATTTACATGGTTGCTAGTAAAGAGCTGGCGCGCAGTTATCGTTGGATTGTTGTAGTTGACCGCGCTCACAGAATAGGTATCCGTTTGCCTCAGCGGTTACCGCGCAGTTTGGAAAATCTTGACCCCCGATTGCGTGATCTGGCAGAAAGTATGGAATACCAGGATGCTTTAACAGAGGCAAAAAAAAGATTTGCTCTCCGCCTTGCCGGTATTAACGGGCTTATTCTTATTTTTTCCGGTTCAGCCGCCTATTTTTTAGCAGGCAAAACTTTACAGCCGATTGAAAAAGCAATGGAAGAGCAGAAAAGGTTTGTTGCCGATGCTTCCCACGAACTGCGTACCCCTTTAACAGCGTTAAAAACATCTATGGAAGTCGCGCTGAGGAATAAAGAAATGGGTTTAGCAGAGGCGCGTGAAGTTATTGAAAGCAATTTAGCTGATGTTGAGGATTTAAAAAATTTATCCAATAACTTGCTGACTCTTTCAAGAGTAACTGAAAATGGCGATAAAACTGTTTTAGATGAGGTAGATTTGTCTGCAGTAATTGAAACCGCTGTGGATAAGCTGCAAACCTTGGCAGAGGAAAAAAATATTGTTTTGGATTTAGATCTCAGTAAAATTACATTAAAAGGCGATAAAGATAACTTGCGCGAGATGATTTCTGTTTTTGTTGATAATGCAATTAAATACACACCGGGCGGCGGTAAGGTAAAGATATCAACACGCACAGAAAAAGAATATGCGGTAATCGAGGTTGCTGATACAGGTATTGGTATTGCAGAAGAAGATCTACCGCACATTTTTGACCGTTTTTACCGTGCAGATAAATCACGGGCAGGCAGGGATGATTTTGGTTTTGGACTCGGACTCTCTGTTGCTAAAGAGATAATAAATCTCCACCACGGTTACGTAGATGTGGAAAGCAGTTTGGGCGAGGGTACTACATTTACTGTAAAACTACCTTTATCTCTTTGATTTTACTACTTTTCTTACGTAGTAGCGCAATTTATTGCGCGTTGGGCTAGCAAAAAACGCTCTTAAGCTTGTTGCTTATACCGCCGGTTGGCTTTTTTTGCTTTTGCTTTTTAACTCTTTACTCTTTTGCTAATATTTATGTGCTAAAATTATTTTTGAATGAGAAAACAGATCCTGTCTTTTAAGTTACTTTTTGTTTTCCTTTTTGCGCTTACAGTTTTTTTAGCGCCTACTGTACTTGCCGAAGATAAACCTCCCGGCGAGCAGATTTTTCCTAAACTTCCGGAGACGGAAAACGACCCCAACCTTTACAACGGCCATGTGTATCCTTTTTGGGGTCCGATTTGCCAACGTTACACCTATTCTGTAATTTATCAGGATGATGAGGGTCGCGCGCCTGAATACACGCGGATGTATTTTAACGGTGCTTGGATTGATTTGGAAAAAGAGGATCCGTCTGCTAATGATTACAAAAGCGGGGTTAAATATATTTATAAATTTGTTCCCAAAGAAATTGGTTCCAATTTCTATTTTTTTGAAGCCAGCAATGGTTTAGGTAAAGCGCGGGATTCTATTATTGATTCGCCGGACAACGGTCCTGTTCTTTTTGAATCCGCTTTCGACAATAATGAAATTGTTTTGATTGATGCACAAACCGGTGAAGAGGTGTGGAATTATTCTACTGGTAAAGAATGGGTGGGGGGAGTAGCTCTTTCTGATAATGGTAAGTATTTAGCTGTAAAAACTTCTAACCGTGTTTATTTATTTGAGACAAACTCTGCGGAGCCGAAGTGGGTTTATTCAGCAGGTGATAGCGTACCTGTGGGGGGCGATGTTAAGGGGGGTATTGATGTTTCTGCGGATGGAAGTACTATTTTTGCTCTTTTAGGTTCCCACGCACTTTTATTTACGCGCGATTCGAATCAACCTGTTTGGGAGGACAATGTTGGCAACGGCGGTTATAATGCCGCAATTTCTGCTAATGGGGAATATATGGCTGTTGCTACTGCTGGTGATGCAGAAGTAAAAGATACCAATTTAATTATTCTGTACCGGAAAGATAGCAAAAAGAGACTTTGGCAGTACCATTCCAGCGGTAATTTTCATGATGTTTCTCTTTCTAGCGACGGCCGGTTTATTGCTGCAGCAACAGGATGTCCGGACAGGAGAGCTTATCTTTTTTCCAAAGATTCAAACCAGCCTCTGTTTCGCAGTGAGATGCTGACGCGGGATTCGCCAATCCACCAGGCTAAAATATCTGCTGACGGTAAGTATGTTGCTTACGGAGCAGAGAGCGGGGATGGAGCAATCCATTTTTATTCGCGGGCAACTTCCAATAATGGAAAAATTGTATGGAAATATTCCTCTCCCAATAACAGCTCTTTCCGCGCAGTTGGAATTAGTTCCGACGGCAGTTACATAGGTGCTGCTACTTTGACTTCGGGTGAAGCCTATATTTTTTCCAGTGACTCTGCTGCGCCGGTTGCGCAGTGGCGTTTTGACGCCAGCCTTGGTGCTGCTGATCTTGCTGATGACGGCAGCTTTCTTGCTGTTGGCGGTACGGATAACAAAGTACATATTTTGGATAGAGATGCGGGGACAGAGCGCGGTACTGTGGCTGTTAATGAATATGTTGGCGAGTTAGATGTTTCTGCAAACGGTAAATACATTGCGGCAGGAACAAGCGGTTCTGTATATTTTTTTCAGACAATAGAATTGGATAGGCAGGAAGGGGCAGCTAAGTGCAGCGAAATTATTGAGCCGGAGCCGGAGGAGTCGATGATGGGGATGGGGGGAGAGCAGGAGGGGGACAGTCCGGAGAAGACACTTTGCGGTGATGGTGAATGTGCGGGTTCGGAAACTTTAGAAAGCTGTCCAAAGGATTGTGATCCTAGCTATGTAGGGGTGCGGGGAGATGCTGTGCCCCCACTTTTGCCGGGCTGGGTGTTTTGGGTATCTGTTGGGTGTTTGACCACTGTTTTGTTGGTTCTTTTTGTTTATATATCTGTTGGTAGAATTTACTGTTCGCAGACTTCGGAAATATTGGAGTATGAACAGCCTGCCGTTATTCTGAACTTGATTCAGAATCTGTGTAGGAAACAAGAAATGGTGACTAGGGTATTGGTTGTTGTCGCTATCACTTTTGCTCTGCTAACTACTATTTCCGGGGTTCTTCGTTTTGTCCCACCTCCGCGGGATAAACGGTCGGGGGCTGTGTACAAGTCTGGTGATCGTAAGATTTATGTGGAGGAGGGGAGCGATACTGGGCAAACGCCGAGTACGGATACTCATGATAGCTCCGCGGAATGCGGCAATTCTATTTGCGAATTTGACTTTGGTGAAGATAAAACTTCCTGTCCCCAAGATTGCTCAGCACCCTCCGAATAATTTTTTAGTTTCTAAGCTTTTTCTCAAAATTTTTGTTTATTGTTTTAAGTGCTTATGTAGTAGCGAAATTTATTTCGCGCCAGAGCTGGCTCCGGTTTAGGACCCTCATCCCGAAGTTTAACGGGGGCCATTGGGTGCTTAAGAAACTGTAAACAATGAATATCGATTTAGTTTGGATGACTAGTAGCCCCGGTACCAGTCGTCTGCCTTCGGCAGCCTCCGGTACAGGGCTTAAGACTCCGTAATCCGCCTTTGGCGGAAACGGAGACTAAAGGAGGTGAAATAAGATATGAATAAAAAGTTAATAATTGGTACAGCACTGGTTCTTGTTGGTGTTATTGGTGTAGGAGTTTACGGTGTTCAACAAGCGCAGGCGCAGGAATACGCTCAGGCACCTTCAATAGTTCAGGAGTTTTCGGATCGTTTTGGTTTGGATTCCGATGATGTAGAAACAGCTCTTGGAGATATTCGCGAAGAGCACCGGGCGCAGCGCAGTGTTGATAGGGAAGAAATGTTGCAGCAAGCTGTTGAAGACGGCGTGATCACAGCGGAACAGCGGCAAATGCTTCTCGACCACCGTACTGAAATGGAAGCGGAGCGCGAGCAGCGCCGTGCGGAAAGGGAAGAGTGGCGAGAACAAAGCGGAATTGATTTTGATGCTTTGCGCGAGTACGGTGGGGGCTGTGGTATGGGTGGGAAGTTTGGTGGCCACGGCGGCCGCGGTTTTAAAGGATTTTAGATTATGTAGTGAGTAACGGAAAGGCCCGTCCTTACTAAAAGGACGGGCCTTTCTTTAATTGCCTCCGCGTTCTGCAGTTTTTTAAGCTTTTTCTCAGGATTATTATCTATTGTTCGCACACAATATGAAAACAAAGTTAAGGAGGTTATTCGGTAACAAATTAGTTATTTTAACTGCAACATTAGTAATTGGCACTGGCGGATTTCTTATATGGAATATTTTTAAAGGTGCCAATAATGATGCAGCAATTTATAAAACAGAGCCTGTCCAAAGGAGAACCGTTGTTTCTTCGGTAAATGCTTCTGGAAATGTTCTTTCTGCAAATTTAATCCCTATTACTACCCAAGCTAGTGGTGTTGTTAGTAAAGTTTATGTGCAGGAAGGAGATAAGGTTTTAGAAGGCGGGAGAATAATAGATATAACTTTGGACCAGGATGGCGAAAATTCTCAGGTGCAGCAAAAAGCTTCTTATATTTCTGCGAAAAACAATTTTGAGTCTGCAAAATCCCGTTTATACTCTTTGGACAACACCCTTCGTGATAAAGAGGATGCTTTTGAAAATGTTAAGGAAACTACTAGTTACCAGACAGAGGAAGAGCAGGATATGTTTCATGATGCAGAGAATGACTACCTGGCTGCAAAGGCTGATTATGAGGTGCAGCAGGAAAGAATAAAAGAAGCAGAGCTTTCCTTGCAAAAAGCGTTGCTTTCTTACCAGGCTGTTTTGCCTTATGTAACTGCCCCATCCTCTGGTGTTATTACTGGTATTTCTTACATTGAGGGAATGCGTCTTAATTCAGAGCTGGCAACTTCGGGCTCGGCTAAGAGCCAGACTATAGCATCTATAAAGACAGGTGGTGCGCCTTTAGTCTCAGTTGATGTGTCGGAAATTGATGTTCCTCTTTTAGAAGTGGGTCAGAAAGCAACTGTTATTTTAGATAGTATTCCGGTCAAGACTTTCACTGGTGAAGTTGTGGCTGTGGACAGAGTGGGCTTCATTACAAGCGGGGTTAGCAATTATCCGGTAATACTTCAACTGGATACGGATTCCAAAGATGTGCTTTCTAATATGGCAGCAACATCGGAAATTATTGTTGATAGAAAAGAAAATGTTTTAGCTGTTCCTAGTACTGCTGTGCAGGAGAGGGATGGTCAAACATTTGTTCAAGTTCTTGAAGGTGGTGTTCCAAGGTTTATTGCAGTAAAAACAGGGTTGGAATCGTTAAGCAGGGTGGAAATTATCTCCGGTCTTTCAGAGGGTGATGAAGTTGTTACAAGTACACTTTCCACGGGTACTGTGGAAGAAGGCGGGCAGTCTCCGTTTGGTAGTAGTAGTGGCGGGATGATGAAGATGGTGAAGTAAGCTAAATTCAAAATTCGAATATCTAAACTAAAAAAAGGCCATAATGGCAGGGGATTCTTCACCCTGAACTCGATGTAGTTCAGGGCTCAGAATGACAGACACTTATCAATTTTATGATCAGGACTTCCCATCTTACCAAAATTTATGATTCAGGAGAAATCCAAGTAAAAGCATTGGATGATGTTTCTTTTGAAATAGGAGAAGGGGAGTTTGTTTCTGTTATGGGTCCATCCGGTTCGGGCAAATCCACTTTGATGCATATTTTAGGTGCTTTGGATGTACCAACAGAAGGGGAGTATTGGTTGGGGGAAGAAAAAATAGCTGAGATGGGCGAAGATGCGCTGGCCGAAATCCGTAACAAAAAAATAGGGTTTGTTTTCCAATCTTACAATTTACTGCCTCGGACTACTGCTTTGAAAAACGTGGTCATTCCAATGGTTTACGGTGGCGTTTCCAAAGAGGAACGTGAAGAGCGTGCCCGCAATTTTTTAAAGGTTGTGGGGTTGGGAGATCGCTTGAAGCACACCCCAGCCCAGCTTTCCGGTGGTCAAAAGCAGCGGGTAGCAATTGCCCGCGCGTTAGTTATGGATCCGAATATTATTCTGGCCGATGAGCCTACCGGCAATATTGCCGAAAAGCAAGCTGTAGAGATAATGGAGGTATTAGAGAATCTTAACGACCGCGGGCACACTATCATTGTTATTACCCACGAAGACCATATTGCGGAATACGCCAAAAGGACGATCAAACTTGTAGACGGCAAGGTTGTAGATGATTATGTTAATAAGAACCGTCGGCGAATAAACGGTATTTAGTGAAATTCTAAATTCTAATATCTACCACGAGCCACATAGAGGCGGTACTGTGCAGGGCACAGCCTTTCAGGTTCATGGTAAAAATACTAAACTAAACAAAGTCTCCAACTTTGGTTTTGGGAGTTTTTGGATTACTAAAAACGCCGCTGGCTAAAACCAAGGGTTTTGAAAATTTGGTCATTTTAATTTCGGATTTGTTTGGGATTTCGAATTTCGTGCTTGGGATTTTTCATTTATGGATTATAAAGAATTGTT
>CAYREW010000013.1:0-12739 GCA_964423535.1 uncultured Candidatus Saccharibacteria bacterium
AGTTAGCCTTGCGTTTGGTTAGCTATACTTCCAGATTAGACTAGCGCAACTTGTTGCGCGCTAAGCGCGAAGCAAGCTTCGCTACTCTTTTTAGAGCGGACTAGCGTAACTCTTGCCATGTACGGTTCGGCACAGCCGGATCTGGTACTGCGGTTGTTACGCGTTAATAAAAACCAAATTGTTTATTAATGCTATTATAATTATATGTCCACACTCTATATCATATCAACACCCATTGGCAATATGGAGGATATTACTTTAAGAGCAATAAAAACCCTTTTCTCTGTTGATATATTGCTTTGTGAAGATACAAGAAAGACGGGGAAATTGCTGAAAAGGTTGTCCCCTTGTCATGCTGAACTTGATTCAGCATCGGAACTTGATTCAGCATCGGAACTTGATTCAGCATCGGAACCGGGAATGATTACAACAGGCAAAAGCGTTGCTAATCAAGCAGGTGGGAAACCCCGCTTAATCAGCTTTCACGAACACAACAACAAGCACCGCATTCCCGAGGTATTAAAATATCTGAGTCGGGGAAAAACAGTTGGTTTAGTTTCCAATGCCGGAACTCCGCTAATCTCCGACCCCGGCTACAAACTAATTAATGCTTGTATAGATAAAGGCCACAAAGTTATTCCTATTCCCGGACCTTCAGCACTTACAGCTGCAGTTTCTGTTTCCGGATTAACAACAGCGCGGATATTATTTTTAGGATTTTTGTCCAAAAGAAAAAGTAAAAAAAGGAAGCTTTTACAAAAAACAAAAATAGCGGTAGAAGAATTGGATGAGACAGTTTCTTTAGTACTTTATGAATCACCTTACCGGTTAGATAAAACTCTGAAGATGATTGAGGAAATTTTTGCAAATCCTAAAATAGCACTCTGCATTGAGATGACCAAAATGCATGAACAAATCCTCCGCGGCAGAGCGGCGGATTTACTGCAATCCATAAATGAACAAAAGGTAAAAGGTGAGGTTACATTGGTTGTGGAGCTTGGTTAGCACTATTTTAATTTACGGCGGACAATTTTTCCTGAAGGGTTTTTTGGTAAAGAATTGACAATTTCAATTTCCCGCGGGTAGGCGTGGCCGGCCAATTTCTTTTTTACAAATTGTTTAATTTCTTCTTTAAAAGCACTCTCATTTTCTACTTCTTCTTTATTACTAATTACTAAAAATGCTTTAATAATTTCTCCCCGCATCTTGTCCGGTACACCAATTACCGCTGCTTCAACTACGTCGGGATGTTCAGCTAAGGCGGATTCAACTTCAAATGGTCCAACCCTTTCCCCGGCTGTTTTTATTACATCATCAGCCCGACCAATGTAAAAATAGTAGCCGTCTTCGTCTTTGTAAGCTTTATCTCCTGTAACAAACCATTTAAATTCCGCTCCTTGCCTAAAATAACTTTGGAACCTTTCTTTATTTTTCCAAACATCTACCATTTGAGACGGCCAGCCTGCTTTAAAAGCCAGATCCCCTTCAGTACCGGGGTCCAACTCATTACCCGTCTCATCTATAATTGCTGCATATTGGCCGGGCACAGGTTTTCCCATTGATCCCGGTTTGATTGTTACACTTCTGTAGTTTGCCAGCATGATTGAGCCTGTTTCAGTTTGCCAGTAGGTATCGTGTATATCTAAACCAAGTTTTTCTCTTCCCCAGTTTATAAGTGCCGGCTCCAGCGCTTCTCCCACACTGCAAATATGTCGAAGATGTGAAAAATCATAACTGTCTTTAGGATTTTTAATATTTTCTTTAAGCATTCTAAGAGCTGTAGGTGCTGTATACCAAACATTTATTTTATTTTTTTCTAAAAATGAAAACCAGTTGTCAGCGTTAAAGCGGCCCTCTAAAACCGCAGATGTTGCTCCCCTAGCCCACGCACCGAAAATACCGTAGGCAATTCCTGTTACCCAGCCCGGATCAGCACTACACCAGTACACATCATCCCGGTGCAAATCCAAAACCCACTCTGCTGTTTTTTGTTGGCAAATTATGCTTTGGTGGGGTAGGACAATACCGCAGACAGGTGTTCTTCCTGTTGCTGATGTGTACAACATAACAGCGGGATCTTGCGGATTCGAAAGTACAGGTTTAAATTGGTCTGCTTGATTTTCCAAATCAGAATTAAATTCGTCAGTGCCGGTGTAGATAATTTTTTCCAAATTCGGCAGTTTATGTTTGATTTTTTCTACGCGAGCTCCAAGTTTCTGATTTGTTACTAAAAAACGCGCACCGCTGTTTTTCAGCCTTTCCGTTAATGCCTGTTCACCAAAAGCACCAAACAAAGTACCGGCAATTCCACCTGCTTTAACCGCAGCCAGAAATCCGTAGTAAACCTCCGGTACCCGCGGCAGGAAAAAGAAAATGCGGTCTTGTTTTTTTAGTCCTGAACTTGTCAGGTAGTTGGCGAATTTATTGGTCTTCTTTTCTAAATTTTTGTAGGAGTATACTTTTTCTTCACCGCTGCTTGACTCCCAAATTAATGCTTTTTTGCTTGTATCCTTTATTTTGTTATGTTTAAAAACATAGTCTGCAGCATTGATTTTTTTATTAGGAATTTCCCATTTGAATTTTTTGTATGTGGAGGAGTAATTTTGTAAGTTGGGAGTTTTTTTTCTAGTCATGACTTATCAGACCTGTCTGTGCACCGTAATGAGCAATAACTGATCCGGCATTTTCGCTTCCCTGCTCTAAAGCTTTATTGATATTTTCTCCTTCAGCTATAGCAGCTATGAATCCTGATGAAAATGCGTCTCCCGCACCGGTAGTATCAACAACTGTTGTCTCCGGCGCAGCTACGGAATAAGTTTCTTTCCCGTCGTAAGCAGTTACTCCGCAAATATCTTTAGTTATTACGCACAGTTTTGCTCCCATATTGTGAAACTTGGTAACAAAATCATCAACAGTTGGTTTAAATTTACCGCACTCGTCAACATTTTGCGGAGAATATTCTATTTTTGTATTTAGCAGTTTGCCGGCTTCCCATAAATTAAGTATAAAAATATCAGTATTTTTAAGTATTTTTTGCAATTCGCCAATACCGCGGTCAAGTTGATGCTGTCCGGGAATAAATGCTACTTTTACTCCGTTTTTCTTCGCTTCCGCTGCCAGCTGCTCCACCATTGTTTTTGATTCTCCGGCAAGGTCGGTAATATAAAGCCAGTCAGTATCAAACAGAAGGTCTTTTTCTTTTTCGGGAAAGTTTAAATCATCGTTAGAACCCCTGTACATTACAATAGTGTGGTCCTTGTTTGGTATTGTTAAAAGTGCGGATGTCGATGTTTTACAATCTGCGCGGATTTTGAATAAAGTTAAGTCCACGCCTTCATTATCCAGCATGTGCTTTATCCTGCGGCCGAAATTGTCGTCCCCTACTTGGCTGACTAACCTGCTGTTTATACCCAGCCTGGCTAGGCTGACAGCTGCATTAGCGCCGCCTCCGCCAATACTGGTATGTAAATCATCAGCCACCAGTTTTTCACCCCAGATAAGTTTGAGTTTGTCGTCTTCTACATTGTATTCACTGCTTATAAAGTAGATATCTTCAGTTGCTCCGCCGATTACTGTGATAGATTTCATTGTTTATTGTTGATTGTTCATTGTTGATTGTTTATTGCTACCTCGGCAATTTCGTTAAATCTTTTCGGCAATGTCTTTTGCAAAAATTTCTCTTCTTCCCCGCCCTGCAGATTAAATAATTCCTGCCACAAGGCTCTCCCTGCTAAAAATCCCTGTGCACCTTCTGAAACTGCAATTTCCAACTCTTGTTTAAAGATAGCAAATTTTTTCCCTCTTGTCAGTAGTATCCAGGGTACGGGATGCGTCATTTTTGAAATTTTTTTGCATTCCTCTCTACTTCCGGGATATTCAAGCTTAAAAACACCGGGAATAAGATTACTGTCCAGAAAATATCCTAATGCTTTTGCAACTTGCGGTTTTTTTTCAGTATTATAGGTAACTATTTCTAAAAATAAGGGTAAGTTTGCTTCATCCGCCTGTTGCAGAGCCTGATCAGCAATCTGCAGTTGGTGGTTTTGCTTGCCAGCACTTTGGTTCGGGTCGATATAGAGGAGAAGTTTAACTCCTTTGGCACCTTTTTCTTTTAGTTCCTTTGCACTGTACTGCAGTTCTGTTTTTCTAACATTGTCTGCAGTTTTATAACCTGATTTTTCCATGCTTAATAGGTAGGGCAGGCTACTGCTGTTTTCGTCCGCATACAACGCTGCAGTCCTTTTTAAAGCCTGAAGTCCAATTTCCGGATCCAGTAAAACACCGCCGGCTTGCTTGTAAACAGCGTTTAAAATTTTTGTTTTGTATTCAATTAAAGTTTGTGCATCCGCTTTCTGTCCGCTTTTTTCCACCATCTGTTTAAAACTGGAGCGGTGGTCGAGAGCAAGCATGAAATAATAGTTATTCTGTTTAAATATTTCTGTAGTCATCGTTGCTATTTTGGTTCCGTTATCTCGTCAGCCTGTTAGCCTGTTAACATGCTATCCTGTTCTTTTGGTACTTTTACCAAATATTTCTGTAGTCATCGTTGCTATTTTGGTTCCGTTATCTCGTCAGCCTGTTAGCCTGTTAACATGCTATCCTGTTCTTTTGGTACTTTTACCAATAGTTTTTTTCAACAGGATAACACGATAACAGTATAACAGGATCCTGAATAGGTAGGGCTCTGTGAGAATGATACAACTTTCTTAATAATGTGTTTTAACTTAGCAAATCTCTTCCCGTCATCTGGCTTGGTTTTCTAATTCCCATTAGCGCAAGTGTAGTTGGCGCAATATCGGCAAGTACTCCAGCCATCAACTCTCTCCGCTCTCCAACCTGATCCGGGCTGCCGACAGCTATAAAAGGGACGGGGTTGGAAGAGTGTTCTGTATCAATTTCACCGGTTTGCGGGTTTAGCATTTCCTCTGCGTTTCCGTGGTCTGCTGTTACCAGACAAACACCGTTTATTGACAGCGCCTTTTTTACTATTTGCCCTAAGCAGTTGTCAGTTGTTTCAACAGCTTTTATACCTGCCTGCAGATCACCGGTGTGTCCAACCATATCCGGATTAGCGAAATTTATAAGTATAAAGTCGTAATTACCAATCTTTTTCTTTGCAACCTCTGCTATTTGCTGGGCGCTCATTTCCGGCTTTTTGTCATAGGTAGGTACTTTGGGGGAGGGTATTAAAATATGGTCTTCGCCGGGAAAAGGATCTTCCCTTTCTCCGTTAAAGAAGAAAGTTACGTGAGGATATTTTTCCGTTTCTGCTGTTCTTAACTGTCGCTTATTCTGCTCTGATAAAACCCTGCCCAAAGGCAGTTCCACTTTTTGCGGTGGAAACGCAACTCCTGAAACAGGCAGCCCTTCTTCATATTCCGTCATTGTGACATAAAATAGGTTGTCCGGTCTGTTTGGTCTTTCAAAAGGTTCAAAAGAGGGAGAAATAAGCGCTTTTGTTAACTGGCGGGCTCTGTCTGCACGGTAATTGAAGAAGATTAGAGAATCATTGTTTTTAATTTTCCCTTTTGGTTTTCCATTAGCGTCAACAATTACAGCCGGTTTAACAAACTCGTCGGTTGTGCCTTCTTTGTAAGATGCTTCAATAGTGTCAAACCCAGATTTATATTCAGGTCCTTCCGCATTAACAAGCACCTGGTAAGCTTTTTTAATGCGTTCCCACCTGCGGTCTCTGTCCATAGCATAATAGCGCCCAATAACAGAGGCTACTTCACCTATACCAATACTTTTTATTTTTTGTTCTACTTCTGATAAAACAGTCAGCGCAGACCTGGGTGGTGCGTCACGCCCGTCAGTAAATATATGTATTTTTACTTTATTACTGTCAATTCCTTCCTGTTTACAAAGCCAGAGCAAAGCATAAAGATGCTCCCTGCTTGCGTGCACTTCCCCGCCGACCAGACCCATTAAGTGCAAATCGCTGTTATTGTCTTTTACATGTTTGCACGCGTCTTTCAGCGCTTTTTTTTGCAAAAATGAACCGTCTGCTATTGAAAAGTTGATTCGTGGAAGGTCTTGGTAAACAACTGCTCCAGCACCAAGATTAAGGTGGCCTGCTTCTGAATTTCCATCCTCGCCTTTTGGAAGTCCCACTGCTTTGCCTGAAGCTTTTAGTTGGGTACGCGGGTAGGCAGCCCAATATTTATCAAAGTTGGAAGTTTGCGCTAAGCTTATTGCATTACCGGGTCCGGGCGGCGCAATTCCCCAGCCGTCGAGAATGATTAAAATTACCGGTTTTGTTTTCATTCATTTCAGCCCTTCTTCTTCCAATTCTTTTTCAATTTGTAATAAACGGTTGTATTTAGCTACGCGTTCGCCCCGGGCAGGCGCTCCTGTTTTTATGTATAAAGAATTTATTCCGACAGCAAAGTCTGCAATAAAAGTGCTGGCAGTTTCTCCCGACCGGTGCGAGACACATGTTACTAAATTATTTTTCTCAGCATAATCGGCAACTTTCAACGCCTCGCTCAAAGTCCCAATCTGATTTGGCTTAATAATAACTCCTGTAACAGCTTTCTCCTCTACCGCTTTTTTTACTCTTTTAATATTAGTTACTGTGAAGTCGTCACCGATAATTTCTGTTTTTTCACCAATATTTTCCACCAAACTGCTCCAATCTTTCCAGCTGTCTTCGTTAAGAGGATCCTCCAGGTAGATAATAGGGTATTTTGATACCAGCTCTCTGTAAAACTCGGCAATTTCCTTTGCTGAAAAGGTGTAACCTGCACCTTCAAATTTGTAATATTGCTGGGAGGTAAGCGAATTGGCTGCTACATCCAGAGCGTAGTAAATGTCCCTGCCTGGTACTAGTTCGGAATCGGTTGTTGCTTTTTGCAAAAATGTAAGAGCGGATTTTGTTGTTAATCCTTGCGGTGCAAATCCGCCTTCATCACCTAGTGCTGTTGAAAAGCCGCGTTCTGTTAATAATTCTTTAAGACGGTCATAAATTTTATCACCCATTTCCAACCCTTTTGAGTAGGCTACATGCGTAGCCGGTGTAACCATAAATTCCTGGATATCCAAATTATTTTGCGCATGTGCACCGCCGTTTATTAAGTTAAACAAAGGTGTCGGCAACCGCCATGTTGTCATTTCCGGCTTGTAAATCTGTCTAATGTATTTGTAAAGAGGTATTTTTTGCTGTGCTGCTGCAGCTGTGCATGCTGCAAGCGACACTGCTAACAATGTATTACCCCCGAGGTTTGATTTATCCTCCGTCCCGTCCAGTTCAATTATTGCCGAATCTATTTTTTTCTGCTCTCCCGGGTCCGAGTTAATAAGTGCGGGAGCTATTTTTTCTTCAATATTTTTTATTGCCTGCTCAGGTTCTACAAGTTTAGCTTCGTGAGCCCCTACGGAAGCTCCCGAAGGCACGGCTGCTGTACCCTGCGTACCGTCATCCAGGGTTAGAGTTACCTGCACTGTCCAGTCGCTCCGGGAATCCAAAACTTTGGTAGCGGTAATTGATTTAATTGCTGACATTGTTAGTTATTGATTACTTTTTGATTTATTTAATTATAGCAGATTTTTATGTTTGATTGTCTTGTTTAATTAGCTGTTTTTCTGCTTCGTAAACAAGCTGCCTTGTTTTTTCTATTCTGTCGGGATTAACTGATACAGAAGTAACACCCCATTTAACCATTTTTTTAACCAGCTCCGGGTAATCGGAAGCTGCTTGTCCGCAGATTGAAGATGTTACCCCCTCTTTTTTGCATATTTCAATAACTTTTTTAAGCGATTTAACAACAGCCTTGTCTGTTTCATCAAAATCTTCCGCTAATTTAGCATTGTCTCTATCTACTCCAAGAGTAAGCATAGTTAAATCATTACTTCCAATTGATACACCGTCGATTCCTACTTTTAAAAAATCTTCCAGAATTAGTACATTGGAAGGAATTTCCACCATCATCCACAATTTAAAATTAGCACTTCTTTGCAAACCGGCGGCAGCAACCAGTTTTTTTACTTTTCTAAGCTCTTCCGGAGTGCGGACAAAAGGAATCATAATATGCAGATTTTTAAAATTCATTTTGTTTCTGACTTTTTTTATTGCTTCCATTTCCAGGTTAAATACGGCGGAGTTTTCAAGATAACGGGCTGCGCCTCTAAATCCAATCAGGGGGTTGCTTTCTTCTCCTTCGTACTTTTCTCCTCCTTCCAAATGCCGGTACTCATTTGTTTTAAAGTCGGAAGTGCGGTAAACAACCGGGCGGGGAGCAAAATTTTCCACAAATTGCTTTAATCCGTGAGCTAGCTTGTTTATATAATCTTCTTCTTTCCCGTCGTGGATAATTTTTCGGGGGTGTGTGCCAATTTCAGCAATCATAAATTCAGCTCTTAGCAAACCAATACCATCTACGTTCCGCTTTGATAATTTTTTTGCTACGCTCGGCTCTCCCAAATTAACATATACTTTGGTTGCTGTATGTAAATTGTGTACTGCTTCGGGATCATGCCTTTGTTTTATTGCTTCTGTCGGCGATATTTTTTCCAAACTTAATTTACCTTCGTACACCCTGCCTTTATAGCCGTCAACAGTAATTTCTTCACCGTCTTTTACACTTTCTGTTGCCAGTTCTGTGCCAACAATACACGGTATTCCCAGTTCACGGGACACAATTGCAGCATGGGAAGTTCTTCCTCCCTGGTCTGTAACAATTGCAGCAGCGCGTTTCATTGCCGGAACAAAGTCGGGATTTGTCATTGTAGTCACTAAAATATCTCCTTTTTTAACTTTGTCCAATTCCTTTGCTGATTCAATAATTGAAACCTTGCCTATAGCAGCTCCGGGTGAAGCACCAATACCTTTTAATAGCAGTTCTTTGTTTACTTCTTTTTCGCTGATATGGACTTTATCATCAGCAATTTTAAGCGTTGTTACCGGTCTTGTTTGCACAATCCAAAGTTTGTTATCTTCCATACCCCATTCAATATCTTGGGGAAATTCGTAGTGCTGTTCTATTTTTTTGCATATTTCCGCCAACTTTACAACTTTTTTATCCGACAGCTTTTGCTTTTCCTGAAACATTTCCGAAATCGGCATTTCTCCTTCTTCCGTCAACTGCCACGTCTGCTTTACTATTTGTTTGCTCTCTATTTTCATAGATTCTTTATTAACCAAGTACTGGTCCGGCGTGATTGAGCCGCCGACAATTGTTTCACCAAGACCGTAAACAGCCTCTATTGATATTTTTGAACTGTCAGAGGTCAGGGGGTCAACTGTAAAAGCAACACCGGAAACATCAGATTGAATCATCAACTGGACAATGGTGGATATACCAACTTTCATGTGTTCAAAACCGTGCTCTTCACGGTAGAATATTGCTCGAGCAGTAAAAAGAGATGCCCAGCTTTCCAAGATTGATTCTTTCAATTCTTCGTAATCTTGAACATTAAGTATTGTTTTTTGTTGTCCTGCAAAAGAAGCTTCCGGCAGATCTTCCGCAGTAGCTGAAGAGCGCACAGCTACTTTTTTGCCCGGTCCTTTGCTTAATTTAGCATATGCGTTTTTAACAGTTTTTCTTGTTGATGCAGGTAGTTCCGAAGCAATTACAAGGGTTCTAATGTTTTTAGCAGCTTGTTGGAGAGCTTTGTTATCTTCTATATTTAAATTATGAAGTTCCTGTTTTATTTTTTCTTTTAGCGAGCCCTGGTTAACAAATTTGTAATATTCGTTAGCGTTAGTGGCAAAACCATTAGGAACAGGGATACCTTCTTTTGTCATTTCTCCAAGATTTGCTCCCTTTCCTCCAACAAGAGGTATATTTTCTTTACCTATTTCGCTGAACCAGAGTATTGGTTGGTTTTTTTTGTTTTGGGCAGCCATAGCGTTAAGTTGTTTGTATTACTAAACTATAATATTACGAAGTTGAAATGAATACAAGAGGGCAGTATTTTAAAAACATTCAACCACTAGAACACGACAACGGAGAAACTAAGAAACTGAGCAACTAAAAAACTAAGAAACTAAAGAACTAAAAAACTAAGAAACAAATAACAGAAACTTGAAACTTGTTCTTTGGTTTCCCAGTTGCTTAGTTTTTCTGTTTTCATGTTTTAATGTTTTTATGAATGTCTACTTCCGGTACTTCGCTGTAATTCTTATTCTTAACCAGCTGCGGTTCTCCGTTTTCTCCTTCAACAACGAAGTAAGCAAAACCACTCATCTTTTTAATTGGTTGGTAATTATTTACAGCTTCCGATGCGTTAGACGGAGCGTTATCAGTAGTAACCAGTGCTGTGCTTCCAATATTAATCATTGTGTGTCCGTACCCTTCCTTAATATGGACAGTATCTCCTTCTTTTGCTTTAATAATTTTAATATCTTGAATTTTGTCTTCTTCTTTTCCCACTCTTTTTTGCAGTAAAAATAACGCTTTACCAAACAGCACTTTGTAGATTTCAGCTTCATTGTTTTTATGGTAATGACCTAATGTTTTCAAGTACTCTTTCCCTATTTTGCCTGCGTTCATTACAGTAATATTAGGATTGCCGCGAATCATATAGTAAATTTCCTGCATACCTTCAGCATTAGGGTTATAAAGGACGGGTTTCATTTCGTTTATTTTTCTAATACTTAACATATAATTAAAAATACTGATCCAGTTCGGAAATATCAACCTGTGGATATTTTTCCAATTTTTCTTTTACATCTTTTATAATTTTTTTAAGAGCCTTTTGAGTATTTGCTTCAAACCGCATAGATATGGAAGGTGTAGTATGCGAAGCCCTTATTAAAGCCCAGTTTGTTTCTGTAAACAGCACTCTTACTCCGTCTGTAGCAATAATCTCGTACTCTTTGCTGTACTCCTCTTTAATTTTTTCCACAATACCAAATTTTTCCGTGTCTGAACAAGGTGCTGTAATTTCGGGTGTGTGAGCAGTATGCGGGATAGGTTTGTATAATTCGGAAATAGTTTTCTTATTTTTTACTGCTGTTTCCAGCAGTTTTGCTGATGCATAGATTGCATCGTCAATACAGTAATTTTCTTTAAACATAGTATGTCCGGAAACTTCTGCTCCCAGAATAATACCCGGGTTGTTAAGCATCCTTTTTTGGAAGTAAGGATGTCCTGTACGCATCATTATTCCTTTTCCCCCCGCTTTTTCAATTTCGCTCTCTAATGTGTATGAAGATTTAATATCAAATAATATTGTAGCGCCCCGGTTTTGTTTTAAAAGTTCTTTTGCTAAAACAATTAAAGTATCATCGTTTTCGTGGAACTTTCCTTTCTCATCCGCAATTCCGAAACGATCACCGTCACTGTCGTAAGCCAGCCCTATATCAGCATTTGTTTCTACTACTTTTTGGGAAAGTTCAGTAACATTTCCAACCGATTCGGGGTTGGGCGTGTGGTAGGGATACGAACCGTCAAGATTGCAATACAAAGTTTCAACTTTGCAGCCCAGGTTATTAAAAATTGTTGGAGCAAACTTGCTTGCTGTTCCGTTACCGCAATCAATAACTACCTTGAAGTTTAGAGGGTGTTCAATTTTCTTTTTAATATAGTTTAGGTATAAATTAAATATATTTTTGTATTCAATATTGCCTATTCCCTTTTTAAATTCTTTAGAGTAATACAAGTTTTTAATTTCCAAAAGCTCTTCTCCAAAAATAGGTACACCGTTTTGTTTGAAAAATTTGAAACCGTTGTATTCAGGCGGGTTGTGGCTGGCTGTAATAAGTACACCACCGTCAAAATTTTTCTTAATTACTGCCAATGCAATAAAGGGGCGGAGTGTTAATTCCGAATCAGTTACACTGCATCCGGTGGATAAAAGCCCGCTTATAAATTTTGCCTGCAGCTCGTCGGAGCTGAATCTGTTATCTCTGCCAATAATAATATTTGGTCCGCTGATTTTTTGGATGTAAGTTCCGTAGGCTTTACCCAATATTTCCGCATCTTCTATATTAAAGTCCTGGTTGTAAACACCCCGGATATCGTAGGAGCGAAATATATGTGGATTCATTGTTTATTGCTAATTGCTAATAGTTGATAGTTCATTGTCTATTGAAAACCAATCAACAATAAACAATTAACAATGGACAATCAACTTATAGACAGTTCCTGCTCAATCTTCTCCAACTTGCTTTGGATGTATTTCAAATCATCGCGCGCCTCGCGGTCAAGTTCGATATCTTCTTCTGTTTTTTGTTTAACTGTTTCGTGATCGAGTTGTGCTTTTGCTTCCCTTCTTTTTTCTGCTTCGTTTGAAGCCATTAAAAGCAGGATACAGAGGTAAATTGCTTCCAAAGAAACAATCATAATTAAAGTTTCTATGTTTAGACCGGTGAATATCCAGCCAACGAACCAAATTGTATGGATGATAAGTGACCACCACGAACCAACCCACTGCGGTAATTTATCTATGAATTTTTTCCAAAAACTTACTGCCATTGGAAATAGAATATCATATCTTAAATTATGTTGCTATATTCTTCCTACCCGTTTTCCCACCTTTAGAACCACCCTTTCCGGAACGAAAAAATCCAACAGCTGTCCTTTTTTAACAAAATGAAGAGATCTTCCCCAACCAATAGGCGCAGCAGTACCGTAACCAGCAGCACCTTCCGTATTAACTGCTGTAAGTTTGTCGTCTTTATGTACCACAGGTGCTGCTTTATTCCTCTTACAGCAGGCATTGTAGCTCCCTCCTTTTACTTTCCGTATATAAGATTATAGCAAAATTTTGTTGTTGAATTAAGATATTCAAAGCA
>CAYREW010000013.1:12839-14472 GCA_964423535.1 uncultured Candidatus Saccharibacteria bacterium
GGAAAATTAGCTAGGAAATAGCTAAAATTTAAAAGTAAAAATATGTGGGAAGGTAAGCGGAAAAATAAGTGAGAAAGTAAGTGGGTAATAAGTGGAAAGCAAGTGAGGAATTAAGTGAAAAAGTAAGTGAAGAAGTAAATAAGGAGGTAAGGGTAAAATTAAGGGTGTAAATAAGCGGGGTTGGAAAAGCACAAATTTAACCCCTCCTTTTTTAATAACCAATTTTAATAAACTAGCAGGGCGGCCGCCCCCTGTTTTTATTAAATTACTAAATCAGTTAGTTATTCTAGATCAGTCAGTTACTATAGCTCAGTGAGTTACTATAGACCGGTCAGTTATTCTAGATCAGGGAGTTAATATAGATCAGTGAGTTACTGTAGACCACTGAATTATTATAGATCCGTCAGTTACTATAGACCAGTTGGTTATTCTAGAGTAGTCGGTTATTATATTAGTTACTATAGTAGTTACCGTAATGAAGGGAATTAACAGTATTTTGTGTTTTATGGAGGGCGGCCGCCTACCAATTAACACAAAACAAGTACATCTGTATTAAATAAAATGTTTTTATTTAACTATATTGTTAATATTTAAGTAATCCGTTTTTATTTTAATAGACTTTATATTTAAATAAACTGGTTATATTTAAGTAACGTAGCTCAGCTTAGTTATATTTAAATAGCCCGCTTCTATTTTAAATGTAACTGAATTAATTGGTAGAATACATTTATCCAGTCTTTTATTTAAAGCAGAGTTTTATTAGAGATAACTAAAAAACCGGTTAAAAAATATTATACCTATATGAGCAATAAGGAGCTGCATAGAAAAGTATTAAAAATTACAGATGGTGTTTTACGGACAGCAACTGATCTTGTTCTTTTTCAGTTGGATTATATGCTGGCTACAGCAGAATGCTACGATTACCCTTCTCCCAGCAGGATTGCAAAAAAAATGGATGAATCGGAATCGTTAGCTGCAGCATTAGATTACGATGCGGTTAAAAGAACACTTTATAATTTAAAAAGGCAGGGCTTGATTGATTATGTTAAAGAAGAGGGGCTTATTATTCCTACAGTAACTGCGGAAGGAAAAAAACGTTTGGAATCCGTTAATCCTTATTACCAGGAATTTCGGCCGTGGACAAAGAAAATTTACCTTGTGACTTACGATATTCCGGAAGCACAAAGAAAAAAAAGAGATAAATTTCGCCGATTTATTAGTAAAGTAGGCTGCGGGAAATTGCAGGACAGTGTTTGGTTGACACCGTACAATCCCCGTGAATTAATATCGGAGTTTGTTACAGATAATAATATTGGTGGTGATATTATAATTTCTAATATTGGAAAAGACGGCAGTATTGGTAGGAGGACTCTTAAAGAGTTGGTTAATGATGTATACAATTTAGAGAAGATTAACCGGGAGTATAAAGATTTTATTAAAGAATATGAAAATGAGGAGGTTAATGAAATAATTGCGGCTCGTGTTCATATTGCCTACTTTGGAATTATTGATAAAGATCCCCAACTCCCTTTTGAACTTCTACCTCTTGATTGGGTTGGCGACAAAGCCCACCGCATTTATAAAAAGTTTACTAAAGAGTACTCCACAAATTCTTAGCTGCAACAAAAATTTA
>CAYREW010000013.1:14572-17524 GCA_964423535.1 uncultured Candidatus Saccharibacteria bacterium
AGGGCGGCCGCCCGGTAAATAACACAAAAAGTTTATAGGTATTTTATGCGCTGGAGGCGATTAGAATGCTAAAACATTGAGATTTAAAGATAGTAAGATAGTAAGATAGTAAGATGGTAGGATATTCGGATATTGAGATATTAAGATGGTAGGATATTCAGATATTGGAATATTAAAATGGTAAGGGATTAAGATATTAAGCTATTGAGAAATTGACGCATTGAGATATTAAGATGGTAAGCTATTGCAATATTAAGATAGTAAGGTATTAAGCATTAAGCATTAAGGTATTTTGTTATTGGCGCAAAGTATGTTTGTGACTGTAACTATGGCTGTAATTGTAACTACGGCTATAACTACAACTCTACATATAGCTAAATTTTTGCCTTGCCGGGGGTTTTTTAATTCTTATATTTAGGATTTGTTTTACAGCGGTTATTTTTTATTTATACCGCAGTGCTTCAATCAGGTCTTGTTTGTTTGCTTTGACTGCCGGAAAAGTGCTAAAAGAATAATAGTTGTTCTTTTAATTTTTCCCGCGGAGGCTATAACACGGATTTTAGCTGTAAAGCGTTGTTAGGGGCGTAGGCGTTGGCATCGTTGTCAAAATATACATAAACATCATTACCGTCATTGCGCCAGCTTCTTACTCTGCCCGCCCATTTTTCAATTTGCTTTTCTGTGTAATTTGATTTGTAAAGCTCTTCGTGTCCGTGTAATCGAACATAAACAAAATCCGTTGTTCTTTCAAATACTAACGGATAATCAGGTGTGTCGGCAAAAACAAGTGCGCAGTTGAATGACCTTAATAAACCGTATACTTTAGGGTCAAACCAGGTTTTGTGCCGGAATTCAAAAGCAAAGCGCTGTTTTTCCGGCAAAGTTTCTAAAAAAATTTTCAATCTTTCAAAATTAATCCGGAAGCGCGGGGATAATTGAAAAAGAACAGGTCCCAGTTTAGGACCCAGCTTCTTTGCATTTTTTAAAAGATTATCTACTGCTTCGTCTGCGTTTTTTAAATTTAACTTGTGGGTTATATATCTGCTAGCTTTAATTGCAAATAAAAAGTCTTCGGGAGTTTTCTTTTTCCATTCGGTAAAAGTTTCCGCTTTTGGTAAATGGTAGAAAGAGGCGTTTAATTCTACCGAATTTAATTTACCTGCGTAAAACCCCAGTTCCTGATTTTGCGTTACAGTATTGGGGTAAAAAGCATTGTCATGCCAATGCGGGTAAGACCACCCTGATGTGCCTATGTAAATCACTGTTTAAAATTTAAACTTATTCCGAAGAAGTAGCTTCTTCCAGCTGATCAGCCACTTCCTCAATTTGCGACTTATCTTCCACCGCTTCCGGTTCTTGTTCAATTGCAGGTTCATCTACCTTCGGTTCTGTTGATTCCACTTTCTTTGTATCTATTCCAAGTGTTTTTAGTAAATTGTCTAAAAATGCCACTAAATATCACCGCCTTTCAGTTTCTAATTGTTGAACTCTATTATACAGCTGTGCTACAATTCAAGCAAATATCAAATTAAAATGAAAACAAAATTGATTGGTATAACCAAAGCACTTAAAACAGCTCTTTCCCCGCTTAAAAAAAATGTTAATTTAGGCTACGTAGTTAAGGTTGCTCTAATTGGGTTAATTATTACTGCTGTTTTAACTTTGTTAGGAGGTTTAAGTACTTTAGCTGTTACAGGCTTTTCTTATTTAAGTCCGGCCCCGGAAGCGGGAGGTACTGATGTAGGAAGGACAGAAAATTATGCTGTAACTGATCCCAACTTGGAGCCGACAGCATCTTTTCCTGTTGCAGCAAAGCTGTTTCTGCCCTTTATCTTTTTGATAAGTATATTTGTTGTTTTTTTCATTGCTGGTTTAAACATACAGGCGGTAGTTGATATCGGCTCTGCCAATCTTAGAAGAATGCGCCCTCTAATGAAGAGATCGTTAAGTAAAACACTTCCATTTGCAGGATTAACATTTTTAATAGCAACAGCAGTAGCTTTCGGCTTTTTATTACTTGTTGTTCCGGGTGTAATTTTTGCAATTATGTTTATGTTTGCGCCTTTTATTATGTTTGAGGAAGATTTGGGTATTATTGAATCTTTAAAAAGAAGTAAGCAGCTGACAGCCGGCTACAAATTACAACTGTTTGCACGGCATATGCTTTTAAGTTTATTAATGTTTTTAGCAATTATTCCTCTTTCTTTACTTATGTATGCGGGAGGGCAGCTTATAGGCAGTATTTTTGGTATTTTTATCAGCTTAGTTAGTTACGTTTATTACGTAAATTTAAAAAATATTAAATCCCCCGCCGGTAGTTAAATATTTTAGTATCCCGTTTTTTTGGTTTACACATTGCCCAGATAGACGTGCTTTAAACCCGCATCTTTTCCAATTTTTGCTGCTGTTTCCAAAGTGGAAAGCGGTGTTGCCGGTGTATTTGTCATTTTATTATTTGGGTGGAATCTGGAAATATGCCAGGGTATTTCTTTACTTACCCCGGCAATAAATTCCGCAATTTGCTTTAACTCTTTTTCCGAATCGTTTTGTTCAGGCACTACTAAAGTAGTTACTTCAATCCATATTCCGGCTTTGTGCATGTTTTTTATTGAGTCCAGAACAGGCTGCAGAGTTGCTCCGCAAATATTTCGGTAGTATTGATCTGAAAATGATTTTAAATCAATATTTGCTGCATCAATTACTGCTGACACTTTTTCAACAGCTTCCGGTGTCTGGTACCCGTTAGTAACAAAAATGTTTTTTAATCCTTCTTTTTTTGCCAGCTTTGCCGTATCGTAAGCGTATTCAAAAAAGATTGTCGGTTCTGTGTAGGTGTACGATATGGAAGGACAATTGTTCTGCTTGGCTTTTTTAACAATTTCTACCGGTGTTACATCGCGTCCGGGTATTGACTCCGATTCAAATTGACTTATCCGCCAATTCTGGCAAAAA
>CAYREW010000013.1:17624-18874 GCA_964423535.1 uncultured Candidatus Saccharibacteria bacterium
GAAAGCCCTGCTTTTTGACTGCACAGCTCGCTCATAAATTTGTCAAAATTATAATTAAAACTTTCCGCAACCTGGGGTAGAAAAACACCGGAATTTTGTCCCTGCTGAACAATTACACCGTGCTTGCCCATTTTTATTTCTTTTTCCGGGTCTGTTATTTGCCGGGGTACGGAAAGGACGGATATTTCAATTTCAATATTATCCAGATCCTCAAGCTTAACCGGTTGAAAACGCTGGTCTTTAGTCGCAGCAGAAATTGCTGAATTTTGCACAACCATCCATAACGGTTCTTCCGTAGGTACAATTTGTCCAATACAGCCGCGGAGCTGTCCGTTTTTATGCAAAGTAACAAAAGCGCCTTGTTTTGCATTTAATTTATTTAAATTTTCCGGAATTGTAATTTCCGGGACCTGCCGGTTTGTTAAATACGATTCAATTGAGGAGCGGGAAATTTTTAAAAGAGCATTTTGTTCTTGTTTGGAAAAAGCTGATTGATTAAAGTTCAGCTCATCCCCGGTTTCCGATTCCTCCTGCTCTTTTCCGTAAAAAGCAATAGATGCATAGCCGACAACCCGTGATTTATCAAAAGTTACATCACCGGAGTTGGAGTAATTTAACAGCTGGATATTTTCCATACCTGCATTTTCCGCTAAAGCTAATCCAATAATTACTGCATCCTTACCGCAGGCGCAGGTATCCAAATTTTCAATCCCCTCTTTTATTTGCGACTCAATAGTTGATTGAAAAGTTTGCACATTTCCGGAAAGAATTGAATCAATTGTTTTTTCATCAACTTTTTTTGTATTTTCGTAATTCGGGTAGTGGGACAAATCCGTGCTGATAACTAACAGCGTTTCTTCTGTAAAAACAGCGGAGAGCGGCGCTAAAAGCTCCGATAATTGCTCGGTTGAATTTTGGCCGAGGAGTACCGGTACTAAAGTAAAATCCTTTAGTGTTTTTTGCAAAAAAGGCAGTTCCACTTCCAAAGAGTGCTCTTTTTCGTGAGCTGTTTCTAAAACTTTGAATTGATCGCTTTCAATATCCAGCTGTTTGATAATTTCTTTGTTGATTTTAATTTCGCCGAGAGGTGTTTCCCAATAATCCGCTTCGGAAAGTGCTGCACCCTGAAAAGGATGCCGGTGTGACGCGCCAAGCAAAATAACAGTTTGATATTTTTCTTTTTCCAACTCTTTAAAAGCATAGGCGGCAGTTTGTCCCGAATATGTGTAGCCGGCGTGGGGAACAATAAT
>CAYREW010000014.1:0-1202 GCA_964423535.1 uncultured Candidatus Saccharibacteria bacterium
TCTGGCCCCGCAGAATAAAGAAATAGGATTTCCTACAACGCACCCCATTGATGCGAATTGTATTGGATACAAATATGAGAAAGAAGACGAACTTGGGATAGACAGAATTTACTGCTACGGGGTTATCTACAATTATTGGTTAGAATAAAATTTACAGCCGGCTACTTTATTTGATCACATCCGGAATGTAAGCCAAAACATCCGTAGCCATCATACTGGGTCCAAAATCTCCTGCTGCCAGTTCCCCTGCTTTCCCATTTATGTAAACAGCTGCACACGCTGTCTTAAAAGGCTCTACACCCTTCGCTAGCAAACCACCGCAGAGACCTGCTAAAACATCTCCCGTTCCTCCAACAGTCATGTAAGAAGAGCCTGTTTTGTTTTTAGCTGCAGTCTCCCCGTTAGAGATTAAATCTGTAGAACCTTTTAAAAGAACTGTGCTTGAAAATTTTAATCCTGCTTGTTTTACTTTCTCTTCCAAACTCAGTTCCGGACTGGTATAACTATCATCACCAATTAGTTTTTTAAACTCATAACTGTGAGGAGTGATCAAAGATCTGCGGTTAGCAAGCACTTCTGGATATTCAGCAAGCGCATAAATTGCATCTGCATCAATTACCACAGGCAAATGAGATGCTTTTAAAAACCGGATAATAAACTCCGAGGTTGCCTGCCTTCTTCCCATTCCCCCACCAATAACAAACGCAGTCTTTTCTTTGGAAATATTAAGCACCTTGTCCAGCTGTGTAGGTGCGAAATAATCACAGTCCAAAGGGTAAGTAACTAAATCAGGACCGCCGGAGCAGGCAGCCAAATCCATAGAGCGGCGCGGTCCGACTAAAGTCACTAAATCAACACCAGCGCAATAAGCAGCTAAAGCATTAAACACCGGCGATCCGTGGTAAAGATTTGATCCCCCAATCACTAAAAGACTGCCAAAATCATATTTTTTAGATTTTGCTGTTCTTTTAGGAAAAACTGTGCCAAGTATACTGTCTTTAACAACCTGCATATAACAATAAAGTAACACAAATATCTTTACAAAAGCAATTACAATTGACAGACATACAGAAGTAAGTTTAAACTGTAGCTAATGAACCTAAAAAGCAAATCCGGCTTCACAATGATTGAGCTGCTGGTTGTAATTGCAATTCTCGGGCTGCTCTCCTCCGTAATAATGATTGCTATTGATCCGGCGCAAA
>CAYREW010000014.1:1302-3212 GCA_964423535.1 uncultured Candidatus Saccharibacteria bacterium
GAAAATGCAGGCGGCGGCTCTGCAGGCGATTATTACATGGTTGGCGCTTTTTTAGAAAATACTCACGATCCTTTAACATTAGGTAATCTAAGCACCCGCCCCCACTGGCCCAATTGTGTGAGCAATATTGGATTCGCCTCCAATATTTACATGCTTAGAAGCTACCATTGTCCAGCAGACCCTCCGGAGGCGCCTTAAAATATGTTAGACACTATTAAAAAACTTATTAACGAAAACCAAAATCTAGCAATTCCAGTAGCCGGCTTTTTCATACTGCTTTCAGGTTATTTTATGTACCTGGCATTAACACCGGAAAAAATTCCGCCTGAATCAACAGAAGGAACACCTTTAGAAGAAACGGAAGAGTACCAAAGCGGAGAGGCAGTTCAAGCACCTGTAAGAGAAACTCCTCCGCAGGAAGCACAACCTGCACCAACCAGGCAGGAAACATATACTCCACCGGAACAACCAGAAACCAGCACATATACACCCCCCCAACAATCAGCAGGTGCTGCGCAGCAAAAAGCAATTACCTGGCCTCATATGGTTTTGACAATACTAAGCCTTATTGCAGGAGCATTTTCTGTAAAATCAATATTTGATACACAAACATGGCACAAAAAACAGCGGCGGGACTCACTAAGAAAAGAAGACCTGAATAAAATTAGAAATGCAATTGAAATCTTCCATAAACAGCACGGGCGTTACCCTACCCGCTATAACCAGGAATTTATTAAATTCCTCCGCAGTTTGCAACAGCAAGTCAAAGACCCTAAAGAGGGTGAGGATTCCGGTTATAAAGGAGGCGCCTACGGTTACCGCTATGACAATGTATTAAAACCGCACACATTAGATACGGAAAAAGCAGAAAAAGATGCAAAAACATACCGCCTGTGGTGCCTGTTGGAAAACAAGTACGACCCGGAAATTGACCATTTTTTCGATGAAAAATACCATTGGGTATATATGATAACCCCCGAAGGTAATACTAGGTTTCTTCCTTAACTTTTAACTATGATTGTTATTGGTATAGATGAAAACGGATTAGCACCGCTTTTAGGCCCGCTGGTTGTTACAGCAACTGTTTTCAGTTTTGCTGATCAAGAATACTGCTTATGGGGAAAATACAAGGAAACTGTCTCTAAACACCTGAAAGATAAAGATAAAAAAGTAATTGTCAACGATAGTAAAATAATCTTCAATTCCCAACAGCCGAAAAAGAGTTTGCAAATACTAAAAAAATCGGTCAGTGCTTTTTTAAGCAATTCTCCGCCCACTCCAGAATTTGTTACTAAACAAACCTGTTCCCTGCCTCCGCTTAAATTTAATAGAGAAATAAAAAAATACAGTTCAAAAAATATGCTTGACCTTGCCTACTTTTTTAAACTAATTACAGCATTAGTCGAGCAGTACCCGACAAATAAATACAAAATCTACTGCGGGAAGGTCGGAGCAACAAAAAAATACATTCCGAAAATAGAGAGCTTGGAGCTGTTCAAAAATAACTTTTGGAGCAGAGCAGAACTTAAAATAGTTAATGAAAACAAAAAACAATCCCGCTATCTGATCAGGCTAGAGGGCAAAAAGATAGACTTAATGTTCAGCAAAAACAGCGACAGCAAACACTTTCCTGTCGCACTTTCCTCCATTTTTGGCAAATATGTAAGAGAAATGTATATGGGGCAGTTTAATAAATTATTTAGGCAGCATGAACCAACACTTCCGCGGACCAGCGGTTACCCAAACAAATATACTTATGAGTTTATTAAGAAAAGTAAGGGGTTGAGAAAAAAGTTGGGGATGGAAGATACGGCTGTGATTAGAAATAAGTAAGAGAAGAGTAAATTTCTAATTACTAATTACTAATTTCTAATAACTAGTTCAAAAAAACAGCTGAGATATTAAGATAC
>CAYREW010000014.1:3312-4854 GCA_964423535.1 uncultured Candidatus Saccharibacteria bacterium
TAAGCATACTTGTCCGCCACAGATGACGCACCGTACGACTCAGGCTTAATCTTGCAATCAAAACCAGAACCGGTAATCATACCCATAACTTCTTTAATCATACTACGTGTCTTCCCCACCCTACCAACATCTACATGTATTTCTAAATCAAAATTCTCCCCTATCTGCTTTTGGTATTTTTCCATAAATTCCTGGGCAAACTCTAACGACATGGAAGCTTCCTTATAAATACGGTCGTGCAAGCTAAAATTTCTATTATCATGCTCTCTAAGCCAAAAATACATTCCACCATTACCAACACGGTAAACAATTAAAGCAATAACATAATCTGCACCGGAACAATTGCGAGTCTGCGAATCTGTACCAATAATCAAACGGTATGACTTCTGAGGCTTTTTATTCATAAAAGCCTGAATATGTTCTATTACTTCCTTGAGCGACAACTCACCGTAACTAGGGCTGTTAAATGTAGTGTAATTTTCCATATAAATTTCCTCCAGCTTAATTTTACCAGCTAAGTATCCAAACTAAAAGTTCCCTCTATACTATACATAGGTCCTTTAGGAGTTAACTTGCTGGAATAGAGTGAAAAACAATTAACTTTAATAGGTTTGGAACAACCAAAATCGGGTAAATTTACTACATTACTGGAAAGACGCTTACCGCGCCGAAAGCGGCCTAAAGTAATGTGCGGGGGATAAGTTTTAACCTCTTTTTTAAGCCCGCTTTCTTTAAGCGCGCCTGCTACAACATTTTGCAACTTTGCAAATTCCTCAACATCCCCACCAACTGCCAAAGATATTATCCGACCTTTTATTATCTGCAAATTATCAACTTTAAGTTCAAAAGGAGAAACCTTCTTTGCTATTTTTGCAAAACCACTTCGTAGTTTCTCCAAATCCCGCTCAGCAACATTCCCAATAAAGCAAAGAGTAATGTGTATATTCTTTTTTCCCACCCATTTAATATCCCAATTGTACTGCTGTAATTGTGTCTGAAATTGGGTAATATTGTTACGCAAATTGTCATTAATATCTATTGCTGTAAACAATCGCATGGCATTATTATAACAAAAAAATTCTAAAATCCGAATCTTTCTTTCAGCATAAACTCCCTCCCGTGTCCCGGATAAACCACAGTTTGCGGTGGGAGCTGTTTTATTTTTTCCAAACTCTGCACCAGTGCCTGATAGTCACCACCAGAAAGATCAGTCCTCCCTACTCCGTTGGTAAACAAAGTATCGCCGGAAAAGAGAATTTTTTTTCGCGGCAAGTAATAGCAAACTGACCCGGGGCTGTGACCGGGTGTAGAAATAACTTTAAAATTCTTGACAGCAGGCAATCCGTCAATGAGGGAGGAAAACTGCTGTAGATTCTTAAAAGAATCCGCCTCTACCCGCGGATGCGCAACACCAAAGAGGTATCCTAAACTTTCTTTTTCACTACCTAACATATATTCGTCAGCCTGGTGAATTACTACTTTCGCCTCCAACTCTTTCTTCAGCTCAGAAACCGCTGCAATATGGTCTGCATGACCGTGGGT
>CAYREW010000014.1:4954-18721 GCA_964423535.1 uncultured Candidatus Saccharibacteria bacterium
AAAATAAAGCAGACAGAAATCACTCTCCAACAACTAATACCGTCACCTTACGGGAGCGGGGCTCAAGAAGTTCGACAAAAAACAAATTTTGCCACGTGCCCAGATCTAACTTTCCATCTTTAACCGGTATCCAAAGTGTTGAGCCAAGCATCATAGCTAGCTGGTGAGCACGCGCATTGTCTGTACCTTCCATTGTGTGTTTGTAATCTTCGCCCTCCGGCACCAGCTTATTGAAAATTGTGACAAAATCTTTGTGTACATTACTGTCATTTTCATTACAAACTAAAGCAGCTGTAGTATGCGGACAGCGCAAAAGAACAAAACCGTCCCCCACTCCGGATTTGGAAACAAAATCCCGAACTTTAGAAGTAATATTTACAAACTCAAATCTCCCCGTAGTCTGTAGTAAAATTGTTTCAGTAGATAAATTCATAAAAAATTACTTGCTGGCAGATTTCATAAACGTATCCCACAAAGTGCTTTTACCTGTCGCAATTTTGTACATATTTTCCACGAAATCTCCGCCGGCATAGCCTGCTAAAAAAGCAAAAGTAACATCGGGATAAGCAAGTGTGGAAGTTACCATACCAATCACACCGGAAATAGACATCATCATTAAAAAGTAGTAAAGATTAAACTTTACTTCTTTGTAAGAATACTGGTATTTAACAAATCCGACAAGACCGCGCAGCATTCCGCCGGCAAACCCAGCCATTAATATTTTAAACATTAAGGAATCACCTCACTTTCAACGCTTCTCTTCGACAAGCTCAGAGTGCTACTCCAACTTTAAATAAGCATAGCACAGCCAGAGCAAGACAATAAAACCCGAAATAATACAACTTTTTGTTTACAACCGCTTTTTTAAGCAAACGGAGCGCAAACCAGCCAACTATGCCGGAGACCAGCATACCAACAGCGAACGAAGGGGCATCAAACCCCTGAGCACCTTTTAAAATTTCCAAAACTCCTGCGCCAACAATTGCAGGAATGGAAAGTAGGAAAGAAAATTCAAAAGCTTGTTCACGAGATAAGCCAGCAAAAAGCCCACCGACAATTGTAGAACCGGAGCGGGAAACACCTGGGAAAACTGCCAGAGATTGAAAAAGGCCGATTATAAAAACACGGGCAATACCTGTAGTTGCAGGGTTCACGTAGCCGTGTACCCTACATGGTAGCGCAGTCCCTGCCGATAAATAGCGGGCACAAGGGCCGCAACTGCATTGCCTTGACAAGAACAACAACGCTGCTGTTACGAGAAAACCCACCCCCAAAACAGCAAAAGAATTAAAAACAGCATCAACAAAAAAACTTACCCCCAACCCAACAACAAATGCAGGAACAGAAGCAGCAGCCAAAAGTACAACAAACTTAACTCCCTTCCCTTTTAAATCCCCTCTGCGCAAGTCATCCGCGAAATCCGCAGCAATCTGCGTAATCCGCGGAAAAAAGAAAATTAAAACAGCAATTAAAGTACCAATATGCAGCGCAACATCAAAAAAAATCGGAGGTTTTGTAAAACCAAGCAGTTTTTGCGCTAAAACTAAATGCCCGGAAGAGCTGATTGGCAGAAACTCGGCAAGACCTTGCACTGTGCCGAGAAAAACTGCGGCGAGTATAGTCATGAGTATATGATAACGCAGGTTGCTATTGATTGTTAATAGAATAATCGAGAAACGGAAAAACTGAGAAACTAAAGAACTGAGAAACTGAGAAACACGAAAACAGAATTCGGCGTTACGCTATTCGGCATCTCGGAATTACTGAGTTAGGCTATTACGCCGAGAGAACCAAAATGCCGCAATCGCAGTAGTCACAGGAACAGCTAAAATTAGTCCAATGCTGCCTAAAAGCATACGGGTAATTTCCTCCGCTAAGAGCTCATAGTTAACTAACTGAGTAATAGGCTGGGGATCGCTTGTGAAAAGAAGTAAAAGAGGCAAAGATGCACCTGCGTAAACTAAAACAAGTGTATTGACCATAGAAGCAATATGATCCTTCCCCACTTGCATAGAACGCTTAAAAATTTCCTGCTTCCCCAAATCCTTATTAGCAGAATAAATCTGCTCAACTACCGCAGACTGCGCAACAGTAATATCATCCAAAACTCCCAATAGTCCAATAATAATTCCTGCCAGTACCAACGCCTGCATATTTACATCAACAATCCCTACTGCCTTCAAAAAGCCTGCTTCATCAGAAGCATAACCGGTAATGTTGGCGGAAGAAACGAAATAGTAAGCTAATAAGCCGGTAATTATTAAAGAAACAAGCGTACCAACAATAGCAGCGGTTGTTTTTTTATTTAAACCGTGGGAAAGGTAAAAAGTAGCAGGTATTATTATTAACGAGGAAAGAATAGAAATTAAAACAGGGTCATAGCCGGCGGAAATCTGCGGAATTAAAAACTTTAAAACAACCAGGAACGATATTGCCAATCCGGCAAGAGAAGCAACGCCTCTAAGTCCGCCAATAACAACTGCTAAAAGAATAAAAATTGCAAAAAGAACTAGTAAATCATTACGCCGGACAAAACTGCTAATATAGTATTCCCCGTTTTCACCTTCTTTAGTTAAAACAACAGCATCCCCTTCCTTGTACTCTGGAGTCGTAATATCAGCCACACTTTCCGCTTCTGTTATTTTTACCGATATTGTCTCTCCTTCAAGCTGGCCGGAGTTGACTTGGACACGGACAAAGTTCTCGGACACAGATTGAATTGTACCTTCAAAAGTTTCTGCTTTTTGAGCACAAATAGTGGTTGTAGAACAAAAAAATACCGCAGATAGCAGTAATACTGCTACTAATTTATCCTTATTTTTGAACATTGCAGTTATGTATTATACACTGGTTTGATTGCTGATAGTTCATTGCTCATTGTTGATTGTTACTTCAACAGAAGTTGGCGCGCAATGAATTGCGCTACTACGGTTGGAAAAAGTACCGTAATGAGGAATAGCGAGATGAAGAGGTGGGGGAGAAACTAAAGAACTGAGAAACTAAGCAACTGAAAAACACGAAAACAAGAGAACAAAGGAACTAAAGAACTAAGAAACTGAGAAACTGAAAACAGAATTCGGCGTTACGGCATCCCGGCACTTCGGCATTACGGCATTACGGAGTTACGGCACCTCGACATCTCTTTTTTAGAGTAGCGCACTTTAGTGCGCGCATTGGCGCACCCCGCTTTTATTACGCAGCGCTTGGACGTTTGTCCAAGCTGTTTGTAAAAATACAGTTGAAGATATTTTTTATCTCCCCTACCGCGGGGAGGTTTGTTTCCATAACCGGAGTTAAAGAAGATAAAGAAGTAAAAATACGTTTGTCATAGCTGATTTTCCCCAACAGCCTATCTGCAAACTGATTTTCAATCTCACTGCTCAAACTTTTATTAATATCCCATTTATTAATTACAACACCAAAATCAATACTAAAATAGTTAACAACTTCCAAAACACGGTTGAGATCGGATATACCGGAAGGAGTCGGCTCTGTAACTAAAACAGCGTAATCAACATCTTTTAAAGCTGCAATAACAGGACAACCAATACCGGCAGGCGCATCAATCAGCATTAAATCGTGTTCAAACCCGCCTGCCTTCTCTTTAATAACGTCAACAATTTTCCCCGAGCCGGTGTGACCGGGAGTAAGCTGTGCGGAAACAAGGGGAAATCCGTAGTCCAGATGAGCAACGCGGAGTTCTGCATTTTCAACATCTTCCATTGTTATTGCATTTTGCGGGCAAATTGCTGCGCAGGCTGCACAACCTTCGCAGAAATAATTGTTAATTGCTAATTGCTGATTGTTGATTGAAATCGCATCAAACTGACACAGATCAACACATTTACCGCAGAGGTTGCATTTTTCCCGGTCAATTACCGGACGCTGGTTGGTGGAGATGCTTTCTATACTATTCCAAATACTTAAACCGTTATTAACTAACTTGTCATTCTGACAAAAGTCAGAATCAGGATTGCGCTTCCCGGATTCCGGATCGGGTCCGGAATGACGCTGATGCAAAGCCCGGTTTTTTTCCCTCCGGCTCAACCCTAGTTCGGAAGAGCGCGCACTAAAGTGCGCTACTACATCATCTTTACCCAACCACAAGTGTAAATTAGGTGCATCAACATCTGCATCAACAGCAACAATTTGCTGTTCTTTATTAAAAAGAAGGCATAAAGAAGAGGCAAGCATGCTTTTCCCTACCCCGCCTTTACCGGAAGCAACAGCTAATTTATTCATATTTTTCGAATTTTTATATTCAGATCTTCAAGTGCAGTTACTGCATTTTGACCTATTTCCTTTGTTTTAACCTCATCTGCGCGCACAGCCTGGGCAAACCTAACACCGTGGCCGCGGCCGATTTTAAAGTACGGATTTTCCACTATTTCGTGCTGAACTTCATTTCCATTCTTGTAATCAATAACCGAGTACTCGGGAGCACCGAAATCGGGATAAATCTCGCCGTCACGGTAAGGTAAAATTACTCTGTAACCGACCTTTTCCGGCCCAATTTGTTCCAAATCACCGGCACAGCGGCCCAAACTTTCAGCTTCGTCCTCCCTGCCTCTAAACATTCTTGCCCGTTCACCCCGCCCTTCTATCTGCACTGTTACGTATTCCAAACTCGGTATCTGCTCAATTAATTTGCGCTGTAAATCAATTACTAAATCATTAGCACGGCCTACTTTTACCTCTTCCGGCAGCTGTACTTCCAGCTCAGCATAAGTTAATGATCCAATTTTGCGTGTCTTTATATCCACCAAATTAACCTGCTCTCGTTTACAAATTTTTTTAATCTGCTTCTCCGCTTCCAAATCAGCAACATCAAGCAGGTTTTCCCCCACTTCTTTACCAAGTTCAATTGTTTCGTACACTATAAACAGACCGACCAGCAGTGCTGTAACAGAATCTGCTACAGGAAAAAAGCGTGCCAAACCAATACCTAAAAGAGCTGCAGCGGAAGAAAATACATCCACCCGGGAGTGTTTGCCGTCAGCAATAAGAGCTAAAGATTCCTGCTCCCGCCCAACTTTAATTTTTAAGCGGGCAAGAATTTCGTTGCTTAAAACAGAAACTCCCATTACTGCTAAAGAAAGCAAATTTATAGACGCGGTGTGTTCACCTCGAAATAGAGCAGTTATACCTTCGCGGACAATTTGAACACCAGCCAAACCAACAAAAATTGTTACAATTAGCCCGGCAATGACTTCTGCATTTCCCCATCCGTAGGGGTGTCTTTCTGTCGGCTTGCGCTGGGCAACTCTAATTCCTAAATAAGTAATTCCGGAAGAGACAAAGTCAATTACAGAGTGGGCTCCTTCCGCTACTAAAGCTGAACTGGAAACTGCCATACCAAGGACAACCTTAGCTGTACCCAAGGCTGCGTTCGTTACTGTGCTGATAATTGATACTGTTTGTTTGTTCATAATTAATTGTTTATTGTTCATTGATCATTGTTGATAGGGCGGGACACGGTCCCGCAGCTACATTAAGCATCTCCCCCTTAGAATACGCCTCTACTATCTCTTTTGAATACGGTATTTTGTAACTAATATTTACCTCAAAATCTTCAACTGTCGGTTTAATTAAATCTGCATTACCTAAATCCGCCTGATTTAAAACCACCTCCGCAGGAATGTTCAATTCCTCAAGCAGCTGCAGAATAAGTTCCAAATCATGCGCTCCAAGCGGTGTCGGTTCTGTGACAGCGTAAGCCTTGTCCGCTTTCCACAAAGCGCGGATTACATCGCAGTGCAAACCGGGAGCTGTATCCAAAAGCAAATAGTCTGCATTTATTTTTTTAGCGTAATCCTGCGCAAACTTTCTAAGCTCCTCAACAATAGGTCCTGTTTCATCAACAATTCCTATTGACCTTCCTGTTATTAAATAAGCATTGTTGAAATTATTGTCATTCCGGGCTTGATCCGGAATCGCAGATGCTGAATCAAGTTCAGCATGACGAGAGGAGAGAAACAAGTTGTTAACAAAAATCTCCCCAATTGCTTTCTTCTCAATTTCAATAGCATTATAGGGACAAATATTCCAACAAAGGCCGCAGCCGGAACAAAGCTCATGAATAAAAACAGGGCGTGCACCTCCAGACTCTTGCCCTGAACCCGACGTGGTTCGGGGCATAAAAACAGCATTGCTGGTGCATTTTTCCGCACACAAACCGCACCCTTTGCATTTTTCCTCGATCAATTTCGGAAACTGGGCATAAATTGTTTCTACAGAATTACCTAAATCCGCACCTAAAAGCAGGTGATCATTCGGGCACTCAACATCGCAATCGCATAAAACTACTTTATTACCTTCCTTAATTAATTTGCCGGCAAGAAGGGTGGAAAAAGTTGATTTTCCAACTCCCCCCTTACCGCCTGTTATTGCTATTGATTTCATAACTTAAAACGCGAAACCTGCCTGCCGGCAGGCAGGCAAATTTCGACCGCCCCCACGGCGGGTCGCCGAAGTATCGCGAAATAAATTTCGCTATTACCTTGCGAATTAATGTAGTAGCAGAATTTATTCTGCGCTACATGCTATGCGCGGGGGCCGCGTCCTCTACCGCGACCTCCAGCACCGCCCGGCCCGAAACCGCGGCCGCCGCCGGGGCGGGCTTCAGCCATCTCATCCAGCTCGTCATTGTTATACAAACGGAGGTTTTCTTCACAGCTCTTCCCTACTTTACCGTCATAAATCTTAATTCCGGCTGTGTTGTGCAGAACAGTAAAAGCATTCGGGCCAATATTTCCTATTATAACTGCATCAGCACCGGAATCAGCAACAATCTGCGCAGCTGTAACACCTGCTCCCCGCTGTGCGCGTACTCCTGTATTTTCAACTGCTTCAACTTTTTTGCCTTCACTGTCCACCATCAAAAAGTAAGAGCAGCGGCCGAACCTTGAATCCAAAAGACTACTCAAATCTTGGCCTGAAGATGTTATACAAATTTTCATAAAATCAATTCACCCCCTACTTCCTAACCATTTTTGTGCCACACTCCGGACACGACTTATTCATGCAAGGAACTCCTGCCTGGTGTGCTACCTCGTGTCCACAACCGGGACAAACACAACTACCTCCGGGACCTGCTGATTTTGGACCTCCCATTCTTCCGCGCCCGCCTCCTGCTGCAGCACCTCTGCCAGCACCGCGACCTCTTCCTCCCCGACCTGAGCCTTGTCGAAGGTTAGCCATTATATAGTCACCCCCTTTCACCTGAATTGCCTTACCGTTAACCAAAGCGTCGGCAAGCTTTTTTTGCGCTGATTTTAAAATACGGTGGAAAGTGCTTTGGGAAACTTTCATCTTTTCCGCAGCCTCTGTTTGGTTCATTTCTTCCAAAGCAAGAAGACGTAATGCTTCCAATTCCTCAACCGCTAACTGCACTTCTGAAAGTTCGGACATTAAAACACCGCGGGGCTTAAAATAAGTTATTTCTGGTTTAAATTGCACTGCCCGTACTTTTTTTGGTTTTGGCATAGTTGTATAATAATGAATAATTATTCACTTGTCAAGCCAGAAAAAAAGCCTGAGGCTAGTCTAAAGCATCAGGCGAAAAGGACACTATTACTCCGAAAGCTACTTACTCGTCCTCAAACTTAGGACGGAAACGGATTTCCTTTCTCTTTGTTACCTTTCCATCCGCTTCAAGAACTCCAAGCAGGGTACACAAGGTTTTGTCTGAAACCTCTATGTTACGCATTTCAAGCGCTTCGCGCAGTTGATCAAGCGTCAAATAAGCCCCACCTGTGGCCGCCTCCCTCATTACAGAAAGAACAAGTTGGCAAAAATCATCAATAGTTTGATTCATCGCCTCTAGCTGATCTGCATCAATTTCCACATACGTTTCATTAACAGGGTCATTAGTTCTTCCACAACCCATTCTTCTCCCCCTTTTTCTATTTTCTATACCGCACTCTCCAACAACCGGATCACAAAAATAATAGCAAGAATAAGTTTATAAGTCAAAACTTCAGGGGAGGAATTATAAAAAAGTTTGGAATGAGCTTCCGGAAGTAAATCGCGCACTAAAGTGCGCTACTACAACAGAGGGTGCAGCTAAAATGCCTTGCGCAGAGCGAGGTTTTCAAGGTAATTCTTTACTTCTTCCCAATCAACATCAACCAACATATCCAGTTCAGGATCATTTTCCGCATCTGCAAAATAAATTAAAGACTTTAAAATATGCTGACGGTTGTAATCCACACCCTGATATTTTTTTACAAATGCAGACCACAAATCATCCCAGTCTTTTTCCTGCAAAATAAAATAAAGATCAATAAAATCTTTCTTTGTTCCTCTGCTGGATATAGCAGTCAGCTTCATACAGGCAATATCTAAAACAGAAGCAACCGGAAACCCGGAAATCTCAACAATCTCTTCAGTTTCTTTTAGCAGAGGATAATCATATTCAAGAAAACTTACATTAACTGTATCAATTATTAAATCCAAGGTTCCTTCCGCTTCCTGAACCACCTGGGGGGAAAGGTTTTTAACTGAACTTAGCAATAAATCCCGTTTGGGAAATTGGGGGGTAAATAAGTCAAGATCAATAGAACAGCGGTGGCCAAGCTGTAGTGCTAAACCAGTACCACCAGCTAAATAAAATTCACCTGGAAGATTAGCTTCGGCAACCTGCTCTAAAATCTGTCTTGTTTGCGGGTATATGGCTTTTTTAAACATTCTACTTTGTCCAGAGGTATATTATACAATTTGCAGTAAAAATTAGCAGTTTTTGCAGAAATATTACGGCAGGTTTTTAATACTTTTTTTATTTCTTCTTCCGAGTAATTTTCCCGCAGCCATTCAAAAGCTTTTCCATCCCCGTATTCCAAAACGCGGGCAATAATAAATTCGGAATGTTTATCCTGGTCTACATTTTCAACGTCCCAGAGGTATTGGTTTATGAATTCGGGGGTTTGCATGTGTGTAGTATATATTAGCACATTGCTAACCTTCCGCAGGGACCATAGGATAGCGCAGGGTTTTGTAATTGACATCGATGTACACCAATGGTAATATTCAAATATGAAAGAGGTTAAAAAAATACAAGCTACAGAAGCACGCAACAAGTTCTTCAAAATTATGGATCAAAGTTTTTTAGAAAAACAGCCCTATGTTGTGGAAAAAAGGGATATTCCTATGGTCTACATAATGCCCTACTCCATAGAAAAAGAACAGACTGAGAATGTTTTTGACAAGTTAGATAAATTAAGAGCATCCATGCCTAAAACAAGTGACTCTGTTCAATTATTAAAAAGAGTGAGATCTGAAAATGCCTAAAATTAATAAAATATGTTTAGATGCAAGCATTATAGCTAAATTACTAACAAAAGAAGAGAAATCAAGACAAGCTTCGCAAGCTGTTGAACTTTTAGTAAAAGAAGGAACCTCTGTAATTGAACCGGAATTCCTCCAGATAGAGATTTATTCAGTTATTAGAAAAAAATGGTTGTTAAATGAATTAAGTAGAAAACATGTGCATTTAGCTTTGGATTTGTTTTATCGCCTACCTTTGAGTTACAGAAAAGAAACTAAACAAGTTTTGGACAAAGCTTTAGAAATATCCGAACAAACTTCGCTACGAGTTATTTATGACTGTATTTACCTAGCTTTAGCAATGGAAGAAAACGCTACCTTCTGTACAGCAGACCGCTCCTTCCTTAAAAAGGCCTTGCAGATTTACAAGCCAACTTTAAGTTTAAGAAAGCTAGAAAATAGTATTTAGTCCACAGAACAAATTGTCTTTAAATCCCGTAACGTTGTCTCAAAATTAACATTGCCAGCGCCGGCGGCAGCCCAAAGAGACTGTTCTGCATTAAAACCGTCTAAGATTACTGTATTTAATTTTTGTTTATGACCAAAAGGAGGCACACCGCCAATTGAGTGGCCGGTTACTTTTTTTACCTCATCAGGAGTGGCCATTCTTGCTTGAGTATCTCTTTTATTCAATATCTCTTTAAGCTGCTCGAAATCAACCCTTTTATCACCCGGGCACAGAACAATTACAAACTTTTCTCCAACTTTTACAACTAATGATTTAACAATATTGGAAACAGGCACGCCGTGTACTTCAGCTGCTTCTTCCGCTGTTTTTGTTGCCTGCTTAGATTGAACAGGTGTGATATCTAAATTATGCTGGTTAATGTAGTTGTTAAAAAGTTTTGTTGACATGTGAAAAATCCTGTTATCCTGATAACATGCCAGCCTGTTTTTGGTTCCGGAACAGGATAACAATATAACAGGCTCATGCTCAACAACGAATAACGCTCTTTACAGAACCACTCGAAATAAAATTGCTAACTAGTATATAATATCCCCAATGCCCAACAGTGATGATACGCAAACACTAGGTTTTTTAAATCTCCCCCACTGGCAAAGCCCTCCGCAATTAAAAGGGCTTAGCGGCATCTACTTTAACACTGCGCTAAGAAATCTTTCTCTCCAACTTACAGACATATTTATACCTATTTATATTTACCAAATAACAAACAGCCTCGCCGATGTTTTCCTTTTCTACACTATTTGGAAAATTGTTTTAATTACCAGCACATTACCGATAGCAAATTTTATTTCTAAAAAAGGGCCGGATATTTCAATGCTTATTTCCAATATTACAAGGTCTATCTACCTTGTACTGTTAACTCTTGCCCCGGAAAATATAACACTGTTGTGGATAGCACCTGTTTTTGGAGCTATAACAACACCGCTTTATTGGATCCCCTACCACACTGCCTTTTCTGCGCAAACAAAAAAGAAAAAGTTGTCAAAACAGGTAGCAAAAATAAACACCTTAACCAGGCTGGCCTGTGTTACAGCTCCGCTTTTAGGTGGTTTTGTTGCCAATCAATTCGGGTTCAACGCCTTATTCCCTTTTGGAATTGTTCTTCTAATTCTCTCCACATTGCCCATTTTTATGGACACTTACAATAAAAAGGAGTTTGTTTATCCTGCCAAAAGACTTCACAAAGCAATTATCAGACCGTGGAATAAATATTTATTTTTATCATCTTTTTTCCGCGGATTTATAAATACTGCTGACGGCATTGTTTGGCCGTTGCTTTTGTTCCTCACAATTCCAAACCTGGAAACAGTAGGGGGTTTAACAACAGCAACCCTGCTTGTTTCTATTTTTGTTTTTAACCGGGCAGCAAAGAAAATTACTAAATTTAAACCTCTACCTTTTAAATTAGGGGGGCTGGCCGGCAGTTTAATTTGGCTTGGAAGAACATTACTTACTAATCCCCTACTCATTGCAATATCAGACCCAATTTACCAAATATCGCAAATATTCAACACCCTTCCCTTTAACAACCTGATTTATGGATTGGGAAAAAAGCGCTCGCTTTCCTTCTTTGTTGAACGGGAAATTGTTGTTAATGTTGGAAGATTAGTATCCTGTCTACTTGTTTATGTAGTACTCAATGCCAATCCGGAACACTGGGAATATATTCCACTCCTGGCTGTAATTGCAAGCATTCTTGCCAGCAAATATGTATTAAAATTCCACAGACTGAGGAGCAGACCGGCAAAAAAATAACGCCTGGAACAGATTCCACTATAAGGACCTACTGTTCCAGGCGATCAAAATCAGCTCTTCTTAATATCTTGTAACGTAAATTTGAGATCAGCTTCCCGATCCCCGTCAACAACCAGCTGAAATTTATGCTGGTTGCGAGGAACTATCTGAGTTACCCGCCACTTTATAGCCCCATCACTGGAAACATCACGGATGTGAAAAGTAATCGCATCAACTTTCCTACCACCGAGTGTGCCCCTGGCAGGGCTACGACTCAACACTTTCACTTCTAAAGGCAGCTGCTTCCACCTGCCGCCGGACAGCTGAACCGTTACTGTACTACCGCGAACATAGGTTGAGCCATTATCAGAACTCAAACAAGCATGGCTTTTTTGCACACCAGAGTGCGGGTGCGCATCAAAACCTAAGGCCTGGCCAAACAGATTAACTAGCGAAGAAAAACGAGGCTCTCTAGTAGCTGTTTTAGTATTCATCCTGCCTGTCTCCTCTCCTAAGCTGTACCTATTAAGTGCAACTTTGGAATTATAGCACTTTATTGGTAAAAAAGCAAACAAAAAGCCGCGATAACGCGGCTTTCTGTTCTTCTTAGAGAAAAAATAATTGCTTACTACTCTTCCTCCGGCTCAGCTTCCTCTACTTCAATCTCTTCAACATCCTCCTCAGCATCGGCAGGCTCTTCAGCTTCCTCCTCTGCAGTTTCAACTGCAGGTTCAACCTCAACTTCCTCCACAGCTGCAGCTGTAGTTTCTTCCTCTTCTGTTTCCGGACGCGGACGCGCTTCATCAACAATAACAGGACGTCCTTCCACCTCTTTTTCATTAAACATTTCTTTAGCCTTTTCCGCCTCTTCCTCGGAAGACATAGTAACAAAACCAAACCCTTTTGAGCGTTCGGAACGGGCATACATTACCACCTCAGCATCCTCAACAGTCCCTGCCTGGGAAAAAAGCTCCTCTAATTGCTTACTGGTAATACTGTAATCTAGATTTCCTACATATAATCTTTTCTTCAACGCATTTCACCCCCTTGCTAGAAATTCTTAACGAGTTTACGAGTTTAGAAGTTCTTGCATCCCCCGTAGCCCCGGCGAAGGGGGATACAGAAACAACAAACTAAATCGCGCTAATACAAAATAGATAACAAATAAAATTCAATAAAAAAATGGGCAATGTCAATATGCGGTTAAAATCAAACGCAGAAATCAATAAAATATCCTCCTCAAACATCATTCCAATAACAATATCTAGTTTAGCAAATCAAAAAAACAAAAACAATAAGGTAGCTGGAAAAACGCCACTCCGTCAAACACCAGCTTTAGCTACGGGAAAATTATCATGCCGAACTTAATCGGAACGCAACTGAATATTTTGAGCAGAAACACTACCATCCTCATTTTCCTGCCCAAAAATCATCACATTACTCCCCTCCTTCAACGCCGAAGCAGATGCTTCTACAGTTTCACTTACTTCTGCTGCTTCAGAAATGAACACAATTTTACTGCTCCCATCCGGCTGCTGAACAGTAACACTACCCTTGTCACGCGCAATAATTTCACCTGTCACACGAGCTGTGCCGCCTTCAAGCGCGCCAACCTTCCTATCCCCACCATCAGAAGAACTTCGCAGACCAGCACCACCCATCTGCTCGGCCTTGCTAGAACGCATTTTGTTCAATTGATATTCCCTATACTTAAACCCGCCGAAAAAGCCAAACGCAGTCATTACTAAAATTATAACTATTGCTACTTCTGTTTTCATAAAATAACACCTCCTTAAAAAATCTCAAGCACAAAATTACACCCCGAAACACGCACTACGTTTGGGTTCAGGGCAAGAGTTCCAATCTACTTTGAATTTGTAATTTTCTTAATCATTCGTATCTCAACGCTTCAATAGGCGCCAATCTTGCTGCTTTCTGCGCAGGGTACCACCCAAATATAACTCCAATAGTTGCGGAAACACCAAAGGCCAAAAGGACCGAGGGCGGGGAAACTATAAATGGCAAATCCATCGAATTAGAAATTATATAAAAAGCCCCTATCCCCAAAACTACACCAATCAAACCACCTACAAATGTAATCAGAACAGATTCAATCAAAAACTGTACTGTAATATATTTCCTCTTGGCACCCAAAGCCTTCCTCAACCCGATTTCACGCGTTCTTTCCGTTACCGTCACCAGCATAATATTCATAATCCCAATTCCACCTACTACCAAAGAAA
>CAYREW010000015.1:0-1257 GCA_964423535.1 uncultured Candidatus Saccharibacteria bacterium
TTGGCGCTGTCTGCGGTCTTGCTTATTTTGTTTATCTAAACTTACCTACTACTCCTTCGGTAACAAAATTGGATGACTCCGAAGCTACGCAAGAAGGAATAGAAAAAATCGTGGAGGCAAATAATAAATTTGCTTTTGATTTTTACTCTACTTTGAAAGAGGAGGAAACAGGAAACATCTTCTTTTCTCCGTACAGTATTTCTACAGCTTTATCCATGATTTATGAGGGTGCAGACGGTGAGACAGCAAAGGAAATAGCAGAAGTTTTTAATTTGCCTCCGGAAACTGTTTTGAGAAGATCAGCAATTGCTGCTGTTTATAATCAACTAAACTCTAAAAACACAGAGTACAAGTTGGAAACGGCAAACGGACTTTGGGTGCAGGAAAAGTATCCTCTTTTAGATTCATATACAAATATTATTAATCAGTATTACGGAGCGAAGGCGCAGAATGCGGATTTTGTTAACTCGGCAGGGAAAATGGTGGATGAAATCAACAGCTGGGTTGAAGGTAAAACAAATAATAAAATAAAAGATTTGTTCAGTCCCGGAAGTATTAATCAAAATACCCGTTTAGTTTTAGCCAACGCTATCTATTTTAAAGGCGATTGGGTTCAGCAGTTCGACAAAAAGAAAACACAAAAAGAAGAATTTAATATTACAGACTCGGAATCTGTAAAAGTGGATATGATGCGCAGAACAGGTGAGGATTCTAAATACTATTATACGGAGGACGATGCAGTCCAGGTCTTGGAAATGGATTACAAAGGTGAGGATCTTTCTATGCTTGTTCTACTGCCTAAAGGGCATAACATTGAACAACTTGAGGAATTAATTGGTGTAGAGCAGATACAGAATTGGAGAGAGGCACTTAGAAAACAGAGTGTAAATGTATATATGCCTAAATTTACTTTTGAGAGCAAATATACTCTTAATAATTATCTTAAAGAAATGGGTATGGCTACCGCTTTTGTTTCCGGAAAGGCGGATTTATCCAAAATGGATGGTACACGCAATTTATTTATTCAACATGCTGTCCACCAGGCGTTTGTAGATGTAAATGAAGAAGGAACAGAAGCAGCGGCAGCTACAGGGGTTAGTGTTGGTATAACGTCAGTAGCGCCTCCGGCAAAAGTATTTCGCGCAGACCGCCCCTTTATGTTTATAATTCAACAAAAGGATACAGCCAACATATTATTTATTGGCAGATTTACCAACCCCGATTCGCAGGTCTGACCCGCACCAAACAACTGTTCCC
>CAYREW010000015.1:1357-4973 GCA_964423535.1 uncultured Candidatus Saccharibacteria bacterium
GGCCGCCGTGCTACAATTAACCCCAATGAAAGTAATTTACTCAATCGGCGCAGGTTTCGGCGGCCACGGCATCGGCAGTATCGCTTACAAAGCATGCCGGCAAATCCACAAGCGCGAGATGCTCCACCGAGTTTTCGCCTCCCACACGCCACGGAAACAGAGCCTCGCTCTGTTTGAACCGCGGTTAAGGCGTAAACTGAGAACCTTAGGTCTAGTTGGACATGGGCTGCGTTATTTAGCATATCTGGATCCAACCGGTTACGGATATGTTCTTCATGACAATATTTACGACTTTTGGTCTTCACTGTGCCTCTCTTCCGAGCTTCGCTCGGAAAGACGCTCGGATGTGGCAATTTTCCACGGGTGGAATAATCATTGTTTATTTTCTTTAGGCAAAGCAAAGAAGCGAGGAATTGTTACAGTAGTTGAACGTGCTTCAGCCCATCCATTGGCAGAAAAACAAATACTTGAAAACCAGTATGGCAAGCTTTCTGTAAATCCTCCTAAAATACCTAAAGCTCAACTGAAAAAAAGCGTACGCGAGATAGAAGAAGCAGACTATGTTCTTGTACCTTCTAACTTTGCTTACAAAACGCATATTGAGCAGGGAATTTCGAAAGATAAACTTGCAATTATTCCGTTTGGAGTTAATCTGGAAAAATTTAAGACAATGAACAATCCCCGCCAAAGGCGCCGTGCCGGTCCTCTGGCCGGAGTCGGCCTCTGGCCGAAACAATCAGCAATTAGCAATGAATTTGTTGTTTTATTCGTCGGCCAAGTCACAATCAGGAAAGGTGCGCATCATCTATTGCAAGCATGGCAGCAGCTTGAGCTAAAAAATGCAGAGCTATGGCTTGTAGGTAATATAGATAAATCATTCAAGAAATTAGATATTTATTCCAATGTCCGGAAATCCGATTCAGTAAAATTTTTAGGATTTAGGAGAGATGTGCCTGATTTAATGAAAAAAGCGTCGCTATTTGCATTTCCCTCTCTTTCCGAAGGTAGTGCACTTGTAAATTACGAAGCAATGGCGTCCGGACTGCCGGTGATAACTACATATAATGCCGGCTCTGTGGTGGAAGACGGTAAAAACGGATTTATAATTTCTGTAGGAGATGTAAATGCGCTAAGCGAAAAGATTCAATTTTTTTACAACAACCGGAAGGAAGCAGTCGAGATGGGTAAAGAAGGGCGCAAAACTGTTTCTCAATACACGTGGGACAATTACGGGAATAAGCTGGCCTCGTTTTACAGAAAAATTGCAGAAAAAAAGCGATTGTGAGTTTGTGAACCAATGTCACTAACCCAAAATCGCTTGCCGGTAAAAAATCACGTGCATATATTGATATCAACCAGCTGGTTTATCGAGCCTACAGGTTTCACTTTTATAGTTTCTCCCCCGTAAAGAGCGGTTGCTACGGCATCTTGCAAATAATGGCCGTCCAGGTGAAGCAAGGTTAGATACTTGGAAGGGTAAACTTCAATAAACGACCCCGTTTTCTCCAACACAGCTACCTTCTTGTAACGGGTCCACCTCTTGTTTCGCACCGCGATCTTAATTGTCTCCTGGCAAACATCATCGCAAATCAGAGCAATTTCAACATTACGTGGAGTAGTGAATGTAAGCTTCTTGCTAAAAATATCCGCTGTAAATCTTCTCGGCTTTTGCGTTAAAGCAAAAGCAATCAAGAAACAAACAATCCAAAACGGAGTTACTGCGAAAGGAGATCTCTCAATGTTAGCGTAGGTTACTACAGCTAATACAATATTAGCGACAAAAAGAGCAAACCCTAATTCAAGCGCAACAGAACCTACAACATCGTACTTATCCCTGTTGATCATCAGCTACTTCTCCTTTTTTTAGACAATCACAACCAAACCTATTCTACCCCTTTAAAAGTTATAAGTCAAAAAGATTTTGCCGGCGCAACCTGTTAAAATAACTAAGATGGATAAGCAGCTCCCGCATATAACTATTACCATTGCTACCTACAACGCAGAAAAAACTGTAGAAGAGGTACTGCAAAGTATTCAAATGCAAACCTATCCGCAGGATAAAATTGAAGTTATTGTAGTGGACGACGGGTCCACGGATCGGACAGTAGAAATTGTACAGCAGTTCACCAATATATTGATTGAGCAAGAAAATAAAGGCACAGCAAACGCTCACACCCGCGGGCTTAAAGAAGCAAGCGGAAAATACATTTTTGTCCTTTCCCATGACAGCTACGCCGCTGTAGATTGGGTGGAAAGATCAGTAAAAAGTTTTAAAAAAGACTCCCACCTCGGAATTGTGCAAGGACCTGTCCGGAAAAAGCCGTCACATAAGGGTAAACAGAGCGAGGCTCTGTTTCCAAGCCGTAACAAAGGGATAATCCATTGTACAACGTTTAAACACTTTAACCGCAGCTTTCCCACTGTTGCAATTGCTTACAAGGCGGAGGCTTTGGATAAGGTTGGGAGATATTTTCGTGAAGATTTGTCCCGCTACGGTGATGATAGCGAGTTGGCTTACAGAATACTTGGTGCCGGCTACGAATACAAATTTCTTGATAAACCTATTGCTTATCACGAAGTGTTGCCGGAACTGTATTGGAAAGAAATTAAGAATGCTTGGGGCTGTTACCGCTTTCCGTTAATTTTTAAACTTCACCCCTGGGCTAGAAAATATCTTAAATTGGGATTTTTGTGGGGTAGTAAATGGCGCTATTTAAGAATGCTGCTCTGGCCGTTTGCCGGTCTCCGTTCTTTGATTTCAATACTGGTAAATAGACAAAATGGCGTTAAGATATCTCACCAATTTCTGTGGGACACTGTGTTTACTGTTAGTTTAATTTGGGGATCGATTAAGTACCAGTCTATAGTTGTATAATCATGAAATTTTCAGTAATTATTCCTGTACACAACAGGAAGGAAAAACTTCAACAATGCCTTAACTCAATTGTTGAACAAGAATATCCGCAGGGAGAATACGAAATAATTATTGTTGATGATGATTCGGAGCAGAACCTGCGACCGGTAGCAGAGAAGTTTGCGTCTAACTACATTAAATTAACTAATGGTCCTAATGGTCCGGCAATAGCGCGAAACGCAGGCGTTAAAAAAGCACAAGGACTATATTTAGCTTTTACGGATTCCGACTGCACAGTTCCAAGCGACTGGCTGCAGCAATTTGAGGATGGTTACAATAAGCATCCGGAAGTTGCCGGTGTTGGAGGTTATCTACAAGCTTCGGAAGAAACACTTAAAACCAATGTTTTTGCGAAGTATGAGACGTGGAATGAGATGCAGTATTTTCCGGAACTCAAAGATTGGCAGCCACAAGGGCTGCAACTACATTTGTCTCCCTATTTATCAAGAAAACGGGACGAACACCCTTTCCAAACCAACAACATCAGTTACAAAAAATCTGTGTTCGAGGAAGTCGGCGGGTTTGATCAATCATTTCCCCATTACGCTTCCGGCGAAGACGGAAATTTAAAAGAAAAAGTTGTAAAAGCAGGTTATTCCCTACTTTTTATACCTGTTAAAGTTACCCATCACCAGGATTATTCTTTTTTAACATTTTGGAAACGCCAGCAAACGCGCGGAGCTGGAATTTTAAAATATCGTA
>CAYREW010000015.1:5073-8863 GCA_964423535.1 uncultured Candidatus Saccharibacteria bacterium
TTTCTAGACCACACCCCTTTTATTGGCGGAGCCGAGCTGGTGTTAGCTAAGCATATCGCACACCTGGATAAAACAAAATACAAACCTTTTGTAATCTGTTCCCCCGATTTTCCAGATCTGATCCAGCAGTACAAAGATGCCGGGGCTGAAGTTTTTTCAATCAGTTACCCGCAGTATAAAACCGGGAATCCCCTCAAATTGCCAAAAGCTTTATGTTCTATTTATAAAACAGCGCAAAAGATTAAAGAAATTGGGAAAGAAATTAATCCCGACCTAATTGTCACCAATACAGCGCGCGCCTGGCTGCCCGGGATTTTATCTGCAAAACAATTAGGTATTAAACTGATTTGGTTTATTAGGGATTACACATATCCGCGCGTGTTATTTAGGTTATTGTTACCGGTGCCGGATGGGATAACTTTTGTTTCGGAAAGGTTAAAGAACTATTATGCATCTGCGAAACACGCGTCGCCTAAACGCGGAATGCCGCGCATCTACAGCAAGTGGAGTGCCAAAATCCGTATCATTTACGTCGGCACAGATATGTACAAGAGAATAAAGAACTTAAGAAATGAGGATCTTAAAAGAGTCAGGGGCGAATTTAATATTCAAAATAACGATATTGTGATTGGTTTTGTAGGCAGACTTGTGGAATGGAAAGGAGCAAAGGTGTTGCTGAAGGCAGCAAAACTAATTTCTAATTCCGAATTTCTAATTACTAATGGCAATTTAAAGTATTTAATTATCGGCTCCGGGAAAGGTCAGGAAGGTGATATTGAAGAGGAATTGCGTAATTTTCTCAAAAAGCACAATCTTGAAGACACAGTTTATCTAACAGGACAAAGAGATGATGTTCCTGCTTTGCTTAAAGTAATGGATATCTTTATCCACCCTTCAATTGAGCCGGAACCTTTTGCAACAACTGTAGTTGAAGCAATGCAGGCTGGTGTAGCAGTAATTGGAAACACTATCGGAGGCACTCCGGAAATAATCAAAGATGGTAAAAACGGGTTGCTGGTTCCGCCAAATGATCCGGAAGCATTGGCTGCAGCGCTGGAGAGGTTAATTTGGAATGGGAATTTAAGAAATAAACTGGCTGAAAAAGGTCAGAAAAAAGCAGTCTCCGGTTATACGGAAGATATAATTACAGAGCAGGTTGAGGAACTTTATGAATATGTATTAAGAATTTAGCCATTTGGCTAGGTACCTATTAACCGAATTTAAGTAATTGGTATCGATATTCCGCCACTTGTTTTGCTACAATAACAATTAATCCATGCGTATATCCAAACTATTACTCTATCTAACAATATTATCCATACCTCTTGGCCAATTTGGGCGTTTGCCTTTTGGTGGTGCTACTATTAATTTATACGTTACAGACTTGCTTGTAGGTGCAACAGTGGTTATTTGGCTAATCGAAGCGTTAGCAGTTGACAGACAACTTAAGTTACCCGGACTTTCAGCACCAATTGCACTTTTCGCTGCAATATCTTTAATCACACTGTTTAATGGCCGCCGCTACATTAACCAATTGCATTTTTTGGCAAGCGCAGCATACTGGGCCCGCTGGGTTATGTACTCAGGAATTTATTTTGTGTCCAGTGATTTATTAAAGAAAAAAGCAACCAGTTTTGAAACATTAACCAGCATTATTATAATTACTGGTGTAATAATTGCAATTGCAGGTTTTATTCAATTGGCAATTTTTCCTGATTTTGCATCAATGACATCGGAAGGGTGGGATCCGCACCAAGGAAGATTGCTTTCCACTTTTTTTGACCCTAATTTTACCGGTGCTTATTTGGTATTAATTTTGTCCCTATTATTACCAAAATTAATTTCAGGCAACCTCAAGCTAATGCTGGTTGCAGCTGCATGTATTATTATAATTGCGTTGTTACTAACCTTCTCCCGCTCAGCTTGGCTGATGTTTGCTACTGTAATAGGTATAATTTCACTTTTCAAATCCCGCCAACTTTTTCTCCTTGCTTTAATAATTGCCTTTTGCGCGTATTTTTTTGTACCCAGGGTTCAAACAAGAATAGCCGGCGGTGTTGACCCAGATGACTCGGCACAAGCGCGAATTGTAAACTGGAAGCAATCCTTGGAAATTATTACTGACAAACGGAACTGGTTAACAGGTGTGGGATTTAACACCTACCGCTATGCTCAAGCACGTTACGGTTTCTTTACCTGGAAAGACCCTTACGGTGGTAAGGCAGGTGCCGGTGCAGATTCCTCCCTCCTTTTTGTTTTGGCAACAACTGGCATTTTTGGCTTTGCTGCTTATCTGTGGATTTACATTAAACTGCTTTGGAAAAATGTAAAATCAGCAATTGTAGCAATACAGGACAAAACAGCAACAATAGATGCAAACAATCTAGCACTGCTGGCGGCAGCAGGAGGATTACTAATTGAATCAAACTTTATCAATTCTCTATTTTATACACCTATTATGATTGGTGTCTGGATTTTGGCTTCACAACAGGGTAAACAGAGCGAGGCTCTGTTTAAGGGGCGTGGTTAAAGGGAAAATGGTGATACTTGTTCTAATTACTATAACAGCGGGGTTGGCGCCGCTTTATGTGTTGCGGTTTGCTGTGCACAATGTGCCGGTTGCGGGCTCGCTGCCGACAACGCTTTTGGAAATATTGGTTTTGCTGACAGTGGGGTTGTGGTTGGTAAACAAGTTGTTCAAAGAAAGGCGCGCAACAAGTTGCGCTACTCTATTTCCGAAAATACAATCTGACCTACCTCTAATATTTTTTCTGGCAGCAGGACTTATATCAGTAATTATTTCACCGGAGAAGCGCAGTGCTTTAGGTATTTTAAAAGCTTACATTGTTGAACCAATTCTTTTCTATGTTGTGGTTAAAGATACAATTAAAACACCTGAGCAGTGGCGGTGGGTTTTCCGCGGATTAATGTTTTCCGGCTTTCTTGTTGCACTGCTTGGTGTTGCGCAGGGTGTAATATACAACTTCGCATCGTTTAAAACATCAGCGCTAACTTTTGCACAGCACGAAGCGGAACAGGGTCGTGCACACGCTATTTACAATTCTGCTAACGCTGTGGGGCTGTATCTGGGTCCTCTATTAGCTTTAGCTTTCAGCCAGGTTAAAAAGCCTTTTTCTAACAGAATTTGGATTAAAGATATTGGGTGGATTGCTCTGACAGCTCTTTATCTTTTAGCAATTGTGTTTACAAAATCAACAGGTGCATTAATTGCCAGTGCTGTAGTGCTTTTTCTTCTCCCCTTAACCCGTTTGGATCCCAAACTACTGCAAAAATGCGCAAAAGTTATTTTTGTTCTTGTTTTAGCAGCCGGTATTGCTTTACCAATCGCTTCTGCATACATTAATCCGGAAATTACAATACAGGCGGAAGAAAGATATACATCAAACACTACCCGCCTGCGCTTTTGCCTTTGGGAAGGTGCTGGTAACTTGCTTTTGGACAGACCGCTTACAGGTGCCGGACTTTCCGGTTTTAAAGAGCTTTATTATTCCACATATTATACTTGCGATAGAGAACCGCTGGAGTATCCGCACAATATTTTATTGAATTTCTGGACAGAATTGGGGTTTTTAGGAGCTCTATCATTTTTTGCAATTATTTGGCACTTAATTAGCAAAAAGTTGTCTCTCCAACAGATGTGGAAGCCTTATTTACCGCTGGTTTTGGGCTTGGTTTATATGTTAGTCCACGGGTTGGTGGATGTTCCCTATTTTAAAAATGATTTAAGTTTGCAGTTTTGGGTTCTCGCTGCATTGATAACGGCAGGGAC
>CAYREW010000015.1:8963-10415 GCA_964423535.1 uncultured Candidatus Saccharibacteria bacterium
GCTGCATTGATAACGGCAGGGACAAGCCCTGCAACTACAGATTAAGCTGCTTTGATAACGGCAGGGACAAGCCCTGCAACTACAGATTAAGTTAGTTTAGTAACAGTTTTTATAGTTGCCCATAAGTTAGTAGAGAAACAAAAAGGCGCGACCTAAAGGTCGCTAATACATTCCGGGCGGCATACGATGCCGCAACTACATTATTAAGGTAAGTGTAGTTTTAAAGTGCTTTTTCGTAATAATCACTAGTGCTCAATAAATTGCGCCCGCCTCTACGGCGGGTCGCCGAAGAGGCGACTACAAATTTTCTTTTAGCAATTCCATCGTTTTCTGCGGATCAGCTTTCCCTTTAGTCTCCTTCATTACCTGCCCCAGCAAAAACTGGATTGCGTTTTCTTTGCCGCTGCGGTAATCTTCCACTGCTTCCGGATTTTCCTTAATCGCTTTTTCCACTGCTTTAACTAAAACATCTTCATCTTCAACTACATTTTCTTCCTCCTTCTTAATTGCATCAACAAGTTCCGACCCGCCTAACCCTTTGACATCGGAAGGACGATTAATTATCCAATTAGCCACTTCCTCAGCGTCACCGCCGTCACCAACAGCAGACTCAAACAAATCAGCATTAATATCATCTTCAGCTAAAAGCAAAGCATAATCTTCCCGAAGATTATACTCCGAAACCAACCTCTCCGCTTTTTGCGCAGGAAGTTCCGGCAAGTTAGCTTTAATTTCCCCACCCCATTCCCTACCCAGCTTTAACGGAGGAATATCCGGCTCGGGAAAATACCTGTAATCGTGCGCTTCTTCTTTGCTGCGCTGAACAAAAGTAGTCCCCTCTTTGCTATTAAATCCTCTTGTTTCCAATTCCAAGACTTCGCCGCTTTCCAAAGCTTTCTGCTGTCGATTTATTTCATATTGAATTGCCTGCTCCAAATATCTGAACGAGTTGATGTTTTTTACCTCAACCCGGTAATTAGGAAGGTTGTGATTATTATTCGGGATTTGGGATTTGGGATTTTGTAAATTCTCTTCGGCTTGCCGAAGCGATATGTTTGCCTCAAGCCGCATTTGCCCCTTTTCCATATCAGCATCACTAGCACCAACAGCCCTGACCACTTTTTGAATCTCCTTGCAGTAAGCGCTGGACTCTTCCGCTGAATTTAAATCCGGCTCTGAAACAATTTCCAACAGTGGAACACCGGATTTATTAAAATCCAGCTCTGTGGCTCCCGGAGTGTGGATTGATTTAGCTGTATCTTCTTCCAGATGCGCCCTGTTTATCCGCACCTTTTTATCACCTACCATAATCCAACCGCCTAACGACAACGGCTCTCTGTACTGCGAAATCTGATATCCCTTTGGTAAATCAGGGTAAAAGTAGTTTTTCCGTTCAAAAAAGGTGTAGTTGTTGATTGAACAGTTTAAGGCTAAACCAACCTGCGCTGCTTT